>NZ_JAAWWD010000099.1 GCF_021404545.1 Aestuariivita sp.
TTTTCAAAAAACCTCGCCGGGGGGGGCCAAGGTTGCGGGTGGTACTTCGACGGCGCGAACTTCCAGCGTTTCCTCGTCGATGCCAATGTGTATCTTGCGCCAAATCCGGCGTTTAAAGCATCCGGCTCAAAACCTGAATTGTTAGGGATTCCCTTTGGCCTTGATTTGTGATTCATCCTGTTTGGGAGGATGGATCATGTCAGCACCTTTGCCGGATGCGCTGCGAGCGCGGTTTCGGAAGTTGATTGAGGAAGGGTTAAGCGGGCGCGCGGCAGCGTTGCGATTGAAGCTTTCACCCGCCACCGGAGCGCGTTGGGGTCTTGCGATCCGGCGCACGGGACAGGCCAGAGCTGCGCCGCAGGGCCGTCCTCGCGGCAAGGGCAAGCTTGATCCACATCGCTCCTTTCTGATCGAGTTGATTGATCAGGACGGCGACATGACCATGCCCGAACTGGCCGGTGCGCTGGCGGATGCGCCCGGCGTTCAGGCGCACCCCGATGCGATCGGCCGGTTCCTGCGCAAGCTCGGCTTCACGTACAAAAAAAAGACGTTGGTCGCGACTGAACGACGCCGCGCGAGGGTAAAGAAACAACGCGACCATTGGGTCAAACACCGCTTGCCTGCCGTCTCGGCCCGGCCAGATCGTGTTGTCCTTATTCCCTCTCGTGCATTGCTGCGCAATACCCTGCCGGGCAGTGGATGAAACTTCCGTCAAAACCAACCTGACCCGCCAGCGTGGGTGGTCACAGCCAGGCGCGCGGCTGGTCATGGATGCGCCTTTCGGATCATGGGGGACACAGACTTTCATCGCGGGCCTTGGTGCCCATGCCTTGATCGCACCGTGGGTCATCAAAGGGGCGATGCCTCTCGTGACATTTTCTTCGAAAATGCACTGCCGGTAATAGATGGGCCAGCCTTTGCGGCTTCAGCGGGCCAGTGCCGCCACGATAGGGCAGGCTCACGTTCAGTGTTTTCTGGCGGCGGCACAGGGGGCTGAAGCCCGGACACAGCCAG
>NZ_JAAWWD010000020.1 GCF_021404545.1 Aestuariivita sp.
TTGCGAAAGGGTGTACTCAAAAAAGGGGCGCGCCCGGCGCCCTTGACGTAGATTGGGCCTTTCCAGCCGGTGATTTCGCGCAGTTCGAGGATCTTGATTTCAAGATCGTCCGGCCCGGTCCAGTCAGGATGACGACACGCAGAGCGTTGGTCGATCCCCTTGGGCAGGTTGCGCATCTCCGCCACGCGGTCCGAGATCTTCTGCCCCAGTAGCATACCGCCGCCGCCTGGCTTCGCGCCCTGGCCTACAACAATCTCGATCGCGTCCGCCTTTCGGAGATCGTTTGGATTCATGCCGTAACGCGACGGCAGGTACTGATAGACAAGCTTGTCGGAGTGGCCACGCTCCTCGGCGGTCATGCCTCCGTCCCCTGTTGTGGTAGATGTCCCGGCGGCAGAGGCTCCGCGCCCCAGTGCCTCTTTGGCCGGGCCGGACAAGGCACCGAACGACATGCCTGCGATGGTGATGGGGATGTCCAGCTCAATGGGGTTTTCTGCGTGAAGGCCACCGATGGTTACTGAGGTTTCGCATTTCTCGCGATACCCTTCGAGTGGATAGCGCGAGATGGAGGCCCCCAGAAAAAGCAGGTCATCAAAGGATGGCACCTTGCGTTTCGCACCGCCTCCCCGGATGTCGTAAATGCCGGTCGCCGCAGCACGTCGGATGTCAGAGTTGATATCCTGACTGAACGTTGCGGATTGGCGCGGCGTTGTGTGGGGGATCCCCTTGCTATCGTGTGAATTCATATCCTGAGACCCTTAATACGCAGCCGCGTTATCAATATCGAAATTATAGAGGTTCCGTGCAGAGCCGTAGCGCGTGAACTCTTCAGGTTTGGCATCGCATCCCGCCTGTTCCAGAAGCAGCGTCAGAAGCTCGATATGCTCTGGCCGCATCTCCTTTTTCTCACAGTCGGCGCCCAGTGATTTTACGTTGCCACGCACAAAAAGGCGCGCTTCATAGCAACTGTCGCCAAGTGCGTCGCCAGCGTCGCCGCAGACCACAAGATTGCCCGATTGCGCCATGAAGGCGCTCATATGGCCGATGTTACCGTGTACGACGATGTCGATACCCTTCATCGAAATGCCGCAACGCGACGAAGCATTGCCCTTGATCACCAGCAAACCGCCATGCCCTGTTGCCCCGGCGTATTGAGAGGCGTCGCCTTCGATCACCACTTTGCCGGACATCATGTTCTCGGCCACGCCCGGTCCGGCTGAGCCGTCAATGTTGATCGTTGCCTGTTGGTTCATACCTGCACAATAGTAGCCGGTGGACCCTCTGACGGTGACGTCTATGGGCGCATCAAGCCCACAGGCGATCGCATGGCTGCCTTTTGGATTCACAATTTCCCATGTGGTCTGGTTTGTGGTTGCGGCCTGTGCATGCAGTGCCTTGTTCATGTCACGAAGGGAGACCTTGGCCATGTCGATTGTTTGCATCTCAGGCTGCCTTTTCAGTCGTTGTCGGGGCTGTTGTATGGCTCCAGAAATAGACGGTCGCGGGTTCTGGTTCCCATACGCGCGCTGTTTCGATACCCGGCAGGTTGACCAGCGCGCGGTACTCCGAGCCGAAGGCCACATATTGAGCGGTTTCCGCCATAACCGCAGGTTTGCAGGCGATCGGGTCGCGGACCACGCCAAAGCCGTCCTTGGTGCCTACAACGAAAGTGAAGAATCCGTCGAGATCGTCCAGAGAGCTTTCCAGTGCTTCACCCAGACTCGCGCCTTCGCGCATTTTCCATGTCAGATAGGCGGCACCCACTTCGGTGTCGTTCTCTGTTTCGATATGAATGCCTTCGCGGCGCAGCTTGCGACGCAGGGAGTTATGGTTCGACAGCGAGCCATTGTGCACAAGGCATTGATCGTCGCCCGTGTTGAAAGGGTGCGCGCCCATGGTGGTGACGGCGGATTCGGTTGCCATGCGGGTGTGGCCGATCCCGTGCGTGCCGTGCATGTTGGCGAGGCCGAAGCGGTCGGCAACGTCTTTGGGCAGACCCACCTCTTTATAGATTTCCAGCGTTTCGCCGCGGCTCATCACACGGATACCTGGTCTCAAATCGGTTATGATGTCGCGTACCCGGGCAACGCTGTCCGCCGGGATGTTGAGAACGGCATGGGTCGAGCGCACCAAGACGCTGACCGAAGCGCCCAAGGCTTTGCTTAACGCGTCATCTAGGCCCACAAAATCAAGCTCTGGCGTATCTGACTGAACTGTCAGCTTCATCTTTCCGTTCGCTTCATCGCCGTAGATGGCGATCCCGGCACTGTCGGGGCCGCGATCAGTCATGGTGATCAGCATATCAGTCAGCAGGTCGCCCAGCTTTGGCTCCAGGCTTTTATCTTTCAGGAATAGACCCACAATTCCGCACATAACGAAGTCCTCATCTACGCCCTCTTTGTCAGGGCACGCGACTCAGACGGTAGCATTGAACCAAAGACCCCTCAACTGAGAAGAATTAAATTTTCACTGCAGGAAACATCCTGCTGCTGGTAAAGCCTGTCCTGTCAGCAGAGTGAGAGGGTCTGCGTGTTCGCTGTGGCGTTACAACGGCGGCGAAGCGGACCAGTTGCCAGGGCTGTTACGATCTGTTCGCTTTCTGAGGATAGGAGATGATCGAAAGGTACCTGGCTGGCAACTCGGTCAGTTCTTCCGGACCATGTGGTGCGTCCGCGTCAAAGAACAGCGTGTCGCCCGGCCTTAGAGAATAGACATCGGCACCGTGACGATACTCTACGGCGCCTTCCAGCATGTAGATCGTCTCAATGCCGCCGTGTTGAAAGGTATCAAATGTATCGCTCTCGGAGGTCAGTTCGATCAGGTAGGGTTCAACGATGACACCGCTGGAATTGCTGCCGATATGGCCAAGTAAATTGTACTGATGCCCGGCGCGGGTTCCGGCCCGCTCTGTTTCTACACCTTCGCCTGATTTGGTGAACACGGCTTCGCGACGCTCTTCATATTGCCGAAAGAGAGAGGTGATCGGAACCGAAAGTGCATTGGCCAGCGTCTGGAGCGTTGAAAGGGAAGGGGAGGTGTTGCCGTTCTCGATCTTTGACAGCATGCCGATGGACAGGCCGGTTGTTTCCGAAAGCTCGGCCACTGTGGTGCCTTGGGATTTGCGATAGCTGCGCACGACACGGCCGATCGCGACCTCAAGCACTTTTTCGCGCGGCGCGCGCAACGAATGCGGGTCTTGTGTGAGACGCTCCACCATGTTGCCCCCGTTTCAGCGACTGATATCCAATATACTCCTTACGTGGACCTGGGGGAGGCGTCCATATTGCATACTGTAAGAGCGCGCAGGCCTTGACGATCCTGTTGAAGGCCGAGCTCTGCGCACACGCGTCTGATCAGCTTTTTCGCGGTACCTTTGTAATAGCCTTTGCGACCTTGGTATTGGCAGCAACAGACAGCTGGTTAACCAGTGCGTCGCGCGCTGATTCCAAGTGTGCCAGAGATGCGGCACGGGCTTCCACGCGGTTTCTGTCTTGCAGGGCCTCGGCCAAGAGACGCATCTCCACCAGTGAATCTTGCCGCCGCCGCGGGTCGCTCATCAGCTGCGAGCGCAGATAAGAGATGCGATCAATAACGTTCTCCAGCGCACGCCGGATTTCGCTATTGCGGCACCCTGCGAACAGGACGCCGAAAAACTGATCTTTTGCGGTTCGGATCTTTTTGAGGTCGTTGGCGTGAATGCCCGCTTCGATTGCTTCGAATGCGATGCCGATATCTTCAACCTCTTGATCGCTGGCGCGTTCGGCGAACAACTCGGCTGCGAGTGTTTCGACAGAGGCGCGGAGTTCAAATATCTCGAAGATGCTGCGCGTAGAGAGTTTGGCAACCGTATAGCCACGGAAGGATTGTCTTACAATCAAGCCTCGAGCTTCGAGGTGCGACAACGCCTCACGCAGAACTGATCGACTGGCGCCGGTCATTTCGCTCAGCTCCCGCTCGATGAGTTTCTCGCCTCCCTGATACCGCCCGGAGAGGATTGCCTCGCGGATCCATGTCTGGGTCGCTTCGCGCAAAGAGGTCTCCGGAGCTGAGGTGTTTTCCCCTTGGTGCGAGGCGCTGCTGCCTTGCTCTGGGGTTTCGGTGGGAAGGTCGACGATCGTACTCATTATAGACTCCTTGTCTGTTCCCAGCGGACGGATCGAGGAAGAGCGGATTTTTACTTTGGGTGCACCAGTTCAGCACACGGTCGAATGGTAGCAGGAAATCTACATGTGCAAGACAGCTGATGCAAGAGTTTGTATGACAATAATCAGTGCTGCGTATCGGGCTTACGTATTTTACGGGGATTTTTCCCTTATAAATCCGCGATTTTCGACGAGAACGGTGAGACTCGCTTCTCCATCTCCATTTTTTGTATACAAAATGAAGAACTCATGTCATGAATATTTCATTCAGGCCTAAGAATCGCCTCTTTGACAGTAATTTTGTCAGACAAGGCGGCGGAATGGTCATCTGGCGTAATCAACGCCTGTTCGACTTTGTTCGGACCTGACCCAAAGGGGGGAAACAGATGAGTGAGAAGACACGTACCTTTTCCAAACCAATCATGGCTTCGGTTTTTGGATTGTTCATGGGGGCGACCACCGTGTCGGCCGAGACGATAACACTCAACGACAACCCGTACCCGTCGTTTCAGGCGATCAAGCACATGCTGGTGATCTTGCTGGAGGAACGTCTTGGATATGAGGTGGAAACCAAGCCTGGTGAAAACTCGGCCGTTTGGGCAGGGATGGACGCAGGCGAGGGTGATTTTGATGTCCACGTGGATACCTGGTTGCCAAACCAAGGGGCATTCTACGCAAGATATGTCGAAGAGGCTGGCACAGTGGATTACAGCCGTAAACCCTATCATGGATCGGGTGGCTTTTGTGTTCCGCGTTACTTCTACGAAGAACAGAATGTGACGTCGGTCTTTGATCTGGCGCGCCCCGAAATTGCTGCGCAGCTGGACAAAGATGGCGACGGCAAGGGCGAGATCTGGATCGGGCGCAACGGCTGGGTCTCGACGAATGAAAACATGGTAAAGGTACGAGACTATGGTCTTTCGGAAAGCCTCCAGTGGGTCCGCGCCGAGGTTGGTGTCAACCAGGCCGCGATGGCTGACGCCGTCAAAAAGCGCGAAGGCTATGCAACATTCTGCGCAAAGCCAGATTCAGTCTGGGAGGCCTATGACCTCGTGCAACTGGAAGAGCCAGAGAATGATGGCAGGGGGTGCTGGAATCTTGTGGCCCAATCCGAGGACGACTGGTTTGAGCGGTCCAAGATCACGTGTGCCAGCGCACCTCTGACCATGCAGATGGCCTGGTCCAAAAGCCTGGAAGAGCGCGCGCCGCTTGCGGTCGAACTGATGGCCAACATCGAACTGGATATCGAAACGGTCAACACCTGGTCCTATCAGATCGGCCATGAAGGCAAGGATCCCGAGGCGTTGGTGCGCGAGTGGATGACGCAGAATGCAGAGCGCATCGATAGCTGGTTCGGCATCTGATTTTTCCCGGTCAGCGCGAGGCAGATCATTGTCTGGCGCTGATCTTGATCCCGGTCCAGTGAGACATAGAACAATGCCATTAGATGCAGCTATCGAGCTTAGGAATGTCTGGAAGATATTCGGTTCTACGAATGGTTCCATTCTAGAGGAGATCCGTTCCGGCAATATCAGCAAAGCCGAAGCGCTAGAGCGGCACAATTGCGTGATCGGCGTCGCAGACGTTTCTCTTTCGATCGCAGAAGGCGAGTTGTTTTGCGTCATGGGCCTTTCGGGCAGCGGCAAATCCACTCTTGTGCGTCACATTAACCGTTTGCTGGAACCGACATTTGGCGAAATCCATGTTGCTGGCGATGCGATAACGGATCTTGATGCAGCGGCATTGCGGAGGTTTCGCAACGAGCATATTGCGATGGTCTTTCAGAACTTTGCGCTGATGCCGCATCGAACGGTCCTGGACAATGTCGCGCTTCCACTTGCGATCCGAGGCCTCGCGCAAAATCACCAACTTGCCCGGGCGCGGGCCGCGCTAAAAATGGTTGAGCTTGCAGAGTGGGCCGACAAGTTTGCCTATGAACTTTCGGGCGGGATGCAGCAAAGGGTCGGGCTTGCGCGGGCCATCGCCGCCGATTCCGAAGTTCTGCTGATGGATGAACCCTTTAGTGCGCTTGACCCGTTGATCCGGCGCCAGTTGCAAGACGAGTTCATGAAGCTGGCCTCAATCATGAGCAAGACCACTGTTTTTATCACTCATGATCTTGAGGAAGCGGTTCGGATCGGAGATCGGATCGCCATAATGAGAGACGGCGGTGTCGTTCAGATCGGTACGCCCGAAGACATCGTCATGGCACCCGCAGATGACTACGTGCGGGACTTTGTCTCGGGCATCTCACGTCTCAAGATCGTCCGTGCCAGTGCGTTGATGACCGACATTGACATATGGGCTGAACACCACGGCGCGCTCCCGACCGACGCATTGCAGATGCCCGCAGACGCCAAGCTGGAAGAGGTCATCAAGGCGTCGGCGCACACGGATGGGCCGATCATCGTCCACAACGACGGTGAGATGCCTGTCGGTATTATCACAAAGTCTGACCTGCTGGAGGCCGTTATCGACGGTGACAGCACATGACGGCCTTCGAGAGCGGCAACAAAGACAAGGCCGTCGCACAATTCACAGGCTCCAGAAACCAGGCGTATTATGCACAAGCATTTCACGCCATCGGAGAGAGCCGCCACTTTGTCTGGACGGTGAACCGCGCGGCCCTGTTGCTGGGGCCGATCTGGTTCGGATTCAGGGGGTTGTGGCAGTGGATGCTCGCCTTCACGATACTTGAGACATTTGCCTTGATCCTGATCGGGCGGGGACTTTGGGCTGATCTTACCCAGTCGGTTGGTGCGCGGATCGCATCGATTGAAATCCAGTTGGACCTGCGCAAGGAGCAGCTGGAAACCGCTCTCGCCGAAGGGTCGAACAGCGTTGCAGCGCTGCGGCGAAACATCGAAGGGCTTGAAGGGATCATCGCTCAGGCCCAATCCGAGATGCTGGAGATTGAAGCAGGTCGTTTCGGGTTGTTTTTAACTGGCTTGGCCCTTTTCCTTGGTGCACGTCTGATTATGTCCGTCCTGGCAAATCCGTTGCTGGCCCGATCGTTTGCATCCTGGCGGGCGACGCGACAGCGGCCCCAGCTATCCCCGTTCGGGCGGCTCGCCGTCGCGGTCGCTTTCGTGCTTGGCATCCATGCCGTGAACTACTCATTCTATGTTTTCGCGCTGGATGTGCCGTTCATAAAAAGCTTTCCGACAACAGCTGACATCCGCGCCTACGCCGTTGATGCGATTGAGGATGCTTTTGATTTTCTGACCATTCATGGTGATGGCTTTTTTGACGCGATCAGCTTCGGTATCCGCGTCGTGCTCGACGCGCTGGAAACCGTCTTTGTGGAGACGCCGTGGATGGTTGTCGCCGCCTTTGTGATCGGTGTGACAGCCCTGTCTGCCAATGTGCGCTCTGCCGTGATCGCGGCGGTGTTTCTTGCCTATATCGGATCCGTCGGTTTGTGGGTTCTGGCGATGCAGACCCTGGCCCTGTTGGGCACAGCCGCATGCATCAGCATCAGTCTGGGCATCCCCTTGGGCATCTATTCGGCGCGGCGTCCTCGTTTCTACAGGGTGATCCGGCCGATCCTCGACATGCAGCAAACCATGCCGACATTTGTTTACATGATCCCGGTCATCGCCTTTTTCGGGACTGGCAAAGCCGCCGCGGTTGTCACGTGTTTGATCTTTGGCATGCCGCCGGTGGTGCGTCTGACGGTTCTGGGCATCCAGGGTGTTCCAGCATCCATTCGCGAAGCCGCGGTCGCGTACGGGTCTTCTGAATGGTATCTGATGACGCGCGTGGAGTTGCCACTTGCTGCGCCCAGTATCCGCGCCGGGATCAACCAGACCATCCTGCTCAGCCTGCTGACTGTTGTTGTTGCGTCGCTGATCGGTGCAAAGGGTCTGGGCGAAGATGTTCTGGAAGCGCTGCAATACGCGTCGATTGGCCAGGGCCTTTTGGCGGGGCTGGCAATTCTCTTCCTCGCGAAGATCCTCGATCGTATTTTCATGGGAAAAAACGATGGTGTCTGATCCGTTCGATTTCATCATTGTTGGCGCGGGATCTGCCGGCTGCGCGTTGGCCGCGCGGCTCACTGAAGGTGGCGAGTTCCGGGTTTTGTTGCTTGAGGCAGGGGGCGAGGCGACACATCCCTGGATGTCGACGCCTTTGGGTGTGGGCCGGATGCTTGCTGATCCTTCTGTCCTCTGGGCGTTCGAGACAGAGCCCGAACCGGAAATGAACGATACACGCCTGTTCTGGCCACGGGGAAAGGTTTTGGGCGGATCGAGCAGCATCAACGGCATGCTCTATGTGCGCGGCGACCCGGTACTCTACGATAAATGGCGCGACACGGATTGCCCGGGCTGGGGATACGAAGACCTGCTTCCCTTGTTCAAGCGAATAGAAGACCGCAAGGGTGGCGACCCAGACTGGCGCGGTGTCGGCGGCCCGATCAAGGTGACGGATGTTGCCCATAAGGATGCAATCACGGAAGCCTTCTTTCATGGATGCCAGTCCATCGGCATTCCGGCGACGCATGACTACAACACAAAGACCTACGAGGGCGTCTCGTATCTGCAGCTTTCAGTGGAGAATGGCAAACGGTGCAGCGCCGAGCGGGCTTATCTCAAACCGGCACGCCACCGCGAGAATCTTGAGGTGCAAACGCAGGCCCTTGTGACGCGTGTCGTCTTTGAAAGGGGCAGGGCGGTTGGTGTTGAATGGCGCACCAAGGATGGGGGGCTCGAAGTCTCCACGGCCCGAAAGGAGGTCATCCTCTGTGGCGGGGCGCTGTGTTCTCCGTTGATACTCGAGCGCTCCGGGATCGGGGATGCCGCTGTGCTGGATGCCCATGACATTGATCGAACCCTCCATTTGCCCGGTGTGGGCGCCAATCTGCAAGACCACCTGAACGTGCGTATAACTTATGAGACCGACCGGGCGATCACATTGAACGACGCGCTGAACAATCCGGTGCGCGGCGCAATGATGGCCCTGAAGTATGCATTGACCCGCCGGGGACTGATGGCCACATCCACTGTCACCGTACATGCGCTGATGAAGAGCGACGCGGGTTTGTCGTCACCTGATCTGAAGCTGCAGGTTGCGCATGTGACGGGCAAGGATCGGTTTTCGATGGCAAAGGGCCTGGGGATTGATCCCTGGCCCGGCTTCAGCCTGAACGCGTTTCAGCTTCAGCCGGCGTCACGTGGCAGCATCCATATCCGATCAGCCGATCCGGCAGATGATCCGGTGATCAAGGCACAATATCTGACGGATCCAGACGATCAAAAGACAGTGGTGAAAAGCCTGAGACTCCTGCGAGACTTGGCGAAAACGCCGGAGGTATCGGGTCTGATCAAACGTGAAGTTCTTCCGGGGCCGGATGTCACAACCGATGATGAACTGCTCGCTTATGCCCGCGCCACGGGCCAGACCAGTTGGCACACTGTCGGCACGTGCAAGATGGGCTCAGATGCGATGGCCGTCGTGGGTTCGGATCTGAAGGTCCACGGTGTCGAAGGATTGCGGATCGCCGATGCCTCGGTCGTCCCGTTTATCGTCTCCGCAAATACCAACGCTGCGGCGTATGTGGTGGCCGAGCGCTGCGCCGATCTCTTGGTGCGCGCCTGGAACGCCCCGCAAGACATCACCATCAACGAGCGCCGAACGGGATGACTGGCGCGTTTGCGCCGTCAGAACTTTTTTCCAACCCTTTGTTAACAAGAGACCGACATGACCAGAAACTACAAAATGCTGATTGACGGGCAATGGGTGGATGCCTCGGATGGGGGCACATTCTCCACGTCAAACCCCGCAACCGGCGAGGTCTGGGCGACCGTGCCAGAGGCCACTGCCGAAGATGTGGACAGGGCCGTACAGGCTGCGCATCGTGCTTGCTACGACGGCCCTTGGTCCAGAATGACCGCGACAGAGCGCGGTCATTGTCTGCGCCGTCTGGCCGACCTTCTTGCCGAGAATTCAGAAGATTTTGGCGCGATCGAAACCCGCGACACGGGCAAATTGCTCAAGGAAACGCGGTGGCAGTCCAGATACATATCGGAGTTCTTGCAGTTTTATGCAGGGGCTGCGGATAAGATCCACGGCGAGACACTGCCAATCGACAAGCCGGACATGTTCGTGTTCACAGAGCGTGAGCCGCTTGGGGTCATCGCTGCGGTTGTGCCATGGAACAGCCAGATGTTCCTGACAGCCGTGAAGATTGGCCCCGCTCTGGCGGCGGGCAATACGGTAGTGCTCAAGACTTCGGAATTCGCGCCCGCCGTGATCCTTGAATTTGCGAAACTGTTCGCTCAGGCTGGACTGCCTGATGGTGTGATCAACATCGTGACCGGGCATGGCGACCCCTGTGGCAAGGTTCTAACCTCGCATCCGTTGGTCGCACGCATATCCTTTACCGGCGGTCCCGTGGCGGCCAAGCACATTCTTGCGAATTCAACAAACAACTTCGCTCAGGTGTCCCTGGAACTGGGAGGCAAGTCGCCCTTCATCGTGTTCGAGGATGCCGATATTGAAAGTGCGGTGAACGGCTCTGTCTCGGGCATTTTCGCGGCCTCGGGGCAGAGCTGCGTCGCGGGGTCACGGTTGATCGTCCATGAGGACGTTGCGGATGAATTCCTTGAGCGGATGATCAAGATTGCAGGCCAGGTGAAAATCGGTGACCCGATGCTCGATGAGACCGAGATGGGACCTTTGTGTACCTATGGCCAACTGGCAACCACCGAGCGCGAAGTCGCGCGCGCATTAGAACAGGGTGGAAAGCTTCTGTGCGGCGGCAAGCGCGCAGAGGGGCAGGGCAGTGACATGTTCTATGAGCCCACCATCATTGAGTGCCCGGGGCCACATCTGGACATCGTCGATACTGAGTTATTCGCGCCGGTGCTCAGCGTGTTGCGCTTCAGGACCGAAGACGAAGCGCTGGCGCTTGCGAACGACACCGAACATGGGCTGGCTGCGGGGATATTCACCCGCGACAGTGCCCGCGCGTTGCGTATGTCGCGACGGGTGCGGGCCGGCATTGTCTGGGTGAACACCTATCGTGCCGTCTCTCCTATCGCGGAGTTCGGAGGCCTGAAAAACTCGGGCTATGGGCGCGAAAGCGGGTTTCAGGCGATCTATGACTACACCCGTCCGAAAACCGTGTGGATGAACACGTCATCTACCCCTCTGGGCAGCCAGTTCGTCGCGAGGTGACCCCAGAAACCGACAAAAAGATGAGAGCGCATGCAAAACATATTTGGTGCGCTTGCGGCCAAGAGCGGGGAATGGCCCGCGAAATACACGCACGTGTGGTGCTGATCGACGCGTTGATGCCACGACCTGCAAAATCGAAGGAATTTGGAAATGCCAGTTGAAATCCGCCGTACTGTGTTGTGGCAACAAACGACCTTTCTGGAAGGGTGGCAAACCGTCCCGAAACCCACAAAGCTTGTGGCGGCTATGGCCATCATCAAGAATCCCTGGTTCGGGCGGGGTCATGTGCAGAACATGAGCTCAGAGATTCAGGAACACGGGCCGGTGCTGGGCAAAATGTTGACGGATATGTTGCTGGACGTGACGGGCGACCGGCTGGAGGGGTGTGGCAAGGTATCCGTTGTCGGCATGGGTGGAGAGATCGAACACGCACAGGCGCTGACCCATACCTTGCATTTCGGCAATCAGTTTCGCGAGGCAATCAATGCCAAGTCATACCTCATTTTCTCTAACACGAGGGGGGCCGCGAACTGCGCGATTACGATACCGCTGATGGACAAGGACGATGGGGGCCGACGGTCGCATTATCAGACCATCCAGACCAGCATCGCTGACGCTCCGGCAGAGGATGAAATTGTTGTCGGACTGGGCGCATCCGTTGGCGGACATCCCAATCACCGGATTGGCGACCGCTATGAAGATCTGCGCGAAATGGGTCGCGACGTCGATAACCCGGCGGGTGTCTGATGCCGTTCTGCGCAAAGAGCGCATTCTCGACGCTTGGCGGTTGTGAGGGCGCGCCGCCGATTGCGTCGCACCGCCGGATCATGCGGTGGTGTGACGTCGCGTGGACGTGGATCACCCCGATATGGGGGTGGGTAATCATCAACGCTCTGCGCGAATGGTGCTCTGCGCCGCCGCAACTGATCGACGCCTGTGCCTGTGATCCCGGCGCTGGTCGCCCATCAGAAAATATCGACTGGACGCGGCGCTCGCCCAGTTTGCGGAGGAATAGATGATGGTAGCCACGCAACCAGGACGCGTTCTGAGGCCGCTGTTGCGGGCAATAGGCTTGGGGCTTTTCGGCTACATGATCTATGCCACCCTGTTTGGACCTTACAAGACCACTGTGGTCCATCTGGCAATTTTTGCCGCTGCGACGTTGTCCATCACCTTTTTGGGACGCAAACGGTCGGACGCTCCGGTATTACGCGCGGGGCAATGGGCGCTTGATGTCGTGGCAACGGCTGCGGCCGTTTGTGGTTTTGTGTACATCATCATCGGCTACGAACGTCTTTTGAACCTCTGGGGGTCGAGCTATCTGACCCAACTCGATGTGGTGATGGGCCTGGTTCTGGTCGCCGTCGCGCTGGAGGCCGCGCGCAGGCAATCGATTGTGCTGGCTATTCTGGGCGTCGCAAGCTGCGCCTATATGCTGTTCGGTGACAGGCTGCCGGGGGTCTTTTCGCATGCCGGTATGGACGTACAGCGCTTTACCTATGTGGTGACCTATACCAGCGAGGGCATATTTGGCACCGGTCTGAAGGTGGCGGCCACGTTTCTGTTCATGTTCATGATGTTCGGGGCGACGCTTCAGGCGACGAAAACCGGTGACTTTATCATGAACCTGGCCAATGCCGGGCTGGGCCGACAAACAGGTGGCGCGGCCAAGGGGGCGATGGCGGCCTCTGCCGGGCTGGGTACGATGGTTGGCAGTTCCGTGGGCAACGTCGTCGCGACGGGGTCTTTCACGATTCCCTTGATGATCAGGACTGGCTTCAAACGCCATGTTGCCGCCGCAGTGGAGACCAACACCTCAGAGGGTGCGCAACTGGTGCCGCCGATCATGGGTGCCTCGGCCTTCATCATGGCGCAAGTCACCGGCATTTCTTATGCGACCATCGCGCTGGCGGCGATCATACCTGCGTTCTTGTATTATCTGTCGCTCTATTGGGTGATCCACATTGAGGCGTTGAAGGAAGGGCTGCGCGGTCTGCCCGAAAGCGAAATCCCCTCTATGCGCGAGTGTTTCCACGACGGCTGGCACCTGATCTTGGCGCCAGTATTGCTGTTCTACCTGCTGATTGTGGAATCCTATACAGCCCCCTATGCGAGCCTCATTGCACTTGCGGTGGCCCTTGTCGTTGGCGCCGCGCGGACTGTGACCCGAACGTCTCTGGCCGACCTGCTGCGCCATCTGGATGACGGCGTGCGGCAGGCCGCGGCGATTACGGCGCTGATCATTTCCATTGGATTGCTACAGGCAGCGATCGTGTCGACCGGGCTGGGGCCACGCCTGACCGAGATTATCCTGGCAGTCAGCGACGGGTCGATGCTGATCACCGCGCTGCTGGCGGTGGTTGCTGCTACGTTGCTGGGCATGGGGATGCCAACTCCGATTGCCTATCTTCTGCTGGCGATGTTCGCGGCTCCGGCGCTGATCACAGCGGGCGCGCCAGTACTGGGCACCCATTTGTTCCTGTTCTATTTCGCGATCAAATCCGGCTCGACACCGCCGGTTGCAATTGTCGCTGTCGTTGCCGCCGGCATTGCGCAGGCGAATTGGTGGAAGACCACGATCGTGGCTTTCACGCATTCACTTCCCGGGTTCATCGTCGCCTTTATGTTCCTCTATTCCGAGGCCCTGCTGATGCAGGCGGATTGGCTGTCTACGATCCTCGCCCTGTTTACAGCCAGCATTGGCGTGTTCGCCATGGCTGCCGGGATTCAGGGGTGGTGTGGGGGCTGGCTCACATGGGCAGAGCGCATCGCGCTCGCCGTGGCGGCCGTCGCGATGCTGTACCCAGGCCAGTTGATTGGACTGATCGGATTGGCAGTTGTCGCTGCCATCTATTTTTATCGGCAACACAACCCACACAAGGGCCGGATCTACAACGCAACCAAAACCAATAGGGAGAAAGCACAATGAAACACTTGATGACCGGAGTAGTGCTGGCGCTTGCCTGCACAAGCGCGCAGGCGCAGGAACAGGCCTCCATCGGGGCAAGCGGGTCGGGATCTGGCCCTTACATCAATGGGGCACAGATGGCTGATGCGGCCAACGGGTCGCAGGAAGACTTCAAGTTTTCGGTCCAAACCACAGGTGGATATCGTGACAATCTTGGCTTGGTGTTGACCGACAAGGTCGATGTCGCGCTCAACACGCTGATCACGCTCAACTCTGCCTACAATCAGCGTGGCCAATACGGTGACTCCCCCATGGCGGAAGACTTCAAACGTCTACGCTATGTCTTCAGCTTCGGGGCTGTGCCTCAGAATATCTTCGTGCGTGAAGACAGCGGCATCACCTCTCTGCAAGAGATCAAGGGCCATTCCTTCAACATCAACATCCCGTCGAGTTTTACCCATGGAATGAACCTCAAGATGCTCGAAGCGGCGGACATCCCGCTCGATTCCTTCGATCCCGGACAGGTCGCAACGGGGCAAGTGTTCGATGAGATCCAGAACGGAATTTTTGTCGGCGGCGCGCATGTCTATCAACTGGGTCTTGGCAATGCACAGCGTTTGTCAGCAACCACACCGATCCGCTACCTTGATGTGCCGGAGGATGTCGTTTCCAAAATGAACGAGGAGTACCATGGTTTGCTGGTGCCGTACGAGATCCCGGCGGGCACGTACAATGGGCAAGACCAAGCGATCAAGACCTTTGGTCTGGCTCAGGTGATCTTTACCGATGAGAACGCTGATGAAGAGATGATTTATCAGTTCACCAAGGCGTTCTGGGAAAACCTTGAGGAGATGCAGAGCACCAACACCAGCTTTGCTAATATGACGCCGGACCTCGGGGCCAAGCTCTACGGTGTGCCGATGCACCCGGGCGCCGAGCGGTATTTCAAGGAAATCGGGGCAATGTAAGCTTGTTTCCGAGGCAGGAACGCCCGGTCTAAAGGGCGTTCCACGCATTCTTTTTGACCCTGGACAGCCGTTTGGGCGGCGGGGTCGTCGCTTTCATCGTCGCTGAAGGGCTTGGCCGTGGCGCCAAAGCAAAGGGATCTGACTCATGCCTGTCACGAAAGATGGCACTGCCTATGACTTTACTGGCCCCGAGCAGGCACCGGTTGTGGTGCTGATCCACGGGCTTGGCCTGACCCGGAGCAGCACGTGGGGCACCATCGCCACGGGTCTTGCGGAGCGTTACAGAGTGCTGACGTACGATCTGCTGGGCCACGGCGACACGGCGGTGCCACGTGGTCCTGTCAGTCTGACAGCGTTGAGCGCTCAACTGATCGCGCTCTTGGATACGCTAGATATCTCACAGGCCGCGCTCGTAGGGTTCTCATTGGGTGGTATGATCAACCGGCGCTGCGCCATGGATCATCCCGACCGGGTGAGCGCGCTTGTGATCTTGAATTCGCCCCACGACAGGGGCGCAGACCAGCAACGGATTGTCGAAGACCGTGCGCGTGGCACCGCCAGCGGAGGACCTGAGGCTGGCATAAATGTGACATTGGCGCGTTGGTTCACCGAGGGTTTTCGTCGTCACCATTCGGACCGGGTCGCGGACATCCGTGAGACAGTTCTGAAAAATGATCACGCAAACTATGCCGCCCACCGTCAGGTCCTTGCGTCTGGCGTGACCGAGCTGATCGCACCCTCGCCTCCGATCACCTCCCCAATGCTGGTGATGACCAGTGAAAACGACAGCGGCTCAACCCCGGCAATGAGCCACGCCATCGTCGCCGAGACGCCCGGGGCAGAAATCTGCATCGTGCCGCATCTTCAACATCTCGGGTTGATCGAACAGCCTGCTCTGTTCAGCGAACCGGTTGGGGACTTCCTCAATCGCGTTCTGACTTAATAAAAAGGAATACAACATGACCCAACTTTCCGGAGGGTACGCCGCAGTAGAGGCGCTGAGGGCTGAAAAAACCGAATTTGTGTTTGGCCTGATCGGATCGGCAACAATGGAAATGTTCGATGCGCTATATGACGCCAAGGACATCGGATTTATCGGCGTGCATGACGAACGTACAGGCACCCATATGGCCGACGGCTATGCGCGCGCATCGGGCAATACCGGCGTGGTCCTGGCGGGTCAGAACGGCCCTGGTACGACCAACCTGGTAACGGGCCTTGCACAAGCCAAAGCGGCCTATACGCCAATCGTGTCCATTGGCGGAGCCCTGGCCCAGGGTCACGTGTATCGGGATGCGTTCCAGGAGGTGGATCAACAGGCATTGTTCACGCCGATCACCAAAAAGACCATGACATCGCCATCGGCCGATCGCGTTCCCGAACTGGTCCAGGAGGCGTTCCGCGTCGCCAATGCGCCCCGCAAAGGTCCGGTGCATCTGAACCTGCCTCGCGATGTTCTGTCCGCTCAGGCCGAATACCCCCCGATGCAGTCCCCAGAGCACTATCGGCCAGTCAGCCCTGCCGCCGCTCCGGCAGAGTCGATTGCCCGCGCGGCCAAATTGTTGGCCGATGCTGCACGCCCGGTCATTATGGTTGGTGGTGCGATCAAGAACACCGGTTCGGCCGATTGCGCCCTGGCGTTGGCCGAGGCTTTTAACGCGCCGCTTGTCTCTTCTCCCGGACATGGCGACGCGATCCCGTTTGGCCATCCACTCAATGCCGGCCAAACAGGGCCGCGGGGCAATGAAGTTGCCTCGCGCCTTATGAAAGAGGCCGATGTGATCCTTGCCCTTGGCACTCGGATCGGCTTCAACGCAACATTCTACAGCTATGACAACATCAATCGTGATGCCGCGATCATCCATGTGGAACAGGAACCCACCGCTATCGGGCGGTACTTCCCTGTCGAGCTGGGCATCTGGGGGGACGCGCCCACGGTTGCAGACCAGTTGCGTGCCGAGGCCGACAAGCTGAGCCGTCGGGCAGAGGCCGATGCGTGGACCGAAAGCTACAAGGCCGAACGGCAAGCCTTTCTCGCCAAGCGCGATGCAGAGGCGGATGTGGCCAATACCATCATCCAGCCCTCGGGCCTGTTCAAGACCCTGCGCGACGTCGCCCCACAGAATGCGGCCTACACGATGGACGCAGGGACGCTCTGCCTTCAGGCCACGGACAAGCTGAACTACTGGGTGCCGAAAAGCCTGTTTACGCCACTGGATTTTGGGTTGGTGGGCTTTTCCTTCGCTGCCGGTCTGGGTGTCAAACTGGCCTGTCCAGAGCGCCCCGTGATCAGCCTGATGGGGGATGGTGGATTTGGCATGACCATCTCAGAACTCTCGACGGCGGTCGATTACGGCATCAACACCGTGACCCTGGTGATGAACAACGGGTGTTGGGGCGCAGAGAAAGCCTATCAGCGCGATTTCTTCAATGGGCGTTATATCGGCGCGGACGTTTCCAGCCCGCCGTTTGACAAGCTGGCGGACCTTTACGGCGCAAAGGGGTATCGTGCGGACACGCTGGCCCAGACGGCTGAGGCGATCGAGGCGGCACTGGAGTGTGGCAAGCCTGCGGTGATTGACGTGATGGTAGACCCGGCAGCGCTCTATTCTTTCCGTCGTGACAGCTTCAAGCACAGAGGAGGCTGAGATGGCCGACAAGACCTTTCCCGCAACCCAAGCGCAGCGCGCCACCGGCGACTGGAACCCTTTTTGGACATCGCTGGAAGAGTTGGATGCCGATTACCTCGAAGCATTCCTACAGTTCCGCTCGGTGCCACAAAGCGGGCCGCTGGATCAGAAAACGAAAGAGCTGATCTTCATCGCCATCAATGTGGCGACCACCCACCTATGGCCGTCTGGTGCGCGGCGGCACATGGCCAACGCGTTGCAGGCCGGGGCGACGAAACAGGAGATTCTTGAGGTGATTCAACTCACTTCAATTATGGGCATTCACTCGATGACAATGGGTGTTCCGATCCTTTTGGAAGAGGTCGAAAAACACAACGCAACGGGTTAGAACCGTTGTTTCGCTCGAGGTCTGAGAGATCCAGTTTCGGCGAAACTCGCTTGTCGCACTCGCGGTCATGGCGCGTTTCTGTGCATTGGTAAAAAAGACAACCTGGTGCGACTTTCCGGTTGCTCTCAGGCTATCTGCGGGTTCATGCTCGAGAGAAATGGGGCCGGCGCGCAAAGACATCTGGGCAAAGTCACAAAGGCGATGCCGCCACAGGCAGATCAGACGGCCTTTTGCGTAGGAACCTAGGCCCAAAGACAGAGTGGTGGCAGGCTCAAATCGGCAAACACCGAGTTGATGGCCACCGTGAAAACCCTTCGGACGCGGTCGTGATTTGGCTCCAGCCGTGAGCGTGTTTTGCGTGTCAGGATTCGCGCCAGATCAGAAAACCCCAACATCTCGGCGATGCGCGTTATCCCGTATATTGTTCCGCCGTGGAATCGTGGTATTGCCAACCCGATGCACAACTTGCCTTTGTTGTGCGGGCAAGAGGAAGCAACCATTGGCGGGTTCTATGAAGAGTAACGATCTCTCTGATACGCTGCGCGTGGAGCGGGTGCGTACCACCTTGAGGGACCAGGTTCTTCACGTTTTGCGCGATGCCATTCTCGATCTGCGGTTCAAACCAGGTGACCGGCTGGTCGAAAGGGAATTGTGCGAACTTGTCGGGGTGAGCCGGACCAGCATTCGCGAAGCGTTGCGGCATCTGGAATCGGAAGGGCTTGTTTCAAATGTTCCGAATGTAGGGCCGAGCGTTGCGGTTGTTGACGTCGTCGACGCAAATCACATCTACGAGCTGCGCGAAACACTCGAAGGCATGGCAGGCAGACTGTTCGCCACACGTGCCTCGGATGCGCAGATTACAGAGCTGCAGGCGGCCATGAAGCAGCTGTCGGCGGCGCTGACGGACCAGGGTGTCCATAGCAAGATACGGGAAACGGAGCATTTCTACGAAGTGCTGCGCACGGGCTGCGGAAATCCTCTGCTGAGTGAGGCTATTTCGCGCCTGCATGGAAAGATCATTCTCTTGCGTGCGTCCTCGATTTCCAACCCGGACCGGGGATTGCAAAGCCTGGACGAGATGCAGGCCATCGTGACCGCTGTCAAAGCACGGGACCCGGATGCGGCGGAGGCCGCCTGCATAGCGCATGTCCATGCGGCGCGCGATGCTGCCCTTTCGACCTTCACCGACTGACATCGGCAAAGACCAGCACCCGGAAACGCTGCTCTGGCCCGGGCATCACTCCATCTGCGCGGGCAGCCATGTGACGATGGACGGATAGAAATAGATGAGCACGACATTGAGCAGGATCACCCCGACAAAGGGCAACACGCCCAGAACGATCTGCTTCATGTCCACATCCCCGCTGATCCCGCGCAGGACGAATAATATGATGCCTACAGGCGGGGTGATCATGCCGACCTCGATCAGCAGAACCAACGCGATACCGAACCAGATCGGATCAAACCCCAGTGCGGTGACGATTGGAAACGTGATCGAGAGCGTCATCAGCATCATCGAAATGGCGTCAATGAACATCCCCATCAGGATGTAGATCAGCCCGATGATTGCCATGATAAGCCACGGTTGCCAATTCAGCGTCTCTACCTGTGCCACCAGTTTCACCGGAAGTTGCAGAGCGTCGAACACCCAGCTGAGAATTGCCGCGCCAACAACGATCATCAGCAGGAAAGACGTGACCTTGACCGTTTCCAGCGCGGTTTCCAACAGCATCGTCATAGTCAACTTGCCGCGCCACAGACACAGCAGCAGCGCAAAGACCGAACCAATGCCGCCAGCTTCGGTTGGCGTTGCAACGCCCAGGTACAGAGATCCCAAAACCAGCGCGATCAGGGCAACGAAGGGCAGTACACCGGCGGTAGACTGCACCTTTTCACTCAGGGTGTAGCTGCGGCCTTGGGGGGCGGCACCGGGTATCGCCAGGGACCAGATAAAGACCACCAGCATGAACGACGCCATCAGCAGCAGGCCGGGCACGATACCCGCGATGAACAACGTCGTCACGGGTGCGCCGACAGTGGTGCCATAGATGATCATCGCAATGCTGGGCGGAATTAGGATGCCCAAAGTGCCGCCAGCAGCAATAACACCGTAGGTCAGCCGGGGGCTATAGCCGCGTTCGATCATTTCGGGGCAGGCGACGGCACCCATCGTGGCTGCGGTTGCAACACTTGACCCAGAGACTGCTGCGAACACACCGCAGGCGCCGATGCTGGCATGGGCAATACCGCCCGGTGTTTTGCCAAACCAGCGGCGCATGACGCCAAACATGTCCGAGGTCGCCCCGCTGCGCAGCAACAGGCCGCCCATCATCACAAACATCGGGATCGCCGTTAGGGTGAAAGAGTTCACACCGTTCCAGGATCGTTCCGCCAGCACTGCGAGCTGCGGTGACGGCAACAAAAAGTAGAGGCCAAACAGGCCAACCGAACCCAGCCCAAGCGAGATCGGTACGCCTGCCAACAGAAAGACAAGGATCGCCGTCACCAGCATCAGACCGATCCAGAGAAGGGACAGGTCGTGGCCGAAATAGAATACGCCCATGACGATGCCGATAAAGCCCGAGAACTCCATCAGAGTCCTGAGCCCGCTCCAGGCCCAGATCGCTGTCAGGAAGACACCATGAATGCCAAGGCTTCCCCAATCGAACGGGCCGCTGGCGATTTTGACAGGGTAGGGGCCCAGAATGAACAGGAATCCAGCCAGTGCGAGCAAGGCACTCGGGACCAGGCTCCAGCGTAGCGCGCCGACCGCAAGCGCCTTGCGGTTGAGGTCGGCCAGGAACGACAGACAGAACAGACAACAGCCGACAGACACCATCAACTGTGGTTTCCACTGTGGTGTCGCAAGCAGTCCCCAGCTTCGGGTGTTGTTGGCGTATTCCTGATAGTTGAACGAAGTCATCTGCCAGGCGGCAAACACGAGAAAGAACAATCCGATCCAGAGCGTGAGGGTGGTCAGCCGGTCTCTGGCTGGTTTGCGCAGAGCGCCAAGGACCAGTTCGACCTGGATATGGGCTTTCTCTTTTTGGGCATAGGCGAGCCCGATGAAGGTGACGGCGATTAGCAGGTAGGTGGCGTACTCGTTCACCCAGACTGTTGGCTCATTAAACAGCCCGCGCGATACAACCTCGAAACAGACGAACAGGATCATTGCCAGAAGCGCCAGCGACCCGGCAATGCCGGCAAGTTGCGAGATCACGTCAATGCCGTCGGAAAACCTTGAGGGTTTGGGCGTGGGCCCCTGTTCGCTTTCATAGGTGGCTGTGTGGTCCACTTTCTGCTCCATCCGCCAGGTATCTTTCTTCTGAGGCACTGCCGCGGGCACTGCGGGCTGTCACGACAAGTCATGTCGCCGGCTCAGTGCTGTGATAAATGCAGATTGTATTATGGCATGTCTAATATTGTCAGGCAATCTTTGCGGTGATAGGAATGAGAGACTCTTCGATGAATGAGGTCTCGCATATGACGACGGTAGCAGCGGCAACGGCTGACATCGGATCCCTGTTCGTGACGCGGCAGTCCGTCACCCTGCGTCAGAGGGTTTACGAGAAGTTGCGGCAAGCCATCGTCGAACGTCGACTGCCGCCTGGCACCAAACTGGTCGAACGTGATCTGTGCGAACAGCTTGGCGTCAGCCGCCCCTCGTTAAGGGAAGCGCTGCGGCATCTTGAATCTGAAAAGCTGATAGAAATGGTCCCGCACAAAGGTTCTGTGGTGGCCGCGCTTAAGCAACGCGACGTGTGCGAGATCTATGACATTCGCGCGGCGCTTGAGGGGCCAGCTTGCGAAAGGTTCGCGCAACTGGCGAGCGAGGATGACATGGCGTCTCTGATGCAAGCTCATGCGCAGCTCTGCAAGGCCGCGTCGCAGAGCGATAGCGATGGTATCTTCCGGGCAAAGACGGCTTTCTATCAGGCGCTTTTTTCCGGCTCTGACTGTGCCATCAGCCAGGTCCTTGTGTCTTCACTAAATACCCGGGCCGAGGTTTTGCGCCGGATGTCGATCGCACGGAAACATCGCTGCCTTCAGATACTGACCGAGTTTGAACCGATCGTGGAGGCGGCGCAGAAACGGGACGGGGCGGCAATGAAGGCGAGCTGCATTGCGCATCTTGAAGCCGCCAAGGCGGCGGCCTTGGAGCAATTGTCCATAGTGGAGCGTGAAAACACCGCACACGACTCCAAACGACCGAACAAAAGCGGGTAACAACAAGGAGAGAGATCATGAAATCACTTTTTCGGCTTGCAGCAGGGGCGTGCCTGTCGGTCTTGGCCATTTCAGCGACTGCGCAGGAAGTAGACCTGACAATGGTGATGATCCCTGGGCCGGGATCGACCTATCAGACCGCAATCGAGACCGTTCCCGATAGGATTGCAGCCGCAACGGATGGCCGGGTGCAGGTCACGATCAACAATTCACTCGTGAAGGGCACACAACTTGCCCCCTCCGTGCGAGACGGGCGTGCACAGATGTCTGCCGTGCTGCATCCTTATCTCAGCTCTGGTGATCCGCTGATGGGACTGCCGCATCTGCCGGGTCTGATCGAGAGTATGGAGGAGTACAAGTTCGTCTGGGATGCGTTCTATGGCGAAATGCTGGCCGACATCTGGCTGGACAAATGGAACAGCGTCGTTCTGGCCGAAGGGGCGTTTTGCACTCAGAACCTGTGGTCGACCACTCCGATACAGAGCATCGAGGATTTCAAGGGCAAGAAGGTCCGGGTCAACAACACTGAATCCGCGACCCTGCTGAATGCGCTTGGCGCCAAACCGACACCGATCGCCTGGGGTGAAATCCCCTCCGCGCTGCAGCGCGGGTTGATCGACGGCATTATGGCGTCCAGCTGTGCCGGGTATCAGCAAGGTTTCGGTAAGGTGACCACCTACCTACAGAACTGGAAGACCGGTCCCATCGTTGGCTGGGCGATGTTGGTCAACAAGGATGTTTGGGCGGATGTGCCTGCCGATCTTCAGGAGCTGATCAAGGCCGAGATGCATGCGATCCAGGAAGAAGGCTTTCACGGCTATTACGAGTACCAGAACATGATGGAAGCCAAGATCGCCGAGCAGGGCGCCGAATTCTGGGTCGCGCCCGATGACAAGCTCGCCGAGCTGTTCGTGCCGGAATATACCGACGGGGTCTATGACGCCTGGTATGCGCGTGCAGACGAAGCGGGTGTCGATGGTCGGGCCATCGTCGCAAGGGTCCGCACGGTTCTGGGCAAGTAACACGCCGCGCTGATCACCTGCACGACGGTGATTGATTGTCGCTTTTTGGGCGCCGCCGGATGTTGTCCGGCGGCGCCTTTCGTGGGGCAAGCCGCAATGCTTTGCGCGGTTCAGCCCAAGCGTCAAGGCGCGGTGACGGCTGTCAGCAGGACCCCGTGCTGTTGAGGATCAGATCGGCGGCCCGCCAGGCGATGGCAATCACCGGCCCGTTGGTGTTGCCCGATGGCAGTGTCGGCATGACCGAGGCGTCGATCACCCGCAGCCCCTGCACCCCGCGCACCCGCAACTGTGCGTCAAGAACGGCTTCTACGTCCGATGCTGGTCCCATTTTGCAGCTGCACGCCACATGGAATCCGGGAGAGCCGTTTTGGACAAACGCGGCGATGATATCGTCTTCGGTTAAGACATCAGGACCTGGCAGCAGTTCCTGCGCGACAAGCGATTTCAGTGGATCTTGTGCAAACATGTGACGAATAAAACGCAGAATGCCGACCGAGATACGCCGGTCGTTTTCCTCGGCCAGATAGTTGGCAAAGATCGTCGGAGGCGCGTGGACATCCGCAGATCGCAGATGAACAAACCCCCGGCTTTCCGGGCGCGTTGGCAGTCCGGCACATTGGATGCCGGGATAGGGGTCGATGGCATAGCTCTCGGGATCAAAAGACAGCGGTCCGATGGCAAGCTGCGCATCGGGCCGGGTTGGGTGGACGGCTCTGATAAAGGCATTCACGTCATAGACGCTTGTGGTCAGAACCCCCTTTCGGAGCAGCAGATACTTCAACGCGCTGCGGACAAGGCGCCACCCGCGAAGCTCTCGGTTGTAGCTCGGCCCGGATTTGAGCCGGAACTTTGTGGTCAGGAAGCGATGTTCACGCAGGTTCTCACCCACGCCCGGACTGTGATGAAGCGGGGCAATCCCGAGCTTTTTCAGCCGTGTCGCGTCGCCGACACCCGATAGCTCAAGCAGTTTGGGGCTTTCGATGGCACCACCGCTTAGAATGATCTCCCTGCCATAGTACGTCTGCCGCGCGTTGCCGCCGACAAGGCATTCGATCCCAATGGCCTTTCGGTCTTTGAAAAGAACCCTCGCCGCCGTGGTCCGTGTCATGATCTTCAGGTTGCTGCGCCGTCGGGCGTGTTTGAGGAAGCTGTTGGCGGTGCTGACGCGGCGGCCCCGGTGAATGGTGCGCGAGACATAGCCGATGCCTTCCTGGTCGGTCATACCATTGAGATCCCGCCGGACTGGCAGCCCCGCAGCGGCCCCTGCGGCGATGATCGCATCATTGCTTGGATGATGGCCCGGAAAGATCGAAATCGGCATGACCCCCTGACCCCCACGTATGTCACTTTCACCCAGCTCATGGCGTTCGACTGCGATGTAGGCACTGCGCATGTCGTCCCAACCCCAGCCCGGATTTCCAAGCGCTTGCCAGTCATCGTAGTCTGCGGCTTGGCCTCTGACATAGACCATGCCGTTGATCGCACTCGACCCTCCAAGGGTTTTGCCGCGTATCCAGGCCTCCTTGCGGTGTGGATGGGTGATGTCTTCGATCGGATAGGACCACAGGTATTTCGGGTTGTTTCGCAGTTTTGCGATCCCCTTGGGCATCGCGATCAACGGGTGATTGCCCGTCCCGCCGGCCTCGATCAGCAACACGCTGGTATCGGGGTTCTCGGACAGCCGGAAGGCCAGCACGCAACCGGCCGACCCTGCACCGACGATGATGTAATTGTATTCCATGGATTATTGCTCTGGTTCGGGGGCATGCAGGGGTGTTTTGAAAGGCGCTGTGCATCTCAGGCAGGCAGAAACGGCTTGACAGAAACACGGGTTATATCGCTATCTTGCTCATATGGTATACCATAATACAATATGATTAGGATTGATATGGTTTATCCAAATCAAGATGGGAGAAGATCAGATGTCAGAACTTTTCGACAAGGGATTGAAAGTCCGCCGGGAGTTACTGGGCGATGAATATGTCGACAAGGCGTTCAGTGAGGCCACATCGCTGACCGAGGATTTCCAAACCATGATCACCGAGTTTTGTTGGGGTTCGGTCTGGGCGCGTGAAGGATTTCCGCGCAAATACCGCAGCATTGTGAACCTCGCGCTGCTGACCGCATTGGATCGACCGAACGAGTTTCGCATGCATGTCAGGGTGGCGTTAAAGAACGGTCTTACACCAGAAGATATCCGTGAGATCCTTCTGCAATGCGCTGCTTATGCCGGTGTGCCGGCTGCGTTTGACAGCTTTCTGATCGTGAAGGAAGTGCTTGAGGAGATGGAAGGCGAAAGCCCGGCAACGTAAGCGGCGCAAACCTGCGCCGCTCCATTCTGTCAGATGCAGGCTTGGGGACTAAGCCATAGCCACATGGCAGACCTGTCTGAGGACATCTGCTACATTCGCCATATAGGCGTCGTCATATCCTGAAGCGTTCTCTAGCACGCTGAGGAATGCGCAGGACGTTCCGGTTGTCGGATCGACCATGAGAAACTGACCACCATAGCCTGAATGCGCTATGAGCCTGCCATCTGTCATCAGGTGATTGGAGTAGCGCAACCATGCTTTTGGCGGGGCCAGGGCAGGGGCCATTCTGTTCAGGCTTTGGGATGTGAACCCTGCATTTGCGATCTTACCGCCGGTTTGTCCCTGTGCTGCACGCCCCACAAACAGGCCGAAGCGGGCAAGGTCACGGGCGCTCAGGCAGCCTCCGCCGGAAAAGGCCGGGTGACCTTCCTTGCTGAGGCTGATGTGAAACGCGCCTTCATACCCGACCACATCGGCAATGTCTTCGATCAGCCGTATCAGCGGCGTCGGAGAAACCTTGGCCGCGACAAGGGTCAACACGTCTGTGTTTGCGGATTTGTAAAGCACCTGGTTCGGGGTAGGGCCCGCCCGGTAGCCAGAGATCGAGGTGGCGAAATCCTGCAATGTGGTCTCTTCCTGGCCGGGGGCAGGCAGGCGCCAACCAAGGGCAATTTCCTCCCTGAAGCAATCTGCATAAGGATCGGCGTAATCCTCAGAGAAATCATTGACGACAGCCATGTCCAACAGCGATTGCAACGGCGCGTCCGCATAGCCCGGTCCGATGTCTGGCAGATATGCACGTACCGGCGCCTCGAGGGATAAATGGCCCTGGTCCAGCAAGTGACCCATAATCAAGTGCATGTGTAATTTGGTCACCGATTGGATGGAGTGGGGCCGCGCGGTAGAAAAATCAGGCGCGGCGGCTTCCGCGAAGATCCGGCTGTCGCGCAGGCAGCAGAAGGCCGAGAACGCGGGATGTGCGATGAGGCGCGCCAAGTCAGGGATCTGTGGTGTGAGATCGGTCGTTGCGGGCTCCAGCATCAGCACGTCACGCGAACGGACCATCAGCGCCCGACGAAACAGATGATGCGCGTTGTGAAACCCGTGCCGACGATGCGCGGGCCGGTTCCAGCGTTGCTTGTTGTCAGGTCCCACCGTCAGGTCGGGGTTCGGGGTGGTCCCTTGCAGGCTCACAAGGATGTCACATGGATCAGGGCATCCACCGCGACGATATGATCTGGGTAGATGAACATCGGGTTGATCTCTATTTCAGCAACGCTCTGACGGTCCTGAATGAAGATCTCGCAAAGATGGTGCAACGCGTCCGCCAGCTTGTCGACATCTGCGGGCGCGCGCCCCCGGAACCCATTGAGCAATCGCGCCGCCCGCAAGGAATTGAGCGCTTGGGCGATATCGTCGGGCGTGGCCGGTAGCAGCAGCGTTACCGCATCGCCCACAAGTTCGGTCAAGACCCCACCACTGCCCAGCACCAGCGCGGGCCCGAATTGCGGATCCGATCTCAGGGTGACGATCATCTCGGCCAAAGGTGTCGGAGACATGGCCTCAACCAGAAAGCTGTCAGTGACAGCATGTGCATCATACTCGGCGACGGTTCGCTTCATTTGGGTCAGGGCGACGTCAAGCGCCCGGTCATCGTTGATGCCCAAAGCCACCGCGCCCGCCTCGGTCTTGTGGGCCAGGTTTGGTGACATCATTTTGAGCGCGACGGGAAAGCCGATCTGCTGCGCGGCGTTCTTTGCCTCTTTGGCGGTCACAGAGCGACCATTGGGGATGCTGCCACCGCGCGACGAGAGCCACGCCTTGCCCGCATCCTCGGTTAGCATGTGCGGCGCATCGGATGCGATGCCCGCAAGCAATGGCGCAGGCCGTGCGTCCGCGATGCGCCTGCGCCGGTCCGACCATACGGCAGCGTCACGCATCGCGTTCAACGTCTCATGGATGCCCTGCATGGGAGCCACGCCGAGAGAGATCAGACGCATACGTGTTTCTTCGCTAGTGTTCTCGGGCAGGGTGGCGCAGATCGCGGCCGGGATGCCCTGTTCCTGCGCGGCCTGGGCAAAGGCGCCCGCGTCGTTTTCATAATAGATCTTGGAAGCATCCAGCCCCGGGGCCGGGTAGTCCTGTACCAAAACGGCTGCATCGGCGTTTATGGTTGTCAACGCCGTAGAGAAAACCGGATAGGTATGCTCTGGCTGCCCCCAGATCGGTGTTGTGTAATCCAACGGGTTCGACACCGTGGCGATGTCGGGCAGCAGGTCGCTGAGCGCGGTGTGGCCTTCTGTGCCCACCTCAGGGAAACTCAGCCCGATCTTTTCAGCGTGGTCCGCCAGCATGGTGGCGCCCCCGCCCGAGCAGGTGAACCCGGCCACGCGGGCACCCGCCGGAGCGCCCACCACACAAAGGAATTTCAACGTTTCCAGAAACTGCGCCGGGCTGGTCACGCTGATGACACCTGTGCGCGCAAAGAGCGCCTCGTAAAGCTCATCCGATCCCGATAGCGAGCCTGTGTGGCTGACAGTCAGCGCGGCGCCGATGGCCGAACTGCCGGTCTTGAGTGCGACGACGGCCACGCCGCGTTCGATCGCTTTGAGCGCGGCCCGTTCAAAGGCAGGAATGTCTTGCAGCCCTTCGATATGCAATCCGATGGCGCGCACGGCGGGGTTTTCTGAGAAGGCGTCCAGAAAGTCTTCCAGACCCAGAACCGCCTGATTGCCTGCAGACACCATGTAGGCCAGCGGCAGCGATCGCGCGCTCATGGTGATGTCTGACGAGAACATACCCGACTGCGTGATGATCGCCGCGCCATATCCGGGTGACCAGCCACCATGTTCAAAAGACCAAAGGGCAGCGTTGTCGATATAGTTGATCAGGCCATAGCAATTGGGCCCGATCAGCGCCATGTCGCCGGTTGCCTCGATCAGGGCCTGTTCAGCCCTGGTATCGCCTGTTTCCTTGAAACCTGCGGAAAAACAAACGACCCCTCTGACGCCCATCTGCGCCAGTTCGCGCAGCGCTGTAACGACGCCGCCTGCCGGAATCGCCAGATAAACGGCGTCAGGCACCTCGGGCAGGTCGGCAATCGCGGGCACGCAGTGGACCCCGTCCAGATCGGTGCGTTTGGGGTTTACGGCCCACATTTGTCCCTGAAAGCCCCGCCTGCGCGCTTCGCGCACGGCGATTGTGGCATCGCGCCCACCGATAAAGGCGATGTGGCGAGGCTTCAGCAGACGCTGAAAATTGGCGCGGCGCTGTGGGGTCATGCGCCAAGCGGGCGCAGGATGGAGCGCGTGATAATATGACGCTGGATTTCCGAGGTGCCATCCCAGATCCGCTCTAGGGTCTGTTGAGATTCAGGATTCCCTAACAGCTTAAGTTCTGATCAGCTCCCAAAAGGGAGGCGAAATGGACAGGGGTGAGATCTGGTGGCTCCGAGACACACAAAGGGGGAAAGAAGCCGACATGCAGTTAGATTAGCACCTAA
>NZ_JAAWWD010000036.1 GCF_021404545.1 Aestuariivita sp.
CCCGCCCCCCCCCCCCGGGGCCCCGGGGTGCGCCTTCAAACCCAAGCAATGTGGCTCCATCTTTGCCCCCTGCCGATTTGTGATGATAAACCTGCCCGTGTCCATTCAATCCTCCCTTTTGGAAGTTTGAATCAGAACTCACTGGTTTTGGGAATCCTGAATCTCAACAGACCCTAGAGCGGCTGCGCCGCGCACGATGCTTGGTCTGGCGCGGGTGAGCCTTGTCGCCCGGCTCGGGTCACCGTTTGCGATTGGGTGATCCAGAGCCAAGCAGGCGGAAATGTTCGCGGGATCGGGCCTAGCTGTGGATCGGGCCGTCGCCGCAGGCCAGTGCCGCCTCGCGCACCGCTTCGGAATAGGTGGGGTGCGCGTGACAGGTCAGCGCCAGATCCTCGGCCGAGGCGCCAAACTCCATCGCGACGCAGATCTCGTGGATCAGATCTCCGGCCGCCGGGCCGATGATATGCGCCCCCAGGATACGGTCGGTGTCTTTGTCGGCGAGGATTTTGACAAACCCGTCTGCGGCGAAATTGGCCTTGGCACGACCATTGCCCATGAAGGAGAACTTTCCGACCTTGTAGGCACGCCCCTGATCTTTCAGCGATTGCTCGGTCTCGCCCACATTGGCGACCTCTGGATGTGTATAGATCACACCAGGGATGACGCCATAGTTCACATGGCCATGTTTGCCCGCGACCTGTTCGGCGACGGCCATGCCCTCATCTTCGGCCTTGTGGGCGAGCATCGGTCCGTCGATGCAATCGCCGATCGCGTAGATGCCTTTGACATTGGTTTGCCAATCGGCGCCCACATTGATCTGACCGCGCGGCGACATCTCAATCCCCAGCGCGTCGAGGCCCAGCCCGTCCGTATAGGGTTTGCGACCGGTGGCCAGCAGGACGACATCCGCATCCAGCACGTGCTCGCTGTCATCCTTGCGCAGTTTGTAAGTGACTTTCGCCTTGGTTTTGGTCGCGTCTGTTTTTTGAACCGCAGCACCCATCACAAAGGTCAGACCCTGTTTCTTGAGGATCCGCTGGAAGGTCTTTTGAATCTCGCCGTCCATGCCCGGAGTGATTGCATCGAGGTACTCGATCACCGTGACCTCGGAACCCAGGCGGCTATAGACCGATCCCAGTTCAAGGCCGATCACACCTGCGCCGATCACGACCATCTTCTTGGGTACTTTGCCCAGCTCCAGCGCCCCTGTGGAGGTCACAACTACCTTTTCATCGACCTCGACGCCCGGTAGCGAGGCGGGTTCTGACCCCGACGCGATGATGATGTTCTTGGCTGTGTGGACCTCATCACCGACCTTGACCTGGCCCGCCGCTGGAACTGCGGCCCAGCCCTTGATCCAGTCGATCTTGTTCTTTTTAAAGAGAAACTCGATGCCCTTGGTGTTCTGGCCGATGGTGTCTTCCTTATAGGCCATCATCTGTTTCCAATCGACCGACGGCGTCTTGCCCTTCAGCCCCATCGCGGCGAAGTTATGCTCGGCCTCGTGCAGCATGTGCGATGCGTGCAGGAGCGCCTTGGAGGGGATGCAGCCCACGTTCAGGCAGGTCCCGCCCAGCGTTTCGCGCCCTTCGACACAGGCGACCTTCAGGCCCAATTGCGCGCAGCGGATGGCGCAGACATAGCCGCCGGGGCCCGAGCCGATGATGATCACGTCATAATTTGCCATTGCGTTGGTCCTTTTTGTCTGCGGGAGATGGGGCTCTGCCCTCGGACCCCCGGTAAAATTTATGATCCCAAAGACGGATCAGATCAGGGCTGCGATCAGCATGAGGATCGTGGCGCCAAAGCCGACCATCCAGATCACGCTGCGCCACGGGGCGAGGCCGAAGTAATAGGCCGGAACATAGAGGATGCGCGCGATCAAATAAGCATAGGCGCACGCCACGGTGAGCGGGGTGGACTGATCGGCGAGGGTGACGACCACGCAGGCGATGGTGAAAAGGATCAGCCCTTCGAAGTGGTTGTTGAGCGCGCGGTAGAGGCGGGCGGTCTTGTCCGAGAGCAGATCCTCCATTGACCCGCCTAACTTGGAGCGGTCGCGTGCCGTCATAGTCTTGGCGCCGAGTTCGCGATTGGCCGGCACGGACATCAAGACGAACTGGACGACCTGAAGGAGGGCTGCAAGGGTGAGGGCCGTGAGTTCGGGGGTCATGTGATCAAACAAAACTCGATAGGTCATTTCGCATTGCAGCTTTCAATGCCTTTGTTGCGTTCACTCGTGCATTAGAATCGGGCTCAGTGTCTGCCCAACCATTGAGCGTCGGCAGTACTTCTGGCGGGCAGACAAGTTCGAACCTCAGGAGCCAATGCCCCAAAAGTATAGAGTTCTCGTGGTCAACTCCACATTGTTCTTGGTGCATCCACGCCTCTGCCAAACCTAGATATGCCGCCTTGCGCTCATCGTACATTCGTTGTCTCGCTGAAGACCTAGTCGACAACCAATATTGGGCTACGGCAGTCACTATTGAACCGAGACCAAATGCCGTAACAAGCGCAACCAAGTACAAAACCTATCCACCCGACGCGTTTTTGCATCTGAAAGTCCTAGGACGGGTGTCAGTTTGTCCGCCCGTGGCGCCTGCGACACGGGCAGCGCCCGACCGCCCCCCATGGGCGGGCGCTTTGCGCCCACCCTGCGGTCGGGCGCCGCCCTCTGTAAAGAACGGTACGAGCGACAGCAGCATCACAAATCCATCAACAACCGCCGCGGATCTTCCAGCGCCTCTTTCACGCGGACAAGGAAGGTCACGGCCCCTTTGCCGTCCACGATCCGGTGGTCATAGGACAGCGCCAGATACATCATCGGGCGGATCACGATCTCTCCGCCGACAACCATGGGCCGGTCCTGGATCTTGTGCATACCCAGAATGCCCGATTGCGGCGGGTTGAGGATCGGGGCGCTCATCAGCGAGCCATAGACACCGCCATTTGAGAGCGTGAACGTACCGCCCTGCATTTCGGCCATCGACAACTTGCCATCTCGGGCGCGTTTGCCCTTTTCGGCAATGGCCTTCTCGATCTCGGCAAAGCTCATCCGATCCGCGTCGCGGATCACCGGCACCACGAGGCCTTGCGGAGTGCCCGCCGCCACACCCATATGCACGAAATTCTTGTAGACGATGTCGGTGCCGTCAATCTCGGCATTGACCTCGGGCACCTCCTTCAACGCATGGCAGCAGGCCTTGGTGAAAAAGGACATAAAGCCCAGGCGCACACCGTGCTTTTTCTCGAACGCATCCTTGTAGGTTTTGCGCAGCTCCATGCAGGCGCCCATATCCACCTCGTTAAAGGTGGTCAGGATCGCGGCGGTGTTCTGCGCGTCCTTGAGCCGTTTGGCGATGGTCTGGCGCAGACGGGTCATTTTCACCCGCTCTTCGCGCGCCGCGTCCTCCGCCGCCACGGGGGCCCGTGGGGCGGCGGCAGGGGTGGCGGCCGGCACCGGGGCCGAGGCGGCGGCGATCGCTTTGGCGACATCGTCTTTCATGATGCGGCCATCGCGGCCGGTGCCTGTCACGGCATCGGCCGATAGCCCCGCCTCGGCCATGGCTTTCTGGGCAGAGGGGGCGTTTTCAACATCCTTACCGGAGGCAGCGGCCGGTTCGGGAGCGGGCGCGGCCGCAGGGGCGGTTACGGCGCCTGAGGCCGAGATTACGGCTAGCTTGGCCGACGCCTCCACCGTTGCCCCTTCGGGAGCCGTGATTTCGGCCAGCACACCGGCGGCGGGGGCCGGCACCTCGACCGAGACCTTGTCGGTTTCCAATTCACAAAGCATTTCGTCCTGCGCCACAGCATCGCCCACGGCCTTGAACCAGGTCGACACGGTGGCCTCTGTCACGCTTTCGCCCAAAGTGGGGACCATCACATCAACGCTGTCGCCGCCGGTCTCAGGTGAGGCGGTCGGAGCCGGATCGGGTTTGGCGGCGGGCGGCTCTCCCTGCGGCGCGCCCGCCCCTTCGGCGATCGTGGCCAGGAGCGCGTCGACGCCTACGGTCTCGCCTTCGGCGGCGACGATCTCGCCCATGGTCCCTGCGACGGGGCTGGGAACCTCGACGGTGACCTTGTCGGTTTCCAGCTCGCACAGCATCTCGTCCACGGCAATCGCATCGCCTGGCTTTTTGAACCAGGTCGCAACCGTTGCTTCGGTCACGGATTCGCCCAGGGTGGGCACGCGCACTTCGGTGGTCATGGTTTAGTTTCCTTCGATCGTCAGCGCTTCGTTCACGAGCGCGCTTTGTTGGGCTTTGTGTTGGCTGGCCAATCCGGTGGCGGGAGAGGCCGATGTGGCGCGTCCCACATAGAGCGGGCGTTTGTGTTTGGCGTCGATGCGACCAAGGACCCATTCGATATTGGGTTCGATAAAGCTCCATGCGCCCTGATTCTTGGGTTCCTCCTGACACCAGACCATTTCGGCCCCCTTGAAGCGCTCCAACTCCTTGACCAGCGAGATGGCCGGGAAGGGATAGAACTGTTCGATCCTGAGCAGATAGACATCGTCAATGCCGCGCGCGTCGCGTTCTTCCAGAAGATCGTAATAAACCTTGCCCGAGCACATCACGACACGCTTGATCTTGTCGTCGGATTTCAGTGTGGTGTCCGACAGACCGTGCTGCGCATCGTCCCAGAGCACGCGGTGGAACGAGGAGCCGGTCACGAAGTCTTCGGTCTTCGAGACCGCCAGCTTGTGGCGCAGCAGGGATTTGGGTGTCATCAGGATCAGCGGTTTGCGGAAATCGCGATGCAGCTGGCGGCGCAGGATATGGAAGTAGTTTGCCGGTGTCGTGCAGTTGGCCACGATCCAATTGTCCTGGCCGCATTGCTGGAGGAACCGCTCAAGCCGGGCCGAGGAGTGTTCGGGGCCTTGCCCCTCGAACCCATGCGGCAGAAGGCACACCAAACCCGACATCCGCAGCCATTTGCTTTCGCCGGAGCTGATGAACTGATCGAACATGATCTGCGCACCATTGGCGAAATCGCCGAACTGCGCTTCCCACATGGTCAGCGCGTTGGGTTCGGCCAGCGAATAGCCATATTCAAAGCCCAGCACCGCATATTCCGAGAGCATCGAATCGATAACCTCGTATTGGGCCTGTCCTTCGCGGATGTGGTTGAGGGAATAGTACCGCTCCTCCGTCTCCTGATTGATGATGCCGGAGTGGCGTTGCGAGAACGTCCCACGTGTCGAATCCTGCCCCGCAAGGCGGACCGGATACCCTTCCGTCAGAAGCGAGCCAAAGGCCAGCGCTTCTCCGGTGGCCCAGTCGAACCCTTCACCGGTCTCGAACATCTTGGCCCGTGCATCCAAGAGCCGACCGACGGTCTTGTGCAGGGGGAAGCCATCGGGCACGCGGGTCAGCGCGGCGCCGACCTGTTCCAGCGTTTCGGGCGGAATGGCCGTGTTGCCGCGCACGTAATCGTCCTTGTTGCGGTCCAGATGTGACCAGCGGCCATCCAACCAGTCCGCCTTGTTGGGCTTATAGTTCTTACCGGCCTCGAACTCATCGTTCAGATGGGCCTGAAAGGCGGCCTTCATATCCTCGATCTCGCCTTCGGGGATAAGACCGTCCTTGACCAGCCGCTCGGTATAGAGGGCCAGGGTCGTTTTGTGCGACTTGATCTTTTTGTACATGATCGGGTTGGTGAACATCGGCTCATCGCCTTCGTTATGGCCAAACCGGCGATAGCAGAAGATGTCGATCACCACGTCCTTGTGAAACTTCTGCCGGAACTCGGTGGCGACCTTGGCGGCATGCACCACCGCTTCCGGGTCGTCTCCATTGACGTGGAAAATCGGCGCCTCGACCATCAGCGCGATATCGGTCGGATAAGGCGAAGAGCGTGAGAAATGCGGCGCGGTGGTGAACCCGATCTGGTTATTGACCACGATATGCATGGTGCCACCTGTGCGATGTCCGCGCAGGCCCGAGAGGCCGAACCCTTCGGCCACCACGCCCTGACCGGCAAAAGCCGCGTCGCCGTGCAGCAAAATACCCATGACAGCGGTGCGATTGCTGTCGTTGCGCTGGTCTTGCTTGGCGCGGACCTTGCCCAGAACGACAGGATTGACGGCCTCAAGGTGGCTGGGGTTGGCGGTCAGCGACAAATGCACCGAATTGCTGTCGAACTCCCGATCCGACGACGCGCCCAGATGGTACTTCACATCGCCTGAGCCATCGACATCCTCGGGCTTGAAGCTGCCGCCCTGAAATTCATTGAAGATCGCGCGGTAGGGTTTGCGCATCACATTGGCCAGCACCGACAGACGGCCTCGATGCGGCATGCCGATCACGATCTCTTTGATGCCCAGGGCGCCGCCGCGTTTGATGATCTGTTCCATCGCGGGGATCAGGCTTTCGCCCCCATCGAGGCCGAACCGCTTGGTGCCCATGTATTTGACATGCAGAAATTTCTCGAAACCTTCGGCCTCCACCATCTTGTTGAGGATGGCTTTGCGGCCTTCGCGGGTAAAGGCGATCTCCTTGCCGAACCCTTCGATCCGTTCCTTGAGCCAAGCCGCCTCCTCGGGGTTGGAGATGTGCATGTATTGCAGGGCAAAAGTGCCGCAATAGGTCCGTTTGACGATCTCGACGATCTGGCGCATGGACGCCGTCTGAAGGCCCAGAACATTGTCGATAAAGATGGGGCGGTCGATATCCGCATCGCCAAAGCCATAGGTCTTGGGATCAAGCTCGGGATGCGGGGTCTGATCGTGCATTCCCAAAGGATCGAGATCGGCCACCAGATGGCCCCGGATCCGATAGGCGCGGATGAGCATCAGCGCGCGGATACTGTCGAGCACGGCGCGTTTGATCTGATCATCGCTGACCGGCACATTCTGTTCGGCGGCCTTGGCCTTGATCTTGTCGCCCGCGGCCTTCATCTCCACCGCCGCCTCGGCCCATTCACCGGTCAGCGCAGAAGTGAGGTCGTCCTGCGGCACTGGCGGCCAGTCGGCCCGTGCCCAGGAAGGGCCTGCGGCCTCTTTCTTCACATCGATCTCGGTGTCGCCCAGCTGACGAAAGAACTCCGCCCAGGCCGCATCGACCGCACCCGGATCATTGGCGAACCGCGCATACATCTGTTCGAGATATTCGGCGTTGTGGCCTTGCATGAAGCTGGAGGCCTTGAAGACGTCATTGGGAGACTGGTCGGTCATGTCGTTACCTCTGTTGGGGTTGGACCGTATTGATTTGTGCCCGGTTCGGTCGGCCGGGTCAGCCACCACAGGACAAGCAGCGGTGATATAAGAAAGACAAGGGCGGCAGGGATCAGGATCAGGGCGCTGATCGCACCGACTTCCGGTGCCGCGCCGACAGCGTCGCCAATGCCGAGGCTAATGTTGAGAAACACACCGATCCCGATCGTTACGATCAGCGGGTAGAGCAGATAGAGACCCGATCGTCCGGTATCGTGCATCCGGCGCCAGCCGACGGCAAGCGACGGGACCAGCGTTACGATATTGAACGCATTCGAAAGAATGCGCGGCTCGTCAGGGTCCCGGAACGCAGTGTTGAGGGTGGTTTCGGTAAAGCTCGCAACAAATCCGCCAAGCATACAGAATAAAAAGAACCACCAATACTCGGACCGGGAGGCGCGTCCAGAGAAGGTGGCGAACTTCCGGAAACAGATAATGACGGATTGCGAGAACGTCATGTCATCCACTCACTGGCCCAACAGGTAGCGCTGAGCCGCGCCCGCTCCAAGGCAGGCGCGGCACTCCGCACGTATGTCGGGCGGGAACGCATCTGGTTAACCGATGGCCTCGACCACGGCCTCACCCAGGCTCGCGGGGCTTTCGGCCACCACAATGCCAGCGGCTTTCATCGCCTCGATCTTGTCTTCGGCGCCGCCCTTGCCGCCCGCGACGATGGCACCGGCATGGCCCATACGGCGTCCCGGAGGCGCCGTGCGGCCAGCGATAAAGCCTGCGGTCGGCTTCCAACGGCCCTTTTTTTTCTCGTCGGCGAGGAACTGTGCGGCGTCCTCCTCGGCGGAACCGCCGATCTCACCGATCATGATGATCGCTTCAGTTTCGTCATCGGCCAGGAACCATTCCAGCACGTCGATATGCTCGGTGCCCTTGATCGGATCGCCACCGATGCCGACGCAAGTGGACTGGCCCAGGCCCACATCGGTGGTCTGCTTCACGGCTTCATAGGTCAGCGTTCCCGAGCGCGAGACGACGCCCACTTTACCACGCTTGTGGATATGGCCTGGCATGATGCCGATCTTGCAGGCATCGGGCGTGATCACGCCCGGGCAGTTCGGACCGATCAGGCGGCTGGCGGAGCCTTCGAGCGCCCGCTTGACCTTCATCATGTCCAGAACCGGGATACCTTCGGTGATGCAGACGATCACTTCCATCTCGGCATCAATCGCTTCGAGGATCGAGTCCGCTGCGAAAGGGGGTGGGACATAGATGACAGAGGCGTTGGCGTCAGTCACGTGCTTGGCCTCGTGGACCGAGTTGAAGACGGGCAGATCCAGATGGGTCATGCCGCCTTTGCCGGGGGTGACCCCGCCAACCATCTTGGTGCCATAGGCGATGGCCTGTTCGGAATGGAATGTGCCCTGGCTTCCGGTGAAACCCTGACAGATGACTTTGGTGTTTTCGTCGATGAGGACGGCCATATGAGGCGTCTCCTATATAGGTGTAGGGCGGGGTCCACCGCGCCCGTCTTTTCGGGGAGGCGGGACAAGTCCCGCCCTACGATTATCCTTTGACCGCTTTCACGATTTTCTCGGCGCCGTCCTTGAGGTTGTCGGCGGCGATCACGTCCAGGCCGGAGCTGTTGATGATCTCTTTGCCCTTCTCGACATTGGTGCCTTCCAGACGCACCACCAGCGGCACCTGAAGACCGACCTCTTTCACCGCGGCCACAACGCCTTCGGCGATGACGTCACAGCGCATGATGCCGCCGAAGATATTCACCAGAATGCCTTTGACCTGCGGATCGGAGGTGATGATCTTGAACGCTTCGGTCACTTTTTCCTTGGTGGCACCGCCACCCACGTCGAGGAAATTCGCAGGTTCGGCGCCATAGAGCTTGATGATGTCCATTGTGGCCATCGCCAGACCCGCGCCGTTGACCATGCAGCCGATTTCCCCATCCAGCGCGATATAGTTGAGGTCGTATTTCGAGGCCTCCAACTCCTTGGGGTCCTCCTCGGTCGTGTCGCGCAGCTCGGCGATGTCTGCATGGCGATAAATCGCGTTGCCATCGAAACTGACCTTGGCGTCGAGCACTTTCAGATCGCCGCTGTCGGTCACGATCAGCGGGTTGATCTCCAGCATTTCCATGTCTTTCTCGACGAAGGCCTTATAGAGCGTGCCCATCAACGCGACGCATTGCTTGACCTGCTTGCCTTCCAGACCCAGCGAGAACGCGATGCGGCGGCCGTGGAACGCCTGATAGCCCGAGGCGGGGTCGACGGAGAAGGACAGGATTTTCTCGGGCGTTGCCGCGGCCACCTCTTCGATATCCATGCCGCCTTCGGTCGAGCACACAAATGAGATGCGGCTGGTCTGGCGGTCTACCAGAAGGGCCAGGTACATCTCGGTCTCGATACCTGAACCATCCTCGATATAGATGCGGTTGACCTGCTTGCCCGCGGGGCCGGTCTGATGCGTCACCAGCGTGCGGCCCAGCATCTTCTTGGCTTCCTCTGCGGCTTCCTCGACCGATTTGGTCAGGCGCACGCCGCCCTTTTCGCCGGCATCGACCTCTTTGAATGACCCTTTGCCGCGCCCGCCTGCGTGGATCTGCGCCTTGACGACCCACATGGGCCCGTCAAGCGCGCCGGCCGCGGTTTTTGCATCTTCAGCCTTGAGCACGACGCGCCCGTCCGAAACCGGAGCGCCATAGCTGCGCAAAAGCGCCTTGGCCTGGTATTCATGGATGTTCATGGAAAACTGTCCCGTATTGATGTTGTTGCTTATGCGTATAAGGCCGCCATTTATGGGCCGTTAAACGATATTTTGCCGCAGGTGCAGCTTTTGAAGAAAAAAAGCGACATTTGTGATCACAGGTCAAAAAAGTGTGATCACAAATGTACTGTGCGGGCGGTGTCTCCCGCAGAATAAACGAATCTTTGGACCGGCGGCCTATGTCTCCTGCCGGTCCCAGAGGTGTGACAGTACGTAAATCGCCGCAATCGGCATGACCGGAAAGTAGAACCAGGTCAGCCCTTCGCCCGTGACCAGATCGAGCGCGGCAAAAAGAGCCACCATCACGAGCAGGACCTGCCGAAACTTTCGGCGTTTCCTTCTTGGCTTTGTCTTGGGGGGTTGGGCCGCTTTCGGCGTGATCCTTGGCAGAACGGCGTCCAGATCATCCGGTGCGTTGATACCATGGGCTTCGATGGCATAGACCGAGATGTCGTCCGGCAGGTGCTTGGCCGATGCAGGCCCCATTGGCCGAAAGCGCGCATCCAGGCGGCCTGACGCATGATCGACGATTTGCCGCGAGACAAAGATACCGCCCTCCGGCGCCATCTCCTGTAGACGGGCCGCCAGGTTCACGCCGTCCCCCAACAGATCCTCCCCCTCCACGATCACGTCGCCCAGATGCAGCCCAAGGCGAAACGGAAGACTGTCCGCACTGCCCATAAGATCGCGCTGGATATTCACTGCGGCGGCCGTCGCCTCGACCACGGATGGGAATTCGGCGATCAGCCCGTCGCCGGATGTGTTCGCGATGCGCCCGCCTCGCATGGTGATATGGGCATCGATCACCCGTCGGGCGGCCCGCAGGGCCTGCACGGTTCCGACCTCATCCAGGGCCATACGCCCCGAGTAGTTCGCCGCATCCGCGGACAGGATTGTCGTCAGTTTGCGCGTGATGGAGGGCGTTGGGGTCATGGCATGACTGTGCCGGGATTTGCCGTCTCAGGAAACAAAAAAAGCCGGGTGTGTTGGCACCCGGCTTTGGTCACGATAGCGCCGCGTGTCAGCCGAGTGAGCTGTCGATGCCTTTGCAGGCCTCTACCAGGCCTTTGACCGCACTGACCGAGTTGTCGAACATCGCCTGTTCGTCCTTGGTCATTTTGATGTTGGCGATCTTTTCGATCCCGCCTGCTCCGATCACGGTTGGCACGCCCACATACATGCCTTTGAGCCCGAATTCCCCGTCACAATAGGCTGCACAAGGCAGGAGACGCTTTTGGTCCTTGAGATAGGCTTCGGCCATCTCGATGGCCGAAGTGGCGGGCGCGTAGAACGCGCTGCCGGTCTTCAAAAGGCCCACGATCTCGGCGCCGCCATCGCGGGTGCGCTGGACGATGCTGTCGAGCTTTTCCTGACTGGTCCAGCCCATCTCCACCAGATCGGGCAGCGGAATGCCCGCCACCGTGGAATAACGCACCAGCGGCACCATCGTGTCGCCATGACCGCCCAGCACGAAGGCGGTGACGTCCTTCATCGACACGCCGAATTCCAGGCTGAGGAAATGCCGGAACCGTGCGCTGTCGAGCACACCGGCCATGCCGCAGACCATATTGTGCGGCAGACCGGAGAACTCGCGCAGCGCCCAGACCATCGCATCGAGCGGGTTGGTGATGCAGATCACGAACGCGCCAGGTGCGTTGTCGCGGATCCCTTCGCCCACCGATTTCATGACTTTGAGGTTAATGCCCAGCAAGTCGTCGCGGCTCATCCCCGGTTTGCGTGGAACTCCGGCGGTGACGATGCACACATCCGCACCCGCGATATCCTCGTAGGATTGCGTGCCGCTGAGGGCCGCATCGAACCCTTCGGAGGGGCCCGATTCCGCAATATCGAGCGCTTTGCCTTCGGGTGTGCCTTCGGCGATGTCGAAGAGCACGACATCTCCCAGTTCCTTAAGGGCAGCGAGGTGAGCGAGCGTGCCGCCGATTTGACCTGCGCCGATCAGCGCGATCTTGGGTCTGGCCATTGGATATCTCTCCGATCCGATGAAAATTGGCTGTCGGGTTAGTGCGTTATCCGCCCCCGCGCAAGGCTGGCGCAATGCGGCATGTCGCGCGCGCGCTCTGTTCGGACAGTCGCGGACGCGGTAAGGCGTTGACCGGCAAGGCGGTTGGAGAGCACAAGACATGCTGGAACTGAACGCGGAGTTTTTCGCAATTGCGGGCCCGGCGGTTCTGTTCGCGGGCATTTCCAAGGGAGGATTCGGCTCTGGCGCGGCCTTCGCTGCGGCTGCGATTCTTGCGCTGGTGATCGACCCGCGCATGGCGCTGGGCGTGATGTTACCGCTTTTGATGCTGATCGACGTGGCGACCCTGCGCCCCTATTGGCGACGTTGGAGCATGCCGGATGCGCGGGTTTTGATTCTGGGCGGTGTGCCGGGGGTCGCGCTTGGCGCCGCGCTTTACACGGTGGCGGATGCGGATCTTTTCCGGCTGTTGATCGGGGGCATCTCGGTTGGTTTTGTGATCTGGCAAGTGGCGCAGGCCCGCCGTTGGGTTAGGCCCTTCGCGGAGAGGCTGCCTGCCTGGATCGGTCTCTTGGCGGGGTCGATTGCGGGGTTTACCAGTTTTGTCAGCCATGCGGGCGGCCCCCCTGCGGCTGTATATCTATTGTCTCAAAAGCTGGACAAAACGCAGTTTCAGGCGACAACCGTGCTGCTCTTTTGGGCGATCAATATCGTAAAATTCGTGCCTTATACGTTCTTGGGGATGTTCACGGCACAAACCGCTCAGGCCAATCTGGTGCTGGCGCCCTTTGCCCTGGCCGGTGCCTGGCTGGGGGTCAAGGCGCATCATCTGGTGCCCGAATGGCTGTTCTTCCGGGTGACTTATGTCTTGTTGGTGGTCACCGGTAGCAAACTGATTTGGGATGGGTTGATGTGAAAGGATCGCTATTGGCGGAAGATTCGGGCGTTTGCGAAAAGTAGAGGGTCCGAGGTGTTTCTGCGCCGCCTGCCGCCAGACGCAGACGGTACATGCTACGCCCGCCAGACCAAACCTGCTTTAACGCGGTAGGAGGCAAATGCAGTGCCCGGCCCCTCGGAGTGTGCAGGCGCCCGGACGGTGCGTCTGCGAGGGTGGCTGGCCCTTTGGGCAGGGCCAGCCCGTTGTGACATCCGGCGCCGTCGTCACCTCATGGTGTATTCGAAGAAAACCTGAATCATCAAATGCCGCCTGAAATCAAAGACTTCAACATGCTAGATGCCAAACAACGGCTCAGGTATTCCGGGAAACCCATTAGGCGTCGTTTTCGGGTTTGATGAGCGCCTCGGCCAGCGCCTCATAGGCCTGACCAGAGGCCATCAGACACATCAGCCCGTTTGGCAAGGTCACTGTAATCGTCCAGGTCCCCGACGCGTCAGAGGCAAAAACCTCAACAACCTGGCCGGACGCGCCCAACCCCATGCTTTGCCGGGATTCACCATAAGTTTCAGCCAGCCGGTCGATCACGGCCTGTCGCGGCCCGCAATTGCTGCCCTGTGCCGAGGCCTGGCTTGCTGCCAGCGCCATCAGGCCCAGGCCCATCGTCATCTTGAGAACCATCTGTTTCATCGCAACCACCTTTCCGGGTTAACATGTCCGACGTCCGCCCCTTTTTGGTGCGCCGCAACACCTGCGTTTGAGAAATCTGTAGCCAAACCGGATCTGTCCGCGCTGGGCCATTGGTCTTTCCGATGTTGCAAATCCTGCCCCATGAACGTTGAAAACCAGGTTAACGCCGCGTCCTTAACCCGTATCAGCCCGGTTTCCTGCCGCAGTGCGGCAATTTCTTCTTGAACATTTTGGCAAAAAATGGCCCTGTCCGCGCAATTTTATGTCCCGTTTGGAGAGTCGCATGGATCATCGCGCCCGCCCGTATCGCTCTGTTCTTTATATCCCGGGTTCCAAGGAGCGGGCTCTGGAAAAAGCGCGGACCCTCCCGGTCGACGCGATCATTTTCGATCTGGAGGACGCCGTGGCCGCCGATGAAAAGTCCAATGCGCGCGCTACCTTGGCAGACGCGCTGACCGAGGATGGCTACGGTGCCCGGATGAAGATCGTGCGGATCAACGCATTGGATACCGAATGGGGCGCCGAAGATGCGCAGGCGGTTCGCAAGATGAACGCCGATGCTGTGCTCTTGCCCAAGGTGGATGGCCCCGCGGATCTGGATGCGCTGGCCGCGATCACAGGCGACCTGCCGATCTGGGCGATGATGGAGACGCCGCGCGGTATGCTGAACGCCGATGCCATCGCGGCCCATCCCAAGCTGGCCGGCCTCGTTATGGGCACCAATGATCTGGCCAAGGAACTTCAGTCGCGGTTCCGTCAGGACCGCTTGCCGATGCTGACCGCTCTGGGGCTGTGCCTGCTGGCGGCAAAGGCCAATGGGGTGGTGATCATTGACGGGGTCTATAACGCATTCAAGGATGACGAAGGCCTGCGTGCGGAATGTGAGCAGGGCCGCGATATGGGGTTTGACGGCAAGACCCTGATCCATCCCGCGCAGGTCGAGGTCACGAATGCGGCCTTTGCGCCATCGCCCAGCGAGATAGAGCTGGCACAGCGTCAAATCACCGCCTTTGAAGAGGCGGAAGCCGAAGGGCAGGGTGTGGCGGTGGTCGATGGCAAGATCGTTGAGAACCTTCACGTTGCTACCGCCCGCGAAATCCTGGCAAAAGCCAGGGCAATAGAAACCTTGGCTGCGGGGTAGGCAGATATGAGCTGGCTGTTACTGATCTTGGGGATCGCGATCTGGTGGGGCGCGCATCTCTTTAAACGGGTGGCCCCGGGGGCCCGCGCGGCAATGGGCGATCCGGGCAAGGGCGTGATTGCCGTAGCCTTGGTGGCGTCGATCGTGTTCATGGTGATCGGTTATCGCGGGACCGACTTTACCTATGTCTGGGCGCCGCCCAGCTTTCTGATCCATCTCAACAACCTCTTGATGCTGATTGCGATTTTCCTCTTCAGCCCGGCGCCGAAACGCGGACGGCTGCTTTACGGGATGCGCCATCCGATGCTGATCGGGTTCAAAACCTGGGCATTCGCGCATCTGCTGGTGAATGGCGATCTGGCATCGGTTGTGCTGTTTGGCGCGCTTTTGGCCTGGGCTGTGGTCGAAATGATTGTGATCAACCGCTCCGAGCCCGGCTGGCAGAAGCCGACCGAACCCGGAACCTATGCCAAGGACGGGATGTTCTTTGTGGGTTCGGTGATCCTGTTGGCGGTAATCGGTTACATCCATGCCTGGCTGGGCGTCTGGCCCTTCCCGTCATGACCACGCTCTATCGGCTGCTGACCGAGGAGGACACATCGGCCTTTTGTCACAAGGTCAGTGAGGCCTTGGCCAAGGGTTGGTCGCTTCATGGCGACCCGACCTATGCCTATGACGCGGATTCCGGCGTGATGCGCTGTGGTCAGGCGGTGATCAAAGAGGTGGACGCGCCCTATAGCGCCGACATGAAACTGGGAGAGCAGTGAATGGCCAAGACCAATCCGGGACGGTTCTTTGAGGATTACACCATCGGTCAACGGATCGATCATGCCGTCCCGCGCACGTTGTCAGGCGGGGAGCGGGCGCTCTATCATGCGCTTTATCCGGCGCGGCATGCGCTTTATTCCTCGGATGAGTTCGCGCGGGTCTGCGGGTTGCCACAAAGTCCGGTTGACGATTTGGTGGCGTTTCACATTGTCTTCGGCAAATCGGTGCCGGATATCTCGCTGAATGCGGTGGCCAATCTGGGCTATGCCGAGGCGCGGTGGCTGCGCCCGGTCTATGCGGGCGACACGTTGCGCGCCAGCTCCGAAGTGATCGGGCTCAAGCAGAATTCATCTGGTAAGACCGGCGTCGTATACGTCCGCACCACCGGGTATAACCAGCATGATCTGGCGGTCATGGAGTTCATCCGCTGGGTCATGGTGCGCAAGCGTGATATGGCGGCGCCCGCGCCGGAGGCGGTGGTGCCCAAGACCTTGCCGGTCGTGGCGCCAGGCGATCTGGTGGTGCCTGCGGGTCTGGATTTCAGCAATTACGATTTCACCCTCGCCGGTGAGCCGCATCGTTGGACCGATTACGCGGTTGGGGAGCGGATAGACCATGTCGATGGTGTCACTATCGAAGAAGCCGAGCATATGTTGGCCACAAGGCTGTGGCAGAACACGTCGAAAACCCATTTCGACGTCACCCCACGGGCGGATGGCAAGCGGCTGATCTATGGCGGGCACGTGATCTCAATGGCGCGCAGCCTCAGCTTTAACGGGCTGGCCAATGCGCAAATGGTGGTTGGGCTGAATGCCGGGACCCATGCCAACCCGTGTTTCGCGGGCGACACCGTGCGGGCCTGGTCGGAGGTGCTGGACAAGGCCGAGGTGGACGCGCCCGGTATGGGCGCGCTGCGTCTGCGTCTGGTGGCGACCAAAGGGGGCGATCCGTTTACGTTAAAGGGGGCAGATGACAAGTATCTGCCCGAGGTGCTGCTGGATCTGGATTACTGGGCCCTTTGCCCCAAGTGAGCGATGCGGTCTGCCGCCTGGAACCACACAGGCCCGGGCCAAGCCGCTGGCATCTAAATGATGTGCAAATCGGATTGGCGTTGATAGGCTTTGTCTTATGCGCCTGCCTGTTGCCCTTGCCGGATTCCTGATGGCTGCCGTTCCGGTGCAGGCCTGCGATCTGGCGTTGATCCTGGCCGTGGACGTGTCGGGGTCGGTGGATACGCAGGAGTTTCGCATCCAAATGGACGGGTTGGCCGAGGCGCTGCGCGATCCGGTCATTTCCGAGGCTTTGGTGCGCAGCCAGTCCCAGGTGATGCTCGTGCAATGGACCGGGGCCACCCGGCAAAGGGTGACGTTGCCCTGGACGGCGCTGCATGATTTCGGATCCGTGGACCGATTTGCCGACGCGGTGGAGACCGATCAAAGGGTCTGGCGCAACTATTCCACTGCGGTCGGTGAGGCGCTGAGCTTTTCGGCGGCTCAGTTTGCCGACGTTGTCGGCTGTTCACGGCATCTGATCGACGTGTCGGGCGATGGGCCATCGAACGAGGGCGTGCCGCCCGAGACGCAGCTGTCGCAGCTCAGGGCCGCTGGGATCACGGTGAACGCCATTGCCATCGAAGAGAGCGAGCCGGATCTGACGGCCTATTTCTTTGAGAATGTGATCGTCGGCGAAGGAGCCTTTGTCGAGACGGCCATCGATTTCGAGGATTACCCTGAGAAAATCCGCCGCAAATTGCTGCGCGAGATTACCAAGCAAACCGCGGGCGCAACCTGGCCCGATCCAGACCCTGCAATCCAGACCGCGGCGCGGCCCGCGCCAGAGCGTGAGCGTTAACGTGTGATCACAGCTCTGGATCGTGTGATCACAAGTCATCAGTTTTTAACCACCCGCGCCAAAAAACCGCGCCTTTTTAGGGTTCTCCCGCGTGACAGGCAGGTAAAAAGCGTTAGTAAGAAGCTCAGGGAACCTGAAAGGACTTTCGCCATGGCCGATGTGAATCGGGGAAACAGGCCGCTGTCGCCTCACCTGACCATTTACCGCCCTCAGCTGACCTCTATGACTTCGATTCTGACGCGGATCACCGGCAATGCGCTTTTGCTGGCGGCACTGCTGATTGTGTGGTGGTTTCTTGCCGCCTCGACCTCGGTCGAATCCTTCGCGGTGGCGAATGGTGTATTGACCAGTTGGTTTGGCGATCTGGTCATGGTCCTGTCGCTTTGGGGGTTGTGGTATCACACGCTGGCCGGCGTGCGGCACCTGATCTGGGACAACGCGATCGGACTGGACATCCCCACGGCGGAAAAGCTGGGTTGGGCTGTCATCGGCGGGTCGGTCCTGCTGACGCTGCTCACCGTGGCCGTGATCTGAGGAGCATAAGATGCGTTATCTGACAGACCGCAAACGCGCAGAAGGCATGGGATCGGCAAAAACTGGGACCGCGCATTTCTGGGCCATGAAAGTCAGCTCGGTCGCCCTTTTGGTGCTGATCCCGCTGTTTCTGCTGACATTCGGCCCGATGCTGGGCCAGGATTATGCCACTGTGACCGACTATTTCGCGCGCCCGTTTCCGGCGCTGGTTGCGGCGCTGACCATCGTGGTGGGCTTTCTCCATTTCAAGGATGGTGTGCAGGTCCTGATCGAGGACTATGTTCACGGCACCGCACAAAAAGTTCTGATTATCGCGATGATCTGCCTCAGCTATGGTGCTGCGGCGACCGGGCTTTTCGCCATCGCGCGACTGGCGCTCTGACGCGCCCGAGAGGAGAAGAGATATGGCTGCATATGATTACGAGACGCATGAATATGACGTCGTGGTCGTGGGTGCCGGAGGTGCGGGTTTGCGCGCCACGCTGGGCATGGCCGAACAGGGGCTTAGAACCGCCTGCATTTCCAAGGTGTTCCCAACCCGCTCGCACACCGTTGCCGCCCAGGGCGGCATCGCGGCATCTTTGGGCAATATGGGCCCCGACAGCTGGCAGTGGCATATGTATGACACGGTCAAGGGTTCGGACTGGCTGGGTGACACGGATGCGATGGAGTACCTCGCGCGCGAAGCACCCAAGGCGGTCTATGAGCTGGAGCATTACGGTGTCCCTTTTTCGCGCACCGAAGAAGGCAAGATCTATCAGCGCCCGTTTGGCGGCCACACCACCGAATATGGCGAAGGTCCGCCCGTGCAGCGCACCTGTGCCGCCGCCGACCGGACCGGCCACGCGATCCTGCACACGCTTTATGGTCAAAGCCTCAAGAACAACGCGGAATTCTATATCGAATACTTCGCGATCGACCTGATCATGTCGGATGACGGCGTCTGTCAGGGTGTGCTCTGCTGGAAGCTCGACGATGGCACGATGCATCTTTTCAGCGCCAAGATGGTGGTGTTGGCCACGGGTGGCTATGGCCGAGCCTATTTCAGCGCGACCTCGGCGCATACCTGCACCGGCGACGGCGGCGGGATGACCGCGCGCGCGGGTCTGCCGCTCCAGGATATGGAGTTCGTGCAGTTTCATCCTACCGGCATCTATGGTTCGGGTTGCCTGATTACCGAAGGCGCACGGGGCGAGGGCGGCTACCTCACCAATTCCGAAGGTGAGCGGTTCATGGAACGCTATGCGCCGACCTACAAGGATCTGGCGAGCCGCGACGTGGTCAGCCGCTGCATGACCATGGAGATCCGCGAAGGGCGCGGTGTGGGCGAAACCGGCGATCACATCCATCTGCATCTCAACCACCTGCCCAAGGAAACGCTGGATCTGCGCCTGCCGGGGATTTCGGAAAGCGCGCGTATCTTTGCGGGTGTGGATCTGACCAAAGAGCCGATCCCGGTTCTGCCCACCGTGCATTATAACATGGGTGGTATCCCCACGAATTACTGGGGCGAGGTTCTGGCGCCTACCAAATCGGACAGCGAAGCGGTCGCACCCGGCCTTATGGCGGTGGGCGAGGCGGGCTGCGCGTCAGTGCATGGCGCGAACCGTCTCGGTTCCAACTCGCTGATCGATCTGGTGGTGTTTGGCCGCGCGGCGGCGATCCGGGCGGCGGAAATCGTCGATCCCAAGACGGCTGTGCCCACACCCAGCCAGCGCAGCATCGAAGCGGCATTCAGCCGGTTTGACGGTCTGCGCTATGCCAAGGGCCACGTGCCCACCGCCGAGTTGCGGTTGGAGATGCAAAAGACCATGCAGCAAGACGCAGCCGTCTTCCGAACCGACAAGACGCTGGCCGAGGGTCAGAAGAAGATGGAAGAGGTCTCGGGCAAGATGTCGGATGTCAAAGTCACAGATACCTCGCTGGTGTGGAATTCGGACCTGATGGAAACGCTGGAGCTGACCAATCTGATGCCCAATGCGGTGGCCACCATCACGGCGGCGGCGGCGCGCAAGGAAAGCCGCGGTGCCCATGCGCATGAGGATTATCCCGACCGCGACGACGAGAGCTGGCGCAAGCACAGCCTTGTGTGGTTCAAGGGCAACGAGGCGTCGCTGGGTTATCGCGGTGTGATTACCAAACCGCTGACAAGCCACAACGATGGTGGGATCGACCTGAAAAAGATCGCGCCCAAGGCGCGGGTTTATTGAGCCGCATGACACGCGTGGGTCTGGGTCTTGTGTCGCTGATCTTTCTGGCGGGCTGCGCGCAAACGCAAGCGACCGCCGATGATCTGGCCCGCCGCAGCGCCAAGGCGGCGGTGAGCGAGACGCTCGTGACCCGGTTTCCCACCGTGCCAGAGGCTGCTGTGACCCCCTTCACCGATTGTATCGTCGACAATTCGACTGCGCGCGAGATCGGCGAGTTTGCCAAAGATGCGGTAATCGGTACGTCCGAGACAACCGTTTCCCTGATCCGGGGCGTTCTGTCCCGATCCGAGACCCAAACCTGTGTGGCCCGCGAAGGCCTCGCCGCGCTGACCGCGGCCTGAGAGGAGAACACCGATGGTTCAACTGACCCTGCCCAAAAATTCCCGTATCAAGACGGGCAAGACCTGGCCCAAGCCCGAAGGGGCCACCAATCTGCGGAAATTCAGCATCTATCGCTGGAACCCCGACGATGGGAAGAACCCGCAGGTCGACACCTATTTTGTGGACATGGACACCTGTGGCCCCATGGTTCTGGACGGGCTGATCAAGATCAAGAACGAGATCGATCCGACCCTGACCTTCCGCAGGTCCTGCCGCGAGGGGATTTGCGGATCTTGCGCGATGAATATCGACGGGATCAACACGCTGGCCTGCATTTATGGCATGGACGAGATCAAAGGCGATGTGAAAATCTATCCTCTGCCGCATATGCCGGTGGTCAAGGATCTGATCCCGGACCTGACGCATTTTTATGCGCAGCACGCGTCCACGATGCCGTGGCTGGAAACAAAGACAAATCGTCCTGCCAAGGAATGGCGCCAGTCGATCGAAGATCGCGAGAAACTGGATGGCCTATATGAGTGTGTGATGTGCGCCTGCTGCTCGACCTCGTGCCCATCCTATTGGTGGAATGGCGACCGGTATCTCGGCCCGGCTGCGTTGCTCCATGCCTACCGCTGGATCATCGATTCACGCGATGAGGCAACAGGGGAACGGTTGGATGATCTGGAAGATCCTTTCAAGCTCTACCGGTGCCATACGATCATGAACTGCGCCAAGACTTGCCCGAAAGGTCTGAACCCGGCCAAGGCGATCGCCGAGATCAAGAAGATGATGGTGGAACGGACCGTCTGAGCACGCCTATGCGGGCTGTGCATGGCGTGATTGTGTAAATAGCGGCTGTATCTGGCCAGGAAGGGACTAGGTTGCTCTTGAGGGAGGGTCCACCGAACCCACGAGGTCACCATGATACCGGCAAGCAAAAATACGCCTGCAAGAACCTCCGCTGAAGATGCGCTGAGGATACTTGAGGAGGCGTGGGCCTACTACACACCCGAGCCAACGCCGAGGCCCGCTGAGCAGGAGCCGAGGCTCTTTCAGTATTACGACGCTGCATGAGCGGTGTGACGGCCCATCCGGGCTGGATGTAACAGGCGCGGCACGTTAAGTTCGCGCCTGTGCATATACTCCTTGCCCTCTTGATTGCCTTTGTGATTGTCGTGATCGTTACCCGATCACGCGCAGGCACGCGGCACTGTCGCTGGCGTGAGGAAAGGTCTGGCAACCGTGGCACCCTGCGCAAATACCGGTGTATGACCTGCGGGGCAGATGCCTTTACCTCCAGCGATGGCCCGCCGGAAACCTGCCGCGATCCAAACCGGAAGACCAAGTAAGGAGACGCAGATGGTCAACGTTCCCAGCGACGCCGAGGCCCGCCGTTCCATAAAGCCGGTAATCTGCTACCCGCCCGAGACACTGCCACCGCCCGATCTAGCGCTCTATGTCGCGGCGCGGAAAACCGCGCAAAAGGTTGACGAAGTCATGGTCCCCCCGCGAGAGGCGGCGGTGTTCACTGCGCGCGCGGGCCAGTTCTTTCGCATCAGCTCCGTTGAGGGGCCGCAAGTCGGCGATTTGAACCTGCACAACCTCGATGATCTGAGCGAGAGGTTCTATTCCGGGAAATCGCGGGCCTTGCACGGCACGCACCTGACGACCGGAGAGCGGATGTGGTCCAGTTTTCCGCATTTGCGACCCATGGCGACGATCACCCAGGATACGCTTGGCTGGTACGGGATCGACGCATTTGGCGGGTCGGTGCATGATGTGATTGGCACACGGTGCGACCCATATACAAACACCCTGTTGAATGGCGGACACTATCATCATTGCTGCCATTCCAACCTGACACGGGCCCTGGCGGAATACATGGGCGTTGCGCGCAGTGAGGCCGAGCCGCTGGTGCACGATGTACTCAACGTCTTTATGTGCACGGGCTTTACCCGCGATACTGGCCAGTATTTCATGAAAGCCAGCCCGGTCAGGCCGGGAGATTATCTGGAGTTCTTTGCCGAAATTGATGTGCTGGGGAACCTGTCGGCTTGCCCGGGCGGCGATTGCTCTGCAGAGCATTCCTCGGACGCGGCCCCTTGCCATCCATTGCTTGTCGAGGTTTTTGCACCCCAAGATGGGGCTTTGGCCGGATGGGTTCCCCCAAGCGAAAACGGTTATGATCGCTCTCACGGGTGACGGGCGTAGGTTTCTAAAAGAACGTGTTTGCCTTAAGGGCCGGTATTTCTCTGAAAGTCCTCTTGGCGCTTAAGCGAACGCGGCATTCAAAGCGATCTCGACCATATCGCCAAAGCTCTGCTCGCGGTCTTGGGAGGGCAGAGCCTCACCGGTATCCAGATGGTCGGAAACCGTCAGAATGGCCAGTGCCCGTCGGCCATAGCGTGCCGCCAACGCATAAAGCTCGGCGGCCTCCATTTCCACGCCCAGAATGCCATGGCGGACCATTTCAGCATTCAAGTCCGGACGCTCATCATAAAACACGTCCGAGGAATAGATACCGCCCATATGGGGCACGATCCCCTTGTCCTCACAGGCGGAGTAGGCCGCGCGCAGCAGCCCCCAATCCGCAACGGGGGCGAAATTCAATTCGCGAAAGATACCGGACGAGGGTGTGCTGATGGTCGAAGAGGTCATCGCCAGAATGATGTCCCGCAGCGCCACATGGGGCTGCATGCCCCCGCAAGATCCGATCCGAATCAGTGTCTGGGCATCGTAATCGCGGATCAGTTCGTTCACATAGATCGACAGCGATGGCATACCCATGCCCGATCCCTGAACCGTTACCCGGTTGCCACGCCAAGTGCCGGTATATCCCAACATACCGCGGGTTTCATTCACCAGCTCTGGCGCCTCAAGAAACGTCTCCGCAGCCCATTTCGCGCGATACGGATCGCCGGGCAACAATACCGTGCCCGCGATCTGGCCTTTTTCAGCGCCGATATGAATGGTCATGACATCTCTCCGCGTTTGGAACGCGGACCTTATCCGTCATCCGGGACAGTGGCGCAATCGCCGCGCGACGTCAGATTTCCAAAGCTGCCGGGTCGATACCCTTTTCCATCGCGGATCTGAACCAATTGGGTTGGCGTCCTTTGCCGGTCCAGGTTTGATCCGCGTTCTCAGGGTTACGATATTTCGCAATACCTTTGTCTTTAGCCACCTTGCGTTTCTTGTATTTCCGCTTGGGGGCCGCGCCCGCGTCCGATTCATCTGCAAGTTCTGTCAGCGAAAACCCAAATTGAGCGGCTGCCTTTTCCGCTGCCTTCTTGGCCGCGCGTAAATCGCGCGCCTTGGATGCTGTCAGTGCCTTTTCGACATCGGCCTTGAGCTTTTCAAGCTCTTTTGTAGTCAATCCGCTAAGATCAATGGCCATGTCCTGTCCTCCTGTCACTTCTATAGTCGACGACAAATGGCACCTAAGCCATTAGCAGGACAAGGACTTATCTCCTATCACTATGATCTATTTTGTGTCAGTGGGCGATGCACCGCTCACTCTGCTGCCAATGCCTTGGGGTCGGCCAGCGCCACGATATCCATCATGATCGTATTCAATTCGAAATCCTTGGGCGTATAAACTTTTGCTACACCCATATCCAATAGCCGTTGAGCATCTTCATCGGGAATGATCCCTCCCACAATCAACGGCACAGACCCCAGACCGGCATCTTTCATTTTCTGAACCAGATCTTCGACCAGCGGCATATGGCTGCCAGACAGGATCGACAGGCCAATAACATGGGCCTGGTCCTCAATAGCGGCGGCAATGATCTCATCCGGTGTCAGGCGGATGCCCTCGTAAGATATGTCCATGCCGCAGTCGCGCGCGCGAAAGGCGATTTGTTCCGCGCCGTTCGAATGCCCATCAAGGCCCGGCTTGCCAACCAGGAATTTCAGGCGGCGCCCCAGTTTGTCGCTGACGGCATTCACAGCCTCACGGATGTGATCCAGGCCTTCGGTCTTGTTCGACACACTACCTGAGACGCCGGTGGGGCCACGATAGGTGCCGTGCACACGGCGCATTTCCTCGGCCCATTCGCCGGTGGTGACGCCAGCCTTGGCGGCGGCAACGGACGGACCCATGATGTTCTCGCCCTTCTGCGCAGCCTCACGCAGCGCGGCCAGCGCAGCCTGTACGGCATTGCTGTCGCGGTCGGCCCGCCAGGTATTCAGCCGACCGATCTGTTCCAACTCGACTGCGGGATCCACAACCATGATGCCGCCATCTTCGGTCTGGAGGGGGGAGGGCTCTGTCGTTGTGTATTTGTTTACGCCAACAACCACGGTATCTCCCGCCTCGATCCGGTTCAGCCTGTCGGCATTGGAATCGACGAGTCGTGACTTCATATACTCAATGGATTGTACCGCGCCGCCCATCGTCTCCAGATTGGCCAACTCGGCGCGCGCGCCCTCTTTAAGATCTTCGACCTTGGCATCCACCACCGCGTTGCCATCGAACAGATCGCCATATTCCAGCAAGTCGGTTTCATAGGCCAGGATCTGTTGCATCCGCATCGACCATTGCTGATCCCAGGGGCGTGGCAGGCCCAACGCCTCGTTCCAGGCGGGCAATTGCACCGCCCGTGCCCGCGCCTTTTTCGACAACGTCACCGCCAGCATTTCAATGAGAATACGATAGACGTTGTTCTCGGGCTGCTGTTCGGTCAGGCCCAGTGAGTTGACTTGTACCCCATAGCGGAAGCGGCGGAATTTCGGGTCGGTCACGCCATAGCGCGTCTCGCAAATCTCATCCCAGAGATCGACAAAGGCGCGCATTTTGCACATCTCGGTAATGAAACGGATACCGGCATTCACAAAAAACGAAATCCGCCCCACCAACGCGGGAAAATCTTCGGCCGGGACACGGGGGCGCAGTTCGTCCAGAACCGCCTGACCGGTGGCCAGCGCAAAGGCCAGTTCCTGTTCCGGCGTGGCACCGGCCTCTTGCAGATGATAGGAACACACGTTCATCGGGTTCCATTTCGGCACGTTGGTATAGCAATACTCCGCCACATCCGCGATCATCTTCAGTGACGGTTTGGGCGGGCAGATATACGTGCCACGGCTGAGGTATTCCTTGATCAGGTCGTTTTGCACCGTCCCGGTCAGTTTCGAGATATCGGCGCCCTGCTCCTCGGCCACGGCAATGTAAAGCGACAATAGCCATGGCGCCGTCGCGTTGATTGTCATCGAGGTGTTCATTTGTTCCAGCGGGATCTGATCGAACAGCATCCGCATGTCACCCAGATGGCAGATCGGCACGCCAACCTTGCCCACCTCGCCGCGCGACAGCTGGTGGTCGCTATCATAGCCCGTCTGTGTGGGCAGATCGAAGGCCACCGACAAGCCGGTCTGACCCTTTGCCAGGTTTCCCCGATAAAGCGCGTTTGACGCCGATGCGGTTGAATGTCCGGCATAGGTCCGGATCAGCCACGGGCGGTCTTTTTTCACGTCAGTCATTGTGGAACCTCATGAATCAGGGCGGGCAATTATATTGCGTCATGAGGGTGATACTTGAAAGATTGTGGCAAAGTCAATTCGCTGCATTGCGGCAATCACGGTAGAGGAAAGACCATTGTGGTGCTTTCCGTAAAGCCGAAAACATGCCGCAATGGACCGGTCTGTTCTTGTCCCGTTGCGACAAAGCCCTGCCGTTCATAAAGGGAGCGGGCGCGCGGATTGGTGTCGATCACATCCAACCGCACGCGGGATAACTCCCGCTTGGCGGCCTCGCCCTTGATGGCATCCAAAAGGAGGGTGCCGACACCGCGCCCGCGCGCCTCAGACCCGACGCAGATGCCGTCCATTAAGAGCGTGCCCTGCTCTACCTTACGCTCAAGCGGTGCCAGCAGTGCCGCACGCAGGAGCCCGCCGAGCACGCCATAGGTCGATAGGAGGTCGCGCAGACCACCATCTGCCAAGCTGCCTTCGCCGGTCTTAAAGCCCGCAAGACCCAGCATCCGACCGTCTGCGTCCCGTGCGACCAAAGCGAAATCCGGGTTCATCACCTTGGCAAAGAATGCCTCGCCTCGGGGTGTGGGGCCAAGGGTCCTGGCCAGTTTCTCTCCGAAAGCCTGCCAATAAAGATGCGCTGCCTGAGGTCGTTCGGCATCTGAAAACCCAGGCGTTACGCTGATCTGTCCCATCCCACTCATCTCATTTACGCATTCTCATATATTGTTCTTGCGCCGCTTTGCTGCAAGTGTCGGTTGATGACGTCGACCGTGGAACTCCCGTTGTGGCTTTTTGTGCTGATCCTGCTCTTTGCAGTGGTCACCTTTGCCTCGCATTTTCTGTTCCCGTCGGTTCGGTGGTTTTTTCGGCGCAGGCTGGAGCGTGTGGTCGCGCGGCTGAACGAACGGCTTGAGCGACCGATCCAGCCGTTCAAGCTTGCGCGCCGCTACGATATGATACAGCGCCTGATCTACGATCCCGAAGTCAGCCAGGCAATTGTCGAACACGCCGCCGCCAGTGGGACCCCCGAAAACGTGGCCTTTGAAGAGGCGCGGCGCTATGCGCGCGAGATTGTGCCATCGTTTTCCGCGTCTGCCTATTTTGGATTTGCCATTCGCGCGGCGCGCTTCCTGTCGAATGCGTTTTATCGAGTGCGGCTGGGCCATCACGATGAAGAGGCGCTCAAAGCGATCGACGCCGAGGCGACGGTGGTCTTTGTGATGAATCACCGCAGCAACATGGATTATGTGCTGGTGACCTATCTGGCGGCGCAGCGGTCCGCGCTCTCTTATGCGGTGGGCGAATGGGCGCGGGTGTGGCCGCTCAGCCGTCTGATCCGGGCCATGGGGGCGTATTTCATCAGGCGTAAATCGCGAAACGATCTCTACCGCCGCGTCTTGGCGCGCTATGTGCATCTGGCCACCGAGGCGGGTGTCACGCAGGCCATGTTCCCCGAAGGCGGGCTCAGCCTGACAGGCAAGCTGATGCCGCCCAAACTGGGCCTCTTGAAATACATTGCCGACGGAATGGGGGAGGGGACCCGCGACGTTGTGTTTGTTCCGGTCGCGTTGAACTATGACCGCGTGCTGGAGGACCGCATTCTTCTGGGTGCGGTGCATCGCCCGCATCGCCGCTTTGAGGCGTCGATCAGTATGATCGCGGCCAAGACGCTCAAGCAGCTTTGGCTGCGGGCCACCGGACGGTATCACAAATTCGGCTATGCCGCCGTCAGTTTTGGCCTGCCTTTGTCTTTGCGGGACTTTTCGACCCAGCGCACAGGGGATGTGACGGTGCCCTTGGGGCGGGAGCTGATGAAGCGGATCGGCGAGGTCGTTCCGGTCTTGCCGGTACCGATGGTCGCCTGGATCTGCCAGGATGGTGCCGCGCGCACCCGCGCGGAGGTTGAGCTGGCCCTTAGCACGCTGATTGAGGAGGTGCCGCACGCGCATATCCACTTGCCCCGGAACAACCGTGACTATGCGGCCGAGGTGGGTCTGCGCCAACTCACCGAACGCGGCATCCTGATCCTGACTGGAGACAGCTATTCCTTGAACCCAGAGGAAGAAGAGCTGTGTCGGTTCTATGCCAACTCCATCCGGCATCTGTTGCCGCGCAACAATCCTAAAGATTCTGCACCCGCGAAAGAAATTTCTGCACTCGCAAAGTCATAAAATTACAAAAACGCCGCTTTGACGGTTGCAATGTTGCGTTTGCAGCCATATTCCATCGAATGAACGCCGCGATTCTGCGTCGCGGCACGGTCTTGATATCAAGGAGGGACCCATGGCCCTGGATCAGAATGGCGGCAGCGCGGATTATGAGGCTCCGGAAAAGGATCTGTACGACATGGGAGAGATGCCTCCCATGGGATATGTGCCAGAGAAGATGCATGCCTGGGTTCTGCGTCGGGAACGCCATGGCGACCCGGACAAGGCGATGCAGCTCGAAGTCGTCGATGTGCCAGAAATTGGCGATACCGATGTTCTGATCCTCGTTATGGCGGCAGGTGTGAACTATAACGGCGTTTGGGCCTGTCTGGGTCAGCCGGTGTCGGTGTTTGACGGTCACCGTGCGCCCTATGCGATTGTGGGTTCGGATGCCGCAGGCATCGTCTGGGCCGTGGGGGCCAAGGTCAAACGCTGGAAAGTCGGAGATGAGGTTGTGGTGCACTGCAACCAGGACGATGGCGACGACGAGGAATGCAATGGCGGCGATCCGATGTATTCGCCCAGCCAGCGGATCTGGGGCTATGAGACAGCCGACGGCTCATTCGCTCAGTTTACCCGTGTCCAGAGCCAGCAGCTGATGCCGCGGCCCAAGCATCTGACCTGGGAAGAAAGCGCGTGCTACACACTGACCTTGGCGACCGCCTATCGGATGCTCTTTGGTCATGCGCCGCATGATCTCAAGCCTGGGCAGAATGTGCTGGTCTGGGGCGCATCCGGCGGGCTGGGGTCGTACGCGATCCAGTTGATCAATACCGCAGGCGCCAATGCGATCGGTGTGATCTCGGACGAGAGCAAGCGCGATTTCGTGATGGGTCTGGGTGCAAAAGGCGTCCTCAATCGCAAGGATTTCAAGTGCTGGGGCCAGATGCCCACAGTGAACACGCCCGAATATGCCGAATGGTTCAAAGAGACCCGGAAATTCGGCAAGGCAATCTGGGATATCACTGGCAAGGGTGTGAATGTCGATATGGTGTTCGAGCATCCGGGCGAGGCGACATTCCCGGTCTCGACCTTCGTGTGCAAGAAAGGCGGTATGGTGGTGATCTGTGCAGGCACGACCGGCTTCAACTGCACCTTTGACGTCCGCTACATGTGGATGCATCAGAAGCGTTTGCAAGGCAGCCATTTTGCCCATCTCAAACAAGCCAGCGCGGCCAACCAACTGATGCTGGAGCGGCGCCTTGATCCGTGCATGTCAGAGGTCTTTACCTGGGCTGATCTGCCCCAGGCGCATATGAAAATGCTGCGCAATGAGCACAAGCCAGGGAACATGGCAGTGCTGGTGCAGTCGCCCAAGACCGGTTTGCGCACCTTGGAAGACGTCTTGGATGGCTAATCCCGACTGAGTCTTGCTGATGCAGACGGTGCTAATGGCCCGCGAATCCCCCTTGTGATTCGCGGGCCATTCTCGTTTTTGGAACCAGCTTTGCGAATCCAGAGGGTTAGAAATCCTGCCCTCACCATTTTTGGGGAGGGGAAACCAGCGAATTTCCGACGAAAAACAGTCATGCTATAGTTGAATTAACTATTCATTAATTACTTCGGAGAGATCTTAAGAATGAAGCATACGTGGATAATGGACGTTCTCGAAGACCTCAAATCTTTTGCACGTGCAAATGGTTTGTCCGTATTGGCCGAGCATCTGGACGATGCCAAGTTGATCGCGGCGAGGGAGATGGCGTTGCAAGAAGAGAAGGTTCCGTTGCAGGGCTATGGTGAAACGGGCACGGCTGGAAAACATATTGGAGGACTTGGACAGCACAACCAAGCTTGAGGGTCTTCAGAGCGCGACTGTCGCGCTGCGCGACCTGTATCAGATCCACCACATCGTCTATCACTGGGTTGACTCTGCGGGCGATCAATACGGGTGTGGGACCTATTCCGATGCATGGCGCCAGCGCTATCTGGAACAGAACTACCTTCGAATAGATCCAGTCATTCAGGGCTGTTATCAGCGGTTTCATCCGGTAGATTGGAAACGGCTGGATTGGTCCAGCAAGGCTGCGCGTGCGTTTCTCAGCGAAGCGATCGCGTATGGCGTGGGCAATCAGGGATACTCCGTTCCCATCCGGGGGCCCAATGGCCAATTTGCGCTGTTTACCAGCAATCACGATTGCGACGACGCGTATTGGAACCAGTTCATCGAAACCCATGGCCGCGATCTGATTCTGATCGGACACTACTTTAACCGCAAGGCGCTGGAGTTCGAGCCGGTGCGTCAGCCCGAACCGGCGCAATCGCTTTCACCGCGGGAAGTGGATGCAATGACCCTCATCGCTCTGGGGTATAATCGCGCTCAGGTCGCCAACTCGCTGTCGATATCCGAACATACCCTGCGGGTCTATATCGAGAGTGCGCGGTTCAAGCTGGGTGCGCTCAATACCACACATGCAGTGGCGCGCGCCATGAGCCGGGGTCTGATCGTTGTCTGACCGCGCCATTTTCTGACACAGAAAATGCGCAGATTTTGAGACAAAGTCTTGCCACCCCATTGCTCGGCGAAGCGCCAGAAAAGCGTGGCGTTTCGCGTCCCTCTTTCGGGTCTGAAACCACTGCTCCACAGTTTCGTTAACCAACTATTGGCCCGACCGTTCCCAGGCATGGCAAAGGATTAACCACGTCCGCGATAGCCGTTTGTCCTCATTTCAGGACCCAGGGGCGACCATGCTGCGTTATCTTTACGGACACGATCTTCACCTCTATCCAACACTTGCCACAGGCATGTTCACAGATCGCGCCGATCAGTTCGCCGCCCGATTGGGGTGGGAGGTGCATGTGGATGCCAATGGCGAGGAGCGCGATCAATATGATGCGCTCGATCCGCTATACGTGATTTGGGAACGTCCCGATGGCCGACATGGCGGTTCCATGCGGTTCCTGCCGACCACAGGGTCGGTTATGGTGAACGAAGTTTTCGGTCATCTGACAGGCGGCGCGCCCATTCAGAGCCCGCTGATCTGGGAATGTACCCGGTTTTGCCTCGCGCGGGATGCGGGCCCGCATGTGGCCGCCGCCCTGATGCTGGGCGGTGGAGAAATCATGCGCGGCTTCGGCATTCGTCATTTCACAGGTGTTTTCGATCGCAGGATGGAACGGATCTATCGGGCGATTGGATCCTGGCCCGAGATACTCGGCTCCGAAGGCGATGGGCGAGATCGGATCAGCATCGGTCTTTGGGACTTCACCGCCGAAGCGCAGGCCCGTGTCGCGGCACGCGCAGGCATCTCGCCGGATCTCTCCCGGTTGTGGTTTCAACGCGCTTTCGGCACGGGCCCCGCCATCTGGCACAAACGCAGCGCCTGAACTCTGGCACCTTTGCCGACGCGGCTGTAGGGTCGCGCTCATGTCCGAAACCGCACTCACCTTTTCCGAAGATCAGGCTCAGGCCTATGACAGCGTGGCCGAGATGCTGCGCGGCGCTGGCGTTGACCTGGAAGACAGCCTGCTCAGCGCGCCGCGCGATTCAGGATCGGGTGTGATGGCGGTTGTGGGTAAGGCCGGTTCGGGAAAGACGCTCCTTCTGGCGGCCCTTTACAAGGCGCTTTCAGAAGCGGGTGTCGATGTCATTTCGGGCGACTACGAAGGGCGTCGGCGCAAAGACCGCCGGACGCTCGCCATTCTGGCCCCGACCAACAAGGCCGCCAGTGTCCTGCGGCTGAGGGGGGTACCTGCGACGACCATCCACCGCATCCTCTATACGCCCGTCTACGATCCGGAATACGAACGGATCGCAGAATGGCTGGCCGGCCAGGGCGAGCGGCCTGAGGTTGAGGGCTTGACCGATCTGGCGCTCGACCGTGCCTTTTCGTTCTATGAGACGAACAAATCCATCCCCGGCGCGCTGGCGGCGGCGGGCTTGCGCGGGTCGGATTTCATCACCGGCTGGAAACGGCGGGAGGAACCGCTCGATATCGGGCTGGTCGATGAAGCATCGATGCTGGATGCCAAGCAGTTTGAGGATCTTCAGGACATCTTTCCCAACCTGCTGCTCTTTGGTGATCCCGCGCAGCTTGCCCCGGTGAACCAATCCGGCGCCATGGTGTTCGACAGGCTGGATGACGCCCGCAAGCTGACGCTGAGCCGTATTCATCGCCAAACGCAGGATAATCCGATCCTCGATCTGGCGCATGCGTTGGCCGATCCGCAGCTCGATTTCCAGGATTTCGAGCGCATGGTCGAAGAGAAGGCCCGCGCGGATGAACGTGTTGTCTGGGGTCAGCGGGTCGAGGTTGATCTGATGGCACGCTCTCCGGTTCTGGTCTGGCGCAACGCCACGCGTGTGCGTCTGATCAACGCGTTTCGTTCGGTGCACGGCGCGCCGGAAACCGAACTGGTGGAGGGAGAGCCGCTGATCTGCGATGGCATCGAACTGCCGCTCAAGCACCGCAAGAAAAGACTGGATCTGGAGGCGCGCGGTCTGATTAAGGGCGCGCAGGTCGTTTATCTGGGTCCGGGTCGCAAACCGGGGTTTTCGCGGTTGCATGTGATCGGGGCCGAGGATCCCCAGGTCAGTGCCGCCTCGATCGTGAAGATCGAAAAACCCCATGAGGAAGAGCCGTTCATCCCCTTTGCCGCGCGTATGGGGGCCACCTTTCTACACGGGGCCGCGGTGACGATCCACAAGGCGCAGGGCAGTCAGTGGGACACGGTACAGGTGTTCGCCCCGGATATCTTTGTCGCCGCGCGCATGGGCCGGACCGAGGCGGGGCAGCCCTTGTGGAAACGTCTGGCCTATGTGGCCATCACGCGTGCGCAGGAACGGCTGATCTGGGTGGTGCGCAACCGGTTGGCGAAGCCGACCTATAAGCTGCGGGTCGACGATCTGCGCAGCGCTGCCATGGCCCCTCTGGCGTTGGAGGAGGAACTATCGTGAAATCCATCCTGATCACCGGCGCCAGTTCTGGCATTGGCCGCGCCACGGCAGAGCTTTTTCTGCAAAGCGGCTGGTGCGTGGGTGTTCTGGCACGCAGCCCCGGCCCGCTGCGCGAGATTGCGGAGGCGTATGATCACGCCATCCCGCTGATTGCAGATGTGACTGAGCCAGAGGCTATTGAAGCGGCCGTTGAACGGTTCGCAGGCGAGGCGGGACATCTCGACGTGCTCTTTAACAATGCGGGGATCTTCACCCCCGCAGGATCTATCGATGAGATCCCGCTGGAGGATTGGACCCGGGCGGTCAACGTAAACCTGACCGGGATGTTCCTGGCCGCACGCGCCGCGTTTCGGGTCATGCGGCAGCAGAGCCCTCAGGGGGGTCGGATCATCAATAACGGCTCGATCTCGGCCCATGTGCCGCGGCCTGGATCAGTGACGTATACGGCAACGAAACATGGGGTGACGGGGCTGACGCGGACCCTGTCACTGGACGGGCGGCCCTTTGATATCGCGTGTGGCCAGATAGATATCGGAAATGCGCTGACGCCCATGGTGCAGGCGCTGAACGACAACGCGCGTGCGCAAGACCCACAGGCCGAGGTGCAGCCGACCATGGATGTGGCGGATGCGGCCGCCTCGGTTCTGCATATGGCGCAGCTCCCGCTCGGCGCGAATGTGCAGTTCATGACCGTCATGGCAACCAAGATGCCCTATATCGGGCGTGGCTAGAACGGCTCCGGGTCTGCTGCAATCGGACTGCGCCGCCCAATCCGTGTCATTTCTGGCCTGGAAGCCGGACCGGTGAAGGCGCTCATAATCGAGGACGGGATCTTGTTCAGCCCCTTGGAGGGCGCGACTTAGACGCGCTGCAACCTAGGGCAAGCCGCCGCGGGGTTGCACAGTGTCTGACTGCTGAAGCCGGTGCAGACCTGTTGGCATATTGCGCTATCGGTGTTTCAGGAGAGGCTGTTCCTGCGTGAGATCGAGGTCAGCCAATGTGCGGCCTGACGTTTTTCGCAAGGCTGCGGGTTCAGGATCAAGCAAGATGCGGGTCGCCGACGCGCGCGCCCGCGATCCTGCTCAGGTCGCTGCGATGCCACCATGGACGAACTGTGCCGCCAATTCGGCATAGGCCTCGCGGCTTAACCCCTTGCCGGGCCGATGCCACATATAAAACCAGTTGAGAATACCGAACACCGTCATGGTCACCGCCCTGAGGCGCACAGGGTCCAGGTCGGACCGTTCGCGCGCGATGGCATCCGACATGATCTCGACCAGCCTGCGTTGTAACGCGATCAACGGCGTTTGTTGTTGCACCGGCAAGGTCGCCAACGCATCCAACTGGAGTTTGTGCTCGGCATCGGCATCCTCATAGGCCTCAAGGATTGCCCGGATCAAACCGGGCAGCCCGTCAGGGGCCGCCGCGTCAACCACTGTCACCAGATCTGACAGATGCGTATCGAGAATATCGAAGAGCAGCGCCTCTTTGCTGTCGTAGTAATGATAGATCAGCGCCTTGGAGACCCCGCATTCCCGCGCGGCCCCGGTCATCGAGGCGCGGTCATAGCCCTGGGCCGCGAAATAGGCCGCAGCCCCTTTGCGCAGAGCGGCGCGTTTGGCGTCGTGATCCTTGGCGATCCCCCGTGGCATCAGGTTTTGGGGCGCTTGTCCAGGATGCGTACGGCCTTGCCCTGGCTGCGCTCGACACCGCCGGGATCGGACACGTCCACCTTTACCGAGATCCCCACAGTCGACTTGATCTTGTGGGCCAGTTCGGCGGCGGCGTGCACGCGGTCATCGTTCCCCGAAAACCCTTCGGCCGCTTCGGTGAGGATGCGCATCTTGTCCATGCGGCCCGGGCGCGACAGCTCGATCTGGAAATGCGCGGCAAGGCCCTTGACGGTCATCAACTGTTCCTCGATCTGGGTCGGAAACACGTTCACGCCGCGCAGAATGATCATGTCATCCGACCGGCCGGTGATCTTTTCCATGCGCCGCATCGACCGGGCGGTGCCGGGCAGGAGGCGGGTCAGATCCCGGGTGCGATACCGAATGATCGGGAATGCTTCCTTGGAGAGGGAGGTGAAGACCAGCTCCCCCTGTTCGCCATCCGCGACCGGCTCACCGGTTTCGGGGTTGATGATCTCGGGATAGAAATGATCTTCCCAGATGTGCAGCCCGTCCTTGGTTTCCACACATTCATTGGCAACACCTGGGCCCATAACCTCGCTCAGGCCGTAGATATCGACGGCGTGCATGTCGAACGCCTCTTCGATTTCCAGGCGCATGGCGTTGGTCCAGGGTTCGGCACCGAAGATGCCCACTTCCAGCGGGCTTTGCCGGGGATCGAGCCCCTGAGCCGCATATTCATCCAGGATCGAGAGCGCATAAGACGGCGTGACAGTGATACCCTTGGGCTGGAAATCCTCGATCAGCCTGACCTGGCGCTGGGTCATGCCGCCCGAAATCGGAACCGTGGTCAGCCCCAGCGAATCGGCGCCCAGATGAATGCCCAACCCACCGGTAAAGAGCCCGTACCCATAAGCGTTGTGCAACAGATCCCCCGGGCGCAGACCCGACGCGCGCAGGCTGCGCGCCACCACCTCACCCCAGACATTCAGATCGGTCTGGGTATAACCAACGACCGTCGGCTGACCGGTGGTGCCGGAGGACGCATGAATACGCGCGATCTGGTCGCGTGGAACCGCGAACATGCCAAACGGGTAATTGTCGCGCAGATCCTGTTTGACGGTGAAGGGAAACTTGGCCAGATCCGAAAGTGTGGTCAGATCGTCCGGATGCACACCCGCCGCGTCAAAGCTGGCTTTGTAGAACGGCACATTGTCATAGGCGTGTTTCAGGGACCATTTCAGACGTTTGAGCTGCAGCGCACCGATCTCATCGCGCGATGCGATTTCAATCGGGTTGAGGTCTTCTTTGCGGGGGGTGAGGTCCTTCATGCGGTCGTCTCCAATTGCGGGTCCGTTGCGCCAGAGCAATGGCCCGGCAGATTCCTGTGATCGCGGTTCGAGGTCACGATGCTTCGTCGAAATGCTGTCCCTTGACCTCACGCGAGAGGCCGCGGAACACGGCCACCTTGCGCCCGTCCTGGCCGGTGACAGTGACATCATAGACACCCGATCGCCCTGTGCGCGCGGTTTCGGTGGCCATAGCCGTCAGGCGTTCATTCAGCTTGCCTGGGGACAGGAAGGTAATCTGGTTTTCCTGTGCGACTGCGAGTTGGTTATAGCTGTTGCAGGCGAAAGCAAACGCGCTGTCGGCGAGGGTGAAAATGTATCCGCCATGGCAGATCGCATGGCCGTTGAGATGGTGATCCTGGACTTGAAAGGACAGCGTTGCCGAACCCGGCCCAACCGCGTCGAGGGTCATGCCCAGCCATTTGCTGGCCGCATCGCCCGCCCACATCGCAGCGGCGCTCTTTTCGGCGCGGTCCTGAGGTGTCATGCCCTCTCCTCCCTGTCGTGCTGCAAATCTGCACAAAACCGACCACGTGGTCAATAGTGTTCTTGGGCAACCTGGCCTTGGCTATGGCCATACAGGGGGCGGCACGCCAGGGCTTGTGCAGACTGGCCTTGATTTCGGTGCGGATCGCGGCAACTCTGCGGCATGACCTTTCAGACCTCTACCGGCGTGGCGTCGCCTCAGGTCGCGTTCGACCGGCGCGAGCTTAACGTCATTCTGGGCCTTTACGGGCGTATGGTCGCCGCCGGGGAATGGCGTGACTACGGTATCTCCTGTTTGCGCGACTGTGCCGTGTTCTCGGTCTTTCGCCGCACCGCAGAGCATCCGCTCTACCGGATCGAAAAGCATCCTAAGCTGCGTAACCGTCAGGGGCTTTATGCCGTTGTGGGCATGGACGGGCAGATCCTGAAACGCGGGCATGATCTGAAATCTGTCCTGCGCATTCTGGAACGCAAGCTGATCCGGTCGGTTGAGTAGTCCGATTGTCCGCTGGCGCGCATCCTGTGCAATCGGACTTCAGCGCCCGGTACTTGTGGGCTATGCAACTTTGGGCATTCCGGGCGGGGTCAGAATAGGTGCGCCAGGTGTGCCGCATCTCTTTCCAGCCCGGGCAGGTGAAGCGATTGTTTTCTTCATCCCAACTGAAATCGGATCGTGAGAAGGGTCCATATGTTCGCTCGCCCTTGTCGAAGACTGGGATAAAGGGAAGTATCTGGCGTTTCAATGCGGGCCAGATGAGGTTGTCGGACAATCCATAGGCCGTATCTGCATGGCCCTTGGTTCGAACCTGACGCGCCCACCTTGCACCTGTGGTCGGCGAAGCTTTCAGACCCAATGCCGCCGCACGCCCGCTTAACCCTTCATCAATGTACGTCTGAAACCGTGCCCGGAGCGATGATGGAAAAGGTGATGACATGATTCATCCTCCCAATAAGGATGACTTGCATCTCAACCCTCATGGGAATCCCCCGCGACTCAGGTTCAAGCCGAAACGATTTAACTCAGTCGGTTGGTGAGCCAGTTCGGCTTCTCCTGATGGACATGTATCGCTTTCTACCAGTGCATCGTCCTTGGAAAACAGGGCGCCTGAATATGTCTTCTTGTGAACATCGAGACCAAACACGACAGGCTGATCTTCCACAGCGGCTAGAAACCGCGACAGGTGTATTGCTTTCTTAACCATGCTGGAAACTCCTTCAATTGGCGTGTTCCGGCATTGCAGCCAATAGCCTCGCCACCGTCTAGCATGGTATTTTTTCAATGAGGGGGCGTTGCCCCCTCATACTCCCCCACTCGTATTTGGAGCGAGAAGAAGGGGTTAGAGGCGCTTGTGGCTCGTGATCGGCCCTTCTCCGGCATGCCGGATCCGGTCGATGGCGCAAAGGCGGCTTTCGCGTGCCACAGACATCGTATGGGCGTTGGCGTGCAGGATCTCGGTGTCGTTCAGGACCCAGGCAACATGGCCTTTCCAGAAGAGCAGATCGCCGCGTTCCGGCCGTGTGTCACCTGGCAGGGCCTTTCCAAGCGCCTGTTCTTGCTGGTCGCTGTCGCCGGGGCAGGGGATCGCACAGGCCAGACATGCGGTTTGGATCAATCCGGAACAGTCGATCCCCGCGCGGCTGTTACCTCCCCAGAGATAGGGAGTGCCGAGAAAAAGCTCGGCCACGGCGACCGGGTCCGGGAGCGGCTGTTCGAGCGGCGTGAGATGCGGCTTTGGAACAAACCCTTGGGGTGTGGCGAAAAAGGCGCTGTCTTCGCCGGTGACGGTGAGGCGGGCGCCAAAGCTGAGGGTGAGGCTTTCGCGGCATTTGATGTCAGGGTGAGGGTAGGTGTGTGTTGCAGGGGCGGTCACGCTGTGCGTGGCTGGTCGCGACGCTTCGGAGAGGCTGCCGACCGGGAGGTAGCCGACATAGGCGTCTTTCCGGGCCTGGACAAAGGCGGTATCCCCGATCGCTTGCAGGACTGTCACGTCTTCTCCCAGAAGGAGTTGTCGGTCGCGCGGGCCATCCGGCCTTCGGGCGAGGTCAACGATCGGCATGCCGATCACCATCGGAATGCCGGTCACACGCCGACGCCCCGACCCGTCCTGAGGCAGGTGGTCCGCCATCACATGGTCATTGGCCGGGATGAGGCGTGGGTCAGTCACAGGTTCAGAAGGTTCGGTAGCGCGCCTAGAACGGCGCGGGCGCCCTGGCCGAGACCGCCTTTCGGTCGGGCCGGGGCGGTATTGGGTTGCCATCCATAGATGTCGAAATGCACATAGTCGGGTGTATCGGTGACAAAGCGGCGCAAAAACAGAGCGGCGGTGATTGATCCCGCGAATCCCCCCTTGGGCGCATTGTCGAGATCGGCGATCCCCGGTTCGATCATGGCCTCGTAAGGCGCGTGGAACGGCATCCGCCAGAGCGGATCGGCCATGCGGTTGCCAGCCTCGGCGAGGGTTTGGGCATAACCGTTATTGTCCGTATAGAACGGGGTAAGGTCGGGACCCACCGCGACCCGTGCGGCGCCGGTCAGAGTTGCCATGGAGATAATCAGATCGGGCTTTGCCTCATCCGCCAGCGCTAGCGCGTCGGCCAGCACCAGGCGACCTTCGGCGTCGGTATTGTTGATCTCGACCGTCAGACCCTTGCGGGAGGTCAGGATGTCCTGAGGGCGAAACGCGTTGCCAGCGACCGCGTTTTCCACCGCCGGGATCAGAACGCGCAGGCGCAGGGGCAGGTTCAGCGCCATGATGATATGGGCAAGACCCAGAACTGTGGCGGCGCCGCCCATGTCCTTTTTCATCAGCGCCATGGACGCGCCGGGTTTGAGGTTCAGACCGCCCGTGTCGAAACAGACCCCTTTGCCGACCAGCGCCAGATCGGGGCCGCTATCCCCCCAACGCAGATCTATCAGACGGGGGGCGATGGCCGAGGCGCGACCGACAGCATGGATCATCGGGAAACTGGCATCCAGCAACGCGTCGCCGGTGGTGACCTCAAGTGTCGCGTTGAACTTGTCTGCCAAGGTCCGCGCGGCCTCTTCTATCCCATCGGGCGTCATGTCGGAGGCGGGCGTGTTAATCAGATCGCGGGTCAGCGCTTCGCCCGCAGCCATCGCCTCGACCCGCGTCGCATCAATGCCGGTTGGCGCAACGAGCGATGGGAACGATCCGCTCTGCGATGTGTACCGGTCGAACCGGTACTGCCCCAGCAACCAGCCGAGGCATTCCGTTTCGGCCAGATCAGCGGGCAGCCCGGAGGTGATACGATAGGCTGCCTTGGGTAATTTGGCGGCACTGGCGGCCAGGGCAAATCGACCGCGTGCGCGTGTTGAGGCAGAGCCAAGCCCGGCGACGGCGATCGAGATCCCGCCTTCGGTGTCGGGCACCGAGACCGCACTTCCCAGCTTGGCCTTAAAGCCCTGGCCTTCGATCCAGCGACGCACCGGTTCTGGCTGACCCTCGAACCAGCTGTCGAAATCGCCGCTGTCCAGCAGGACAAGCGGGGTTGCGGGGCTGTCGGCGGGGGCGAAGGTCAAACTCATCCGGGAAGGGCCTTGTGATCAGGGACATCGACCCATAACCTGACCCGGACTGCGCGCGCCTGCAAGCGTTCAGATCGACAGGTCCTGCAAATCCCAAACCGCCGTCAAAGACCGTTCACCGACCCGGATCAACCGGGTGAGTGTCGCCGCTGCGGCAACCCCGTCCTGGGTATCGATCGCATCGCTGACATCTCCGGCCACGCGGGAGAGTTTGGCCATGCCGACCTGATCGGAAATCGCCACCAGCGACCGCACACATTTGCGCAGGTTGTCCCAATCCCCATCGCGCCACAGCCGTTCGCAATGGGCCAGCCTGACGGCCAGTTCCTCTACCGCGCGGCAGATCACATCCTCGGCGTTGGCTTCGCCCAGTTGTCGATACAATGCGCCCAGCCTGTCTTGGTCCAGACGAACCCCTTCCGTCTGTGCAAGCGTCGTTACGTCTTCCACCTTACTCACCCCTAAGTCATGCCCCCACGGCATCGGTGACCATGCTGTATGGAGGTTTGCAAAAGGTTAGGTCCGGGCTGACTTATCTCTCGAATTTTGTGACAAATCGGAGTATCGCGCAGGTCAACACCAAGAAAAGACGGACTGCGACATGCAATTTGCCAAACCGTTGCCTCACTACCTGTTACAGCGGTATCAGGGGTGGAAGGCGACCTCTTATACCGAAAACCGGGCGTGGTACCGGCGGCTTGCGACCGAAGGGCAGCGCCCGCGCGCCATGGTGATCTCATGTTGTGACAGCCGCGTGCATGTCACGTCAATCTTTGGCGCCGATCAGGGGGAGTTCTTTATTCACCGCAATATCGCCAATCTGGTGCCACCCTATGAACCCGACGGGGATCACCATGGCACCAGCGCGGCGGTGGAATACGCGGTATGCCACCTCAATGTCGCCCATCTGATCGTATTGGGGCATTCCGGCTGCGGCGGCGTTCAGGGCTGCATCGACATGTGTGAAGGTCGCGCGCCCGAGTTGGAGGAAAAGACCAGCTTCATCGGCCGCTGGATGGATATCCTGAAACCGAAATACGCCGAAGTTTCAGAGATTTCGGACAAGGATGCTCAAAGCCGCGAGCTGGAACACCTGTCGGTGCTCACCTCGCTCGACAACCTGATGAGCTTTCCTTTTGTCGCGGATGCGGTGACCGACGGTACGCTGTCGCTTCACGGTCTTTGGACCGATATCGGCGATGGCGGACTTGATTACATTGACCCCAACACAGGCCAGTTCAAGCCCGTCTGACCGTCAGATCCTCAGCGATCCGGTATGCCCATCGATGTGCGCCCGGACCGAGGGGCGGCCCAGCTTACGCACCAGATCACGCAGCGGCGCACCCAAGAACCGCCCTGAGCAGATCTCTTCATCGGTTTCCAGGCGTTTAAAGACCAGTTGCCCGTCGCGAAATGCGATTGCAAAGCCCTTGGTCTGAAGGCTGCGATTGAGGTCGGCCCAATCGCGCGCCGCGTTGATCGTCGGCAGCATCACACCGCGCAAAAAACACGCAGTTTCGCTGTCCATCCCGTCTGATGCCGGGACGATATCCATGCGTCCATCCTGTGACATGGTCGTACTCCTTACCCGTAAAAAAGCCTGCCTTAGGTTTTTGTTATGGTCCAAATAAAAATCGAGATTGTGTTCAAAATCAGGACAGTGCAGGCCAGTTCATTAAAACTGTTGCTAAATTTTCACAGGTTTTGACCTGTCAGGCAAGCTTCAAGGATCGCACAACGTCGGCATGCATGACGCAAAAGGGCGCCCGAAGGCACCCTCTGCCGTGGCAAACCAGCGGGTAATCAGCCCTTTTTCAGCACTTCACGTCCCAAAAGCTCGGCGATTTGCACAGCGTTCAGCGCGGCCCCCTTGCGAAGGTTGTCGCTGACACACCAAAGGTTGAGGCCATTGTCGATTGTCGAATCCTGGCGGATGCGGCTGATGAACGTGGCGAAATCGCCCACGCACTCGATCGGCGTGACATATCCACCGTCTTCGCGTTTGTCGATCACCATCACGCCCGGCGCTTCGCGCAGGATGTCGCGGGCCTCGTCCTCGTCGAGAAACTCCTCGAACTCGATATTGATCGCCTCGGAATGGCCGACAAAGACCGGGACCCGCACGCAGGTCGCGGTGACCTTGATCGACGGATCCACGATTTTCTTGGTTTCGGCAACCATCTTCCATTCTTCCTTGGTCGATCCATCCTCCATGAAGACATCGATATGCGGGATCACGTTGAAGGCGATCTGCTTGGTGAATTTCCTGGCCGGTTTGTCATCGGTGGGGTTGTAGATCGATTTGGTTTGGTCCCACAGCTCGTCGATCCCCTCTTTCCCGGCACCTGACACCGACTGGTATGTCGACACCACGACCCGCTTGATCGCCGAACGGTCATGGAGCGGTTTGAGCGCCACCACCATCTGTGCGGTCGAGCAGTTGGGGTTGGCGATGATGTTCTTCTTGGCATAGCCATGCACCGCCTGCGGGTTCACTTCCGGAACGATGAGCGGCACCTCGGGATCGTAGCGATAAAGCGAGGAGTTATCGATCACGACGCATCCGGCCCTGGCGGCCTTGGGGGCGTGGATCTTCGTGGCCTCGGATCCAATGGCAAAAAGCGCCATATCCCAACCCGTCCAGTCGAATTGTTCGATATCCTGGGTCTTGAGGGTCCGGTCGCCAAACGAAACTTCGGTGCCCAAGCTGCGGCGCGAGGCCAGCACGGCAAGCTCATCCACGGGGAACTGGCGCTCGGCCAGGATGTTCAGCATTTCGCGGCCCACATTTCCGGTGGCGCCAGCGATGACGACTTTGTAACCCATCTTCAGTCTCCAATGCGGCAGAACAGACTCCGCCATGTGCGCGGGCCTGATACCCCGATGTGGCGCGCGGGGAAAGAGGAGTGTGTCACGCGGCCCCGTTCGGGGTGCAGGAATACATCGCCGGCCGGGGATTGCCGTCTGTACAAGACACCGTAAGGTGAGTGACCTTGTGCAGGTGACATGTCGGCGGATCGTGCGCGGCCTTCACAGTTGGGTGAGCTGACCGGAAAGGATCATGGTATGCAAAGACATGCGCCCTAGGTCCGGCTGATGAATACGCAAAGCCTCTCTGACACGTTCTATGCGGATCTGCCTGTGACCACTGCGTTTGACGCATTGGCCGATCCCTCGGGTTTTACCGAGCTTCCCGATGACTGGATCGTGGGCACCGCGGATATCGTCGATTCCACCGGTCTAATCGAAGCGGGCCAGTACAAAACCGTGAACATGGTGGGGGCTGCCGTCATCTCTGCGGTGATGAATGCGCTGGAAGGCGAGGCTTTTCCGTTCATCTTTGGTGGGGATGGGGCCGGGTTTGCCGTTTGGCCCGGTGCGGCAGAGACGGTGCGCGCGGCGCTGGGCCGGACGCGGCGCTGGGCCGAGGAAGAGTTCGGCATCACATTGCGCGCGGCGCTGGTGCCTGCCCATGACTGCGCGGCGGCGGGTCGTACCGTACGCGTGGCGCGCTATGCCGCGTCGGACCATGCCGATTATGCGATGTTCGCGGGCGGCGGGCTCAGCTGGGCTGAGGCCCGGATGAAGGCGGGGGCATATGCGGTGGCGCTTGCGCCACCAGGCGCCTCGCCCGATCTGACCGGCCTTGCCTGCCGCTGGGCCCATATGAGTGCGCGCAACGGATCGATTCTGTCGCTGGTGATGCTGCCGCAGGAGGGGGTGGATTCAGCCGGTTTCACCGCGACTGTGGCGCAAATCACAGGCATCACCCGGCGGTTGGAGCGGGAGGGGCACCCGGCACCTGTCGCCGGGCCGGGCGCGCATTGGCCGCCCGAGGGCGCCGTGCTGGAGGCCAAGGCGCGGAGGCGGGAAGGCCCCCTGCGATCGGTCCGGCGCAAGGTGCTTTTTGAGGCGCTGATCGCGCTGTTCTTTTTGCGCGGACGGTTTCGGCTGGGCGGCTTCGATGCGCGCCATTACGTCAAGACGGTGGTCGAGAACGCCGATTTCCGCAAATTCGACGATGGGCTGAAGATGACGATAGATTGCGATGCCGACACGCGCGCAGCCTTGGTCGACGTGCTGGACAGGGCCGAGGCACGCGGAATCATCCGGTATGGTCTGTCGGACCAGTCCGAAGCGATGATGACATGCATCGTGCCCTCGGCCACGCGCGACGATCATGTACATTTCATCGACGGCGCGGCGGGCGGTTACACGCTGGCCGCGTCGCAGATGAAGGCGCAAGGGTAGGATGCCGGTTGTTTCGGATGGGCTGCGCCCATCCGACCGGCGCGAGGTGCTGCGCACCTCGCGCGGCTCAATTCCGATGGCGCTCCATCAAGGTTTCCATTTTTTCGCGGCCTCCCGCGCGGTGCGCGCGAGCATCAGCACGTCGATGCCCACGGCCAGGAACTGCGCCCCGGCATCGCGATAGATCTCGGTCACGGCATCGTTGATCGACAGGATCCCCGGCGCCTTGCCCGCCGCAGCGATCCGGGCAAGCGCGCCAAGGATAACCTCCTGCACCTCGCGCGCGCCTGGATTGCCGGTGTAACCCATATCCGCTGAGAGATCGGCAGGTCCGATAAAGACGCCGTCCACGCCCTCCACCGTGAGGATGTCGTCCAGCGCGGCGATCCCGGCGCGGCTTTCCACCTGCACCAGCAGGCAGATCTGCGCATCCGCCGTGGTCGCGTAGTCGGGGATGGCGGAAAAGCGAGAGGCGCGGGCCAGCGCCGCACCCACACCGCGTGTGCCCTCGGGCGGGTAGCGGCAGGCACGAACCAGTTCCTCGGCCTGTGCCTTGCTTTCGACGACGGGTACCAGAACGGTCTGCGCTCCGATATCGAGCACCTGTTTGATCATCCAGGTTTCGCCAATCGGCAGGCGGACCACCGGGTGGCTGTCTGACGCTTCGAGCGCGATGAGCTGATCGCGCATCGACCGGATATCGTTTGGGGCGTGCTCGCCATCCACCACGATCCAGTCGAACCCGGCAGTGCCCAGAATCTCGGCGGCATAGAGATCCGACAGCCCCATCCAGCAGCCGATCAGACGTTCGCCATTTTGCAGGCGTTTTTTGAAGGTGTTTACAGGGGCGGGCATCAGAGCTTCCTCAGTCAAAAGCGATGGAGACGTGACCGAACTGGCCGAAATCGGCCTCGATCCGGGTGCCCGGCGGGCATTCGACGGGGCGGATGAACGAGCCGGAAAGGACAATATCGCCCGCCTCGATCCGTTGACCATACTGCTCCATCCGCCGGGCGAGCCAGAGGACGGATGTGACCGGATCGTTCAGCACGCCCGCGCCCAGACCGGTTTCCTCGACCGTGCCGTTGCGTGACACGATGGCTCCGGTCCAGCGCAGGTCGGTGTCGGGCCCGTGACGCGCCGCACCCAGCACCAGGCCCGCATTCGCGGCATTGTCGGAGATCGTGTCGACAATTGTGCGCGCCTGCCCCGTTTCGGGATCGGCGCGCAGGATGCGGGTGTCGAGGATTTCGAGGCTGGGACAGACATACTCCGTCGCCGCGAGGATGTCGTCACGTGTCACATCGCCTGTCAGCGATGCTTTCATGACAAAGGCGATCTCCGCCTCGATCCTTGGTTGGATGAAGCGGCTGTTGGGCACTGTCGATCCGGTCTCGAACGCCATATCGTCCAGCAACACGCCGCTGTCGGGGGTGTCGATCCCCAGCGCGTCCTGCATCGCGCGGCTGGTCAGGCCGATCTTCCAGCCAATGCGTTGGCGGCCCGCAGCCAGCTTTCGCTCGATCAGCCCGGACTGAACGGCATAGGCGTCATCCATCGTCATCTCGGCGTGACGGCGCGACAAAAGGCCCATCTGCTGGCCCAGGTGATCGGCGGCAAAGAGATCTTCGGCCGCGCGGGTGATGTCGTCGGGGGTCATTCGTCTTCAACCGTGTTGCGCAGGATGCCGATGCCTTCGGCCGCCACCTCGATCACGTCACCGGGTTCGAGGAACTGCGGCGGATCCAGCCGCGCGCCCGCCCCGGTGGGTGTGCCCGAGACGATGATATCACCAGGCACCAGCGTCGTGAAGGTGGAGATGTAAGCGATCTGTCGCGCCACCGGAAAGATCATGCGCCCGGTGCGATCATCCTGCCGGATCTCGCCATTCACGCGGGTGGTCAGGCGCACATCCTCGATCTGGGCGGGATGGGTGAAGGGCACGATCCAGGGGCCCATCGCGCCCGAACGGTCGAAATTCTTGCCTTGGGTGACGTTGAATTTCGCGTGCCGGACCCAGTCGCGCAGGGTGCCTTCGTTGGTGAGGCTGAGTGCCGCAATGTGATTGAGAGCCTCCTCTTGCGCGATATGCCGTCCGCCCTTGCCAATGATCACCGCGATCTCGCCCTCGTAATCGAGCTGGTCCGAGGCTCTGGGCCGGATCAGCGGCTGGTTGTGGCCGGTAAAGCTGCGCGGGAAGCGGATAAAGAGCGAGGGGTTCGGCGGCGCCTCCACCCCGTCTTTGTATTCTGCGTTGCGGTCGGGGTAGTTCACGCCGACGCAGATGATCTTTTCGGGGCTCGGGATGGGGATCTGGTAGGTGAAGCTATCTGGCGGATGGGTCGGTGCATGGCCTTGGGCGGCGCGGGCCAGATCGTGCAGGCCGCCCGCGGCGATGACATCGCGCAGGCTTGGCCAATGCGCGAATTGTGGGGAGAGGGCGGTGAAGCCTGCGTCGGTGATAGCGCCGTAAAGAGTCTCCCTTTCGGCGGTGATCGTGGCGAATTTCATGATGCTCTCGCAATCTGGGTAATCGTGTCAAAGGCGGTGTCGAAATCGGCCTGGATGCAGTCGAATTGCCCGGCCTGAAACCGGATCACCTTCGTTCCGTCGACCAGTGTCTGAGTGATATAGATGCGCCCATCGTCATTGATTGCATCCACCAGCGCCTGGGTCGCGGCATCGTCGGCGCCTTTGACGCGAAAGGTCCAGAGCGACAGGATCGGATCTGTGACAATTTCGAAATCCGGCTCGGCGCGCAGGCGGTCGCACAGGGCCTGCGACCAGACCACATGGTTACGGATGCGGGCGCGTAACCCTTCCAGCCCGTAGGTGCGGATCAAAAACCACAGTTTCAGCGCGCGAAAGCGGCGGCCCAGAGGGATCGACCATTCGGAGTAATCGGTGACCTCGGCGGCGCCGTGGGTCTTCAGGTATTCCGGCCGGATCGCCAGCGTTTGGCGCAAAAGATCCGGGTCGCGCAGGAAATGCGCGGCGCAGTCGAACTGCGCGCCCAGCCATTTATGCGGGTTAAAAACGATGCTGTCGAACCGCTCGGCCCCTGCCCAGAGGGGGCGAAACTCCGGGCAGATCATCGCGGCGCCCGCCCAGGCGGCGTCGAGATGGGTGTAGAGGCTCTCGCGCTCGGCCACATCGGCCACGGCGGCCATGTCATCGCAGGCGCCCATGCCGGTGGCGCCGGTGGCGGCGATGATGCCAGCGGGCAGGTACCCTGCGGCGCGGTCGGCGGTGATGGCGGCTTGCAGCGCCTCGGTGTCCATGGCGCGCATCGGGCCTTTGGTCGGGATCTTGATCAGGTTCTCCTGCCCGATGCCCGCCACCCAGATCGCCCGGTCGATGGAGGAATGCACCTGATCCGAGCAATAGATGCGCAGCGTCTTTTGCCCCGGCAGGCCTTTCTGGTTACCGGCCCAGCTCAGGGCACGTTCGCGCATGGTCAGCACCGCCGCCAGCGTGGCCGAGGAGGCGCTGTCCTGGATGACGCCACTATAGGTGGATGGCAGTCCCAGAGCCTGGATCAGCCAGTCCATCATCCGCGTCTCCATCTCCGTCGCGGACGGAGAGGTCTGCCAGAGCATGCATTGCGGCGCTACGATGGAGGCGAGGAACTCGGCCAACACACTGGCGGGCGCGGCATTGGAGTTGAAATACGCAAAAAAGCGCGGGTGCTGCCAATGAGTGATGCCGGGCATCACGATGTCCTGGAAATCGGTCCAGATGTCTTCGAGCGGCTGCCCCTTTTCGGGTGGCGCATCGGGCAGTTGCGCCAGCGTGTCGCCTGGCCCCACCTGCGCGCGCACGGGGCGGTCGCGCAAAGTCTTGTGATACTCCGCACCCCATCTGGCGGCTTTCTGGCTCCAGTCGGCGAAGTCGTCCCAGTTCATTCAAGCATCTCCGGTAGAGGGTATCGTCGGTATCGCGCCGCAACCGCATGCCGCGGGATGAGACATTACGGGGCGATGATCGGCTGCGCTTTGAGCGCGCTTTTCCTGGGTGTGACACCCTTGAAAAGCGAGCCTTCCTCGAACCAGCTGCGCGGGGCGGGTGCCCCCCATAGGGTCTGGCGCTGCGGGTCGGTGAGGCTCCACCGGATCGGTTCGAGATCGGGGTCGACCGTTTGATAGTCGGAACAGTAGATCTCGATCCGGTGGCCATCGGGGTCGCGGACATAAAGGAAAAACGCGTTCGAGATGCCGTGCCTGCCGGGTCCGCGTTCGATGTTGTCGACATAGCCGGTGGTGCTCATCAGATCGAGAAGGTCGATGATGTTGAGCGGTGTGGGCACCCAGAACGCGGTATGATGCAGCCGGGGACCGAGCCCATTGGTGAATGCCACGTCATGCACGCCGCCCTTGCGGTGCATCCAGGCGGCCCAGATCTTGCCGCTCTCATCATCCTCGGTGTATTCGGTCACCCGAAAGCCGATGTCGTTGTAAAAGGCGACCGAGGCGTCCACATCCGCCGAGAACATGTTGAAATGATCGATGCGCAGCGGTTTGACGCCCTTATAGAGCTTGTAGTGCTGGTGGATCGTCGGCAGCCGGTCCATCCTGACATAAAACTCCAGCGGAATGCCCCAGGGATCCTGCGTGCGCAGGACACGGTCCATATGCGGACGCTCCACCCATTCTGTTGGCAGCCCCCGATCCTTGAAATACGCCTCGGCCTTGTCGAGATCCGGCGTGTCGAAGAGCTTGAAGGCCAGTGCGCGCACATCGGCCGTGTCGGATTTCACGAGGCTGATGCAATGGTGGCCGCGTTCCTCCATCGCGCGGAAGGTGATACGGGTCGCGTCCTCATGCGTGATCTGGAGGCCCAGCGTATCGGCATAGAAGGCGCGGGAGGCAGCGAGGTCTGTCACGCCGTAATCCACATGGCTGAGCCGCAGGATGTTGAAGGGCGGGTAGAGGTTGATGGCGGGGACGGGCATGATGTGCTCCTGTCAAGATGTGCGCCTGCGGCGCGTTTTTTGTCTGTCGTCTTGGGGGCGCTGCCCCCAAACCCCCGGGAATATTTGAGGCCAGAAGAAGCTCAGGTCCCGAGTTGAGGGATGCGGTGGTGCCCGGTGGCAAAGCCGATATGTTTTTGCTCCATGTAGAACTCAAAGGACCAGTCCCCGCCGTCGCGCCCGATGCCAGAGGCCTTGACGCCGCCGAAGGGGGTGGGCAGGTGGCGGACGTTTTCGCTGTTGACCCAGATCATGCCTGCTTCGAGCTTGTCGGTGAAGCGCAATGCGCGGGTCAGGTCGTTGGTCCAGACATAGCCCGTCAGGCCGTAGGGGACGTCATTGGCGATGCGGAGCGCCTCGTCCTCGGTATCGAACGGGATCGCGGTGAGCACGGGGCCGAAAATTTCTTCCTGGGCGATGCGCATGTCGTTGCTTGCCCCCTCGAAGAGGGTGGGTTGGACATAATGCCCGGGTTGGTCGAGGGCCGCGCCTCCGGCGGTGATCCGGGCGCCCTCGTTCCTTGCGATGTCGAAATAGGAGGTGACCTTGTCGAGATGGACCTTGTGGATCAGCGGGCCGATCTCGGTCTGCGGGTCGAGCGGGTGGCCGACGCGGATGTTCTTGACCCGTGCGCGCAGCTTTTCGAGGAATGCCTCGGCGATGGAGGACTGGATCAGCAGCCGGGAAGAGGATGTGCAGCGTTCTCCGTTGAGCGAGTAGATCATGAAGATCGCAGCATCCAGCGCGCGGTCCAGATCGGCGTCGTCGAAGACGATCACAGGGTTCTTGCCGCCCAGTTCGAAATGCACGCGTTTGAGGGTTGGCGCGCCCTGTGCCATGATCGTCGAGCCGGTGCGGCTTTCACCCACAAAGGCGATTGCGCGGATCAGGGGATGTTCGGTCAGCGCCTTGCCAGCCTCCTCTCCCAGCCCGTTGACGAGGTTCCAGACACCCGGGGGCAGGCCCGCCTCTTCGGCGATCTCCACCAGCAGGCTTGCGGTCAGCGGTGAGAATTCCGCCGGTTTGTGGACGACCGTGCAGCCCGCGGCCAGGGCCGGGGCGATCTTCCAGGTGGAGAGCATGAAAGGCGTGTTCCAGGGTGTGATCACGCCTACCGGACCGATGGGCACGCGGGTGGTGACATTCATCAGCGTCGGTGAGGGCAGCGCCTGTCCATCGCGGGCGCCGGGGGCGCGGTCGGCGAAAAAGCGGAAATTGGCGGCCCCACGCAGGGCGGCCTTGGACATAAACCGGATCGCTTGGCCGGTGTCCCAGCATTCGCAAAGGGCGATTTCGTCCGCACGCGCCTCGATGGCGTCCGCGATGCGATGCAGGATCTTTTTGCGCTCTGCCCCCGATGTATCGCGCCAGTCGGCAAAGGCAGCCTGGGCGGCGCGGGCAGCGGCATCCACATCCGGTGCATCGCCGCGTGCAACCTGGCAGATATGCGTCTCGTCCACGGGGGAGGCATTGTCGAAGGTTTGGCCGGATGCGGCCGGGAGCCTGCGCCCTGCGATGCGGTTTTGCACGCCTTGAGCCGCGAGCCGATCCAGATGCGGGAGCAGAGTGGCGAGATTAGTGGTCAGATCGGACATCTCAGCCCTCCTCCTTGAGATGGTCGCGTGTGGTGCCGGATTTCGGCGAGAGGGCTGCGTCGATGTCGCGCATCTCCAGCGACAGCGCGATGGAATGCTGGGCCATGGCGGGTTTCAGGAAGCTCTTGGCGGCCTCGAATATCGCTTGCGTCGCGGCTTTGCGGGTGTCCAGATCGCGCCTCTCGCGCAGCCGGATGGAAATGTCGATGAACCCGTGCGCATCGTCCCCATTCGCGATCGAGACGTAATCGGCGCGAAACGCCCGCACCCGGATGCCCGGCATCGGGAAAACACCGGTCGAGATTGCGGCCTTGCGCAGATGATCGCAAAGTGCTGCTATATCCGTGCGCCGTTCCATGTTGGCTGAATACTCCAGCGCGATATGCGGCATCGGCGCTTCTCCTTCATTTTATTAACATGTTTACTAAAAAGAACGCCGCCCGTCAAGGTTGATTGTCCCCATTGCCTAAGCGGCCTGGGCAGGTCAAACTGAAGTGCATGTCAGAAACGCTTCCTCTGCCGTCGACCGCGCGGTCACTGCCAATCGCCCTTTTGCGCGCGCGCGAACGTGTAATGGGGCCGATCCGGGCGATGTTGGCCGATGTCGGGATCACCGAACAGCAATGGCGGGTATTGAGGGTCTTGCATGAAGCCGGGCCGTTGGATCCGACGCGGATTGCCGATCGCGCCTGTCTGCTTTTGCCCAGCCTGACACGCATTCTGCAAAAGCTGACCGACAAAGGGCTGATCGTGCGGGCGCCCGATCGGATCGACCGGCGCAAACAGGTGATTTCGATTACCCAAGAAGGCGTGGCGCTGATCGAGGATAACCTCGCCACAAGCCTCGAAATCATGGATCGGCTCAAACAGCAGATGGGTGAGGATCGGTTCGAGGCACTTCTCGATTTGCTCAACGAGCTGGACGAAACGAGCGTTTCAAGCTGAGCGCGGCGTTCAAACGCCTAAAAATTAGGCGTATTGTGGATTGCTGCCAGATGTTTGCCCGCGATCCGGGAGCGATCACGCGTTAGGTTTGAGTTTTGTACCTGATCATCGCAGCTTGGAGGCCGAAGACGACCAAGGCCAAGGGGAGACTATGGCGAATACGCCGCGATTTTATGACGAGATGTTTGGCACCGGCGACGGGCCGCGCGCGCCTTACCGCGATTACGATGCCTGGTTTTCCGGCGAAGAGGTGAACAACCTGCGTCGCAAATCCATGCAGGCCGAGGCGCTGTTCCGCCTGACAGGGATCACGTTCAACGTCTATGGCATGGGTGAGGAGACCGAGCGTCTGATCCCCTTTGACATCGTACCGCGCATCATCACGGCCAAGGAATGGTCGACGTTGGAACGGGGCATCGATCAGCGGGTACGCGCGATCAATTCGTTTCTGCATGACATCTATCACCGGCAGGAGATTATCCGCGCGGGTCGCGTTCCGGCCGAGATGATCGCGCGCAATGACGCGTTCCTGCCGCAAATGATCGGCGTGGCCCCGCCGGGCAATATCTATACGCATATCGTGGGCACGGATCTGGTGCGCACCGGAGAGAACGACTTCTACGTTCTGGAGGATAATGCGCGCACCCCTTCTGGGGTCTCCTATATGCTGGAGAATCGCGAGACGATGTTGCACATGTTCCCTGAGCTTTTCAGCCAGGTGAAGGTGCGCCGGGTCAGCCAGTATCCCAGATCCCTGCGCCGCTCATTGGCGGCTTGCCAACCGCCCGCTTGTTCCGATTACCCCACGGTCGCGGTGCTGACGCCGGGGATTCACAACTCGGCCTATTACGAGCACGCGTTTCTGGCCGACCAGATGGGCGTCGAACTGGTCGAGGGGGCGGACCTGCGGGTGGTCGATGGCCGGGTGGCGATGCGCACGACCCGAGGCTACACCCCCATCGACGTGCTTTATCGCCGCGTGGACGACGATTTTCTCGACCCGATGAATTTCAACGCCGATTCAATGCTGGGCGTGCCTGGCATTCTGGATGTCTACCGCGCGGGAGGGATTACCATTGCCAATGCGCCCGGAACCGGTATCGCCGATGACAAGGCGATCTATTCCTACATGCCTGAAATCGTCGAATTCTACACCGGTGAAAAGGCGATCCTGAAGAACGTGCCGACCTATCGCTGTTCCGAGCCGGAGGCGCTGAAATACGTCCTCGACAACCTGGCAGAGCTGGTGGTCAAGGAGGTTCATGGATCGGGCGGATACGGTATGCTGGTGGGCCCCGCGGCCAGCAAGAAGGAAATCGCAGGTTTCAGGGCCAAACTGATGGCCAAACCGGGCAACTACATCGCGCAGCCCACGCTGTCCTTAAGCACTGTGCCGATCCTGACCAAGGCGGGATTGGCGCCGCGCCATGTGGATCTGCGGCCCTTTGCGCTGGCCTCCCCCAAGGGGGTTGAGATCATTCCCGGTGGCCTCACCCGCGTGGCGCTGAAGAAAGGTTCGCTTGTCGTGAATTCCAGTCAGGGCGGAGGCACCAAAGACACCTGGGTGCTGGAGGACTGACGCGATGCTTGGCAAGACAGCAGGCGGTGTGTTCTGGTTGATGCGCTATATGGAGCGCACCGAAAACATGGCGCGGATGATCGATGCGGGCCTGCGGATATCGCTCACCCGGTCGAGTGCGGCGGAAAGCGAGTGGACCTCGATTCTGAACGCCAACGGGCTCCTTGCGGCCTATCTGGACAAGCATCAGGAGGTCGAGGGCGCAAAGGTTATCAACTTTCTGCTGCGCGACCGCGCCAACCCCTCCAGCGTGATGTCGGCGGTGGAAGCCGCGCGCACCAATGCCCGTCTGGTGCGCACCGCGCTGACCCGCGAGGTTTGGGAGGCGGTGAATGAATGCTGGATGGAGCTGTGCGCGCTCTTGGACCGGCCCGCCAAGGCGCAGGACCTGCCCGCGATCCTTCAGATCATTCGCCAGCGCAGCGCCTATGTGCGCGGCTCGCTCGCGGGAACGATGGTACGCAACGATGTCTACGATTTTGCGCGGATTGGCACGTTTTTCGAACGTGCCGACAATGCTGCGCGAGTGCTGGATGTGAAGTACTACATCCTCCTGCCCTCGATCATGCATGTGGGCAGCGCCAGCGACAATGTGCAATGGGAAACGATCCTGCGCGCGACATCCTCGGCGCGGGCCTATCAGACCCTGCATGAGGGAGAATACGATCCGCGCATGATCGCGCAGTTTCTGATCCTTGACAAACGCCTGCCCCGCTCCTTGGCATTTTGTTACCGCAAGATTTCCGACAATCTGGACTATGTCGCCAAGGATTACGGGGACCGCCGCCCCTGCCACGGGTTGGTAGAGCAGATCTGTCACCGGTTCGAGACAATGACCATCGACAAGATCTTTGAATACGGGTTGCATGAATTCGTGACGGAATTTCTGGCGGACAGTCAGGCTCTGGGCCGCCAGATCGAACAGGATTACAGGTTCTATGAGTAAGCCATGCAGCTGAAAATCTCGCATACCACGTCCTATCATTACGACGCGCCGGTGCCTTACGCGCTGCAACAGCTGCGCCTGCGGCCCAAATCGCGGCCCGATCAGATTGTGCGCTCCTGGGAGGTGAAGATTGACGGTGGGCAACGCCAGGTCTCGTTTGAGGATGAGCATGCCAATACCGTCGAACTGATCAGTTTCGATCCCGGCGTGTCCGAAATCACCGTGCATTGCGCGGGCGAGGTGCATGTGACCGATACCGCCGGAGTGATTGGCAAACATACCGGGTTTGTGCCGCTCTGGCTTTTTGAACGGTCCACCTCGCTGACGGCCATCGGCCCACAGGTGCGCAGCCTTGTGGCCGGGTTCGACAAACCGGCCGAACCCTTGGATCAACTACACGCACTCTCCGCTCACGTGCTTGAGATGGTGCCCTATTCCACCGACCAAACCAGCTCGGAGTTGAGCGCTGAGCAGGTGCTGAGCGCGCGGCATGGCGTTTGCCAGGATCACGCCCATGTCTTTATCGCTGCCGCACGGTGGCTGGGATTTCCGGCCCGTTACGTCAGCGGATATCTGATGATGAATGACCGGGTCGATCAGGATGCCAGCCATGCCTGGGCCGAGGCTTATGTGGCGGGCCTGGGGTGGGTGGGCTTCGATATTTCGAACGCGATGTCGCCGGATGCGCGATATGTCCGGGTGGCCACCGGCCTGGATTATCTGGGCGCCGCCCCGATATCTGGTATGCGTTACGGAAAGGGAGCCGAGAATATGCTGGTAAAATTGCAGGTAGAACAGCAATAGTAGCGACGGTGGGTTAACCGATCTCTATGAGTCTTGCGCTCATACCGGTCGAGCGGGACAGCAGGCAGGCACGAAAATCATGACCTATTGTGTGGGGATGCGTCTGAAAAAGGGGCTGGTGTTCATGTCCGACACCCGCACCAATGCCGGTCTCGATAACATCGCCACGGCGCAGAAGATGCACACCTGGGAGGTGCCGGGGGAACGGGTGATTACCCTGATGACCGCCGGGAACCTCGCCACGACACAGGCCGTTGTCGGGCTAATCGACGAGCGACTCAAGGCGCCTCTGGATCGCAATCCGTCGATCCTCGACGCGCCGTCGATGTTTCAGATCGCGCGCGAGGTCGGGCAGACCCTGAAAGACGTGATCGCCGATAACCTCAGCGGTCAGCAGGAGGCCTCTGTCACCGCAGCCGCTTTTGGCGCCACGATGATTGTCGGCGGCCAGATCAAGGGCAGCGAACCGCGTCTGTTTCTGATCTATCCCGAAGGGAATTTCATCGAAGCCTCTGATGACAACCCGTTCTTTCAGATCGGAGAGACGAAGTACGGCAAACCCATTCTGGTGCGCGCCTATGAGCCGGACATGTCCTTTGAGGATGCGGTCAAGCTGCTGCTGGTCAGTTTCGACAGCACGATCAAGTCGAATCTGTCGGTCGGTCTGCCCATCGACTATGTCATCTATCGCGCTGACGAGATGAAGATCGGGCATCAGGCCCGGGTCGAAGAGGGGGATGCATATTACACGACCATCTCCAACGGCTGGGGGGAGGCGCTGAAAACCGCCTTTGGCCAATTGCCTGAATTCACCTTCGGCTGACTTGCAGGCCCTGCGCATTGCTCCTAACCCTATGCGGTGTTTTGCGCCCAAGGACCTGCCGATGACCAACCCGCTTTACGATACGCTCTTTGGCCGCCATGCGGGCAACGGGGAGGTGTTCCTCTATCTGCCAGAGGGCGGCACAATCACATATGCCGGGTTCGTGGAGCAGGCAGGGCAGATGGCCCAGGCGTTGACTTCACTTGATCTGGTGCCGGGGGACCGCGTGGCGGTACAGATCACCAAATCCCATCATGCGTTGGCGGTCTATGCGGCCTGCGTGCAGGCTGGCCTTGTCTTTCTGCCGCTCAACCCTGCCTATACGCCGGATGAGGTCGCGTATTTCGTCGACAACAGCGGCGCCGCCCTTTTGGTGTGCGAAGATGCGACCCTTGCAGTCCTTTCGCCTATTGCCCGGCAGGCGGGCACGCGGGTGCAGACGCTCAATGCCGATGGCACCGGTTCTTTGGGCCAACGGGCCGCTGCGCAGACAGACCGTTTTGCGACCGTGTCCCGGGAGGAGGGCGATCTGGCCGCGATGCTCTATACGTCGGGCACCACGGGACGGTCCAAAGGCGCGATGCTGAGCCAGAGGAACCTTTTGTCCAATGCGCAGGTGCTGGCGGAGTGTTGGCGGTTCACCGATGCGGATGTGCTGCTGCATGCGCTGCCGATCTTTCACACGCACGGGCTCTTCGTGGCGACCAATATCGCTCTCTTGACCGGGGGGGCGATGGTCCTGCTGCCAAAGCTCGACATCGACCGGATAATCGACTGGCTGCCGCGGTCGACCGCGATGATGGGGGTGCCCACATTCTATACACGGCTTTTGGCCGATGCGCGGTTTACCAGCGATCTGGTGGGGCACATGCGCCTCTTTATCTCGGGCTCCGCGCCCCTGCTGGCCGAGACGCACAAGCAGTTCGAGGCGCGCACGGGTCACCGCATCCTCGAACGCTACGGGATGACCGAAACCAATATGAACACCTCCAACCCTTATGACGGCGAGCGCCGCGCGGGCACTGTTGGGTTCCCGCTGCCGCGGGTCGAGCTCAAGGTCTGTGACCCGCATACCGGGGCGCTCTGCGGCCCTGGCGAGATCGGTGTGATCGAGGTGCGGGGCGACAACGTCTTTCAGGGCTATTGGCAGATGCCCGAGAAGACGGCGGCCGAGCTGCGCGCCGACGGGTTCTTCATCACTGGCGATCTGGGGTTCGTCGATGCGGATGGCTATGTCACCATCGTGGGGCGCAACAAGGATCTGATCATCTCGGGCGGGTACAACATCTATCCCAAGGAGGTGGAGCTGATCCTCGATGATCAACCCGGCGTGCTGGAAAGCGCGGTGATCGGCGTGCCGCATCCCGATTTTGGCGAAACGCCCGTTGCGGTTCTGGTCGCGGATGGCGATCTGGACGAGGCGGCGGTGGCCGCAGCCGTCAAGCACAGCCTTGCCGGATTCAAATGCCCGCGCGCCTATGTCGTGGTCGAGGCCTTGCCGCGCAACACCATGGGCAAGGTGCAAAAGAACGTCCTGCGCGACCGGTGCAAGGACAGGTTCGCCTGACGGGATCCTACAGTTCGGCGCGCTTTTCCGCAGCCAGCGCCTTGGCTTTGTCGAAGGCGTCCTTGCGGCGGGCGATCTCGTCGGCGCTCAGCGTGTCGGGGTTCGCGTAATCCTCACGCCAGTTCGCCGGACCGGGCCAGATAAGCGGCGAGCGATGGGTGGTGCGGGCCGCGTTCGCGTGCTCCAGCAGATCCAGCGCAAGGTGCAGCGTCTGATCCTGCGAGGCCCTGTCATTCGGGATCCCAGCGGCGTTGCCCAAGGGGAAATCGCTGAAATGATACCGAGGCACGCCGACCCGCTCCACGATATCCAGCGCGCAGCCGATTATCACGGTGGGTATGCCCGCCGCCTCGACCGTGCGGGCGGCCAGCGCGCAGGACTGATGGCAGACTGGGCAATTGGGCACCAGGATCACCGCGTCCACGCCAGCCGCGCGCAACCGGGTCACCAGATCTGGGCAATCCACATCTGTTGTCTGGCGTTGGGATCGGTTCGTCGGCAGGCCAAAGACCAAAGGCGCGGCCTCCCCAATCCGCCCCTCAGCCGCGGCGCGATGTAACGCGGCCAGCGGCAGGTAGCTGCCCGGATCCTCGCCGGTGGTGTGGTCCCGGTCGATCGCGACATGGGCGATGCGCAGATCCGGCACCGGGTCGGCGGGCAGGGCATAAACCTCATAGAATTTCGCCCGCGCATTGTAAGGCGCGCCGGGACCCTGATCTCCCTGACCTGGCAGGTAAGGGGCGGCGGTCGTGACAACCGTGACCCGGGCCTTCGCCAGCCGGGGCGCGGGCGCAAAGGGCACCTCATCGAACCGCGCCCACTCATAGGGCGCGCCGTAACCCAGCGCCCGGTAATAGGCCCGGGTCCGCGCGATGTAGCGGATCGGCGCCATTACCCCTTTGGCGGATCGACCGGCCCGCCCGCCTTGACCCAGTCGGTAAAGCCTTCGCGCAGATGTGCGGCCTCAAATCCCATATCGTTCAGCGCGGCAGTGGCCAGCGCCGACCGCCAGCCCGACGCGCAATGCAGCACATAGCGCTTGCCTGCCTGCCCGAATACATCGCGGTAATAGGGGCTGTCGGGATCGACCCAGAATTCCAGCATGCCGCGCGGCGCGTGGATCGCGCCGGGGATCGCACCGGTCTTTTGACGCTCGCGAATGTCGCGGATGTCTACGATGACGGTTTCGGGGTCTGCCACAGCCGCGATCAGATCGGCGGTTTCGACCTCCTCGATCCGTGCGCGCGCTTGTGCGACCAGGTCCGCCGCTGTCACTGTGAGCTTTGTCATGGATGATCTCTCCTTTCCGACTAGCTGGCCGCAGACCTCGGTCAAGTCAAGTCATGGTCGGACCGGCCGGGGCCGGTTTGCCAATCGAGATAAAGGTTCCGGCACAAACAGCGGGTCAGCCCAGGCTCACCCTTGGCTGCACCCCTTTTTGACAGGCCCGAGGGGTCTTCCCGGCGCATCGCCATTCCAGGAATCAGCGTCGATGACGGGGTTGGGGGACAGACGGGCCGACAGCCTGTTATCGCCCTGAGCCGCATGGATTGCGCGGCTTGAAACCCCGCTGGCGACCTGATTGTGCTAACCGAGTTCCGCGTCGGTGGTGAAAATGCGCAGGGAGAGCAAGAGCTTATCGAACCCTCGCATATCGCGCGCCTGGGATCGGGTCCGCTAGCCTCGCTCCGATGAGATCAACGGGCGTGCCGAGGGGCGCCGGGCAAATGGCCAAAGATCAGCCGGCGAAAGCGGATGACGTTTCCGTTAGGCTGAAGCGGCCAGCGTCGCGACGACCGTTTCGGGCGTGCGATACAAAAGAAGCTGGCCTGTCTCTTCCTCAACGATCAGCCTGGCGCGTTGCCCCAGCCGGGCGGCGAACTCCTCCACCGAGGCGATGCTGACGACCGGATCGTGGCGCCCGTGGATCAAGGTGACGGGAACCTGGGATTGATCGACCCGCTCAGACCAGTCGCGGACGACCTGATAGGAGTCGATCTCGAACGCCCGATGACCCTGCGCGATAGAGAACTGATATCCAGCAGCGATGATCCGCGCCGTCTCTCCGTCGGAGAGGATCTCAAGATCGGTCGGCGAGGTCTCATAGAGTGAGCGCATGAAATTCTCCTCTCCGCCGAAATCAAGCTGCCTGATCCCGGCACGCAACAGGAACGGCAGGAGTTTGGGCGTGTATTTTGCGGTATAGGCCACCAGCCGCTGGCGGGGCGACATTGTGGCAAACTGTTCGATCGAGCGGATTGGAACGCCGCCCGACACGCTGGTGATGGAGCGCACGCGCGCGCCCAGATGCGCGGCCGCTGCAAAGGCATAGACAGCGCCTGCCATATGGCCGACCAGCCCGACGGCTTCCAACCCGAGATGGTCGAGCAGGTCTTCGACATCACGCGCCACGAGGTTGGGTGCGTCTTTGACCTCGCCCTTGACGCCAGCGGCGCTGCCGAAAAACGGGCGTTCGGGGGCATGGAGGCAAACGTCGTATTCATGCAGCAGATCGACCGTCGCATCGTTCAGATCGCAGCCATCAAGCATGCCGTGGAACATTATGAACGGCCGTCCCTTTGGCGGGCCGAACCGGTGAAAGGGCACGAGCCTGTCGTCTCGTTGCCGAAACCGGAAGGTTTGTCCGCGCCGCACATGGCTTTGCGGATCTCTCAGCGATCCTGCGGCTTCGTTCAGCGACATCAACAGCCGGATCAGATCGGTCTGGGAGCTGACCCCGGTTTTTGACAGCAGCGTTTTGATCTGTGTGCGGACGGTGCTGACGGCGCTGGATCGCCGCTTTGCGATTTCGGCCACGTTGGCGCCTTCGATCAGGCATTGGGCGATCTGCACCTCGGCTGTGGAGAGACCAAAGGACGCCGACAGCATGGTGCCCACGGCCTCGTGCCAGCTTGCGATAACCTGGTTGAGGATGATCAGCGCTTCGCCGTCGCCATTCTCGACCCGCTGGGTCAGCATGAAAAGCGTCTTGTCGGCAGGTGGAGAGTGAATGCGCAGAACCGTCTGACCGCAGGTTGGGTCGGTTTCGGTCTCCAATCGGGCGATCAGCTTGGTCAATTCCTCGCGGGAGCGGTCCCAGAATGGCAGTTCATCGATCCGGCTGAGGCGGCGCAGGTCGAAATACCGGCTGGCGGCGCCGTTATACCAGACAATCTGACCGGATCTGTCGACCAGAACCGATGCGCCGGCCGATCCGTGCCCGGTGCCCGACCTTTCGCCGGATGGATCTGAGCGGCCCAGCTCTTCAAGCAGACGGAAGCCCATATCGAAATGCCGCGAGAGAGTGTCGAGCGGGACTGTTTCCTCCAGCTCGACCTCCTTTTTCAGGGCTGTGAGATCGTCCAGCGCCTTTTCGACATAGTCAGCCCATTTCTCCATAAAGTCGTCATAGGCATGGGGGCTGATCGCGACTTTGTAGATTCGCTCGATCAGTTCCGCTTCAATCCGGGCTCTGTCCGGGTCGGGTGTTGGCACCTGATCATGCATGATCATATACCTTGCAGCCTGTGTTGAACCCACGTGTCGGATACACCAAATGGGGTATCCTGGAGAGAAAGGTCCGGTTTTTTGGTCGCGTGGATTCGATGGCTTTACCCAATATGTCTCCGCTCGGTCTTTGAAGATTTTTGAAAAAGTGTTTATATTTGGATAATTATAGGCCAATCGCGGATCGGGCCTTGGTAAAATTTCTGTGTAACGCGGATATGACCCGGGCGAGGGGAAACATCACGCCGCCATTGATCGCGCAATCAGCCGGTCTTAGCCTCGCAAAGCAGCCAGCGTTAATGCCGTGAGTGGCCAAAGGTTGTAACCGTATTGGACCAAAGCATTTTTTAAGACAACCATCAGGAGGCGGGTCTATTTTGGCCCGCCACTTGCCTGATGTAGGATGACCTGCGAGGATCGCGCGCCGATGCCGATGCGGCGATCGCGCGTGAAAAAAGACCCGTGGGAACCGGTCTAGAAATCCAAACCGCGCTGCGCTTTGATCCCGGCGGCATAGGGGTGTTTGACCTCGGTCATCTCGGTCACCAGATCGGCATAGTCACAGAGCTCTGGCTTGGCATCCCGACCGGTCAGGATCACGCTGGTCCGTTCCGAGCGCGCCTTGAGACCGTCCAGCACCGCTTGGATATCCAGATATGCATAGCGCAACGCGATATTGATCTCATCCAGAACGACCAGATCGAACGCGCCGCTCTCCATCATCTCGCGCGCCTTGGCAAAGGCGGCCTCGGCCGCGGCGATATCGCGATCCTTGTCTTGGGTGTCCCAGGTAAAGCCTTCGCCCATGGTGTGCCATGTGATTTGCCCCAGCTTGTCGAAGAACTGGCGTTCTCCGGTGATCCAGTTGCCCTTGATGAACTGCACCACGCCTACGGTTTTCTTCCATCCCAGCGCACGTATGATCACCCCAAAGGCAGAAGACGATTTGCCCTTGCCATTACCGGTATGAACCAGCACCAGACCCCGCCCTGGGTCGCTTGCCTCGGCCACTTTCTTGCGGTGTTTGGCCTGCACCTTCTTCATTTCGGCTTTGTGGGTTTCGGCGTCTGACATGAGATCCTCCGGCGCTGTCTGAGCGGACCCTATAGCCTTGCCGCTTGGGGTAAAGGCCTAACCGCTTTTGGGATCGGAGACCGAGCGCGCCTTGCTGCGATCCATGCCCAGCTGCCGCTCGCGCCAGATAACCACGGCACCGCCCGCGATAACCAGGGCAGCCCCGGCCAGCATTACCAATGTCGGCAATTCGTCGAACCAGACATAGCCGATCAGCACCGCAAACAGCATCGAGGAATAGTCATAGGGCGCCAACATCGAGGCACTGCCGAACCGGTAAGATGAGGTAATGAGGATCTGTGCAATGCCGCCGATAAAGCCCGCCCCGACAAGAACCATGATCGTTCCGATATCCGGCATCACCCAGCCAAAGGGCGCGGTCAACAGCGACAGCCCGGCCGCAGTGAGCGAAAAGTAAAAGACAATTGCGGCGGTATGTTCCGTCTCGACCATTCGGCGCACATGAATTTGCACCATGGATCGCATCAATGTCGCCATGAGGACCAGAATGGCCCCCAATGTCGCCCCGTCCTGAAGCGTGCCTGTCCCCGAAAGCCGTGGCCAAAGCATGATCAGGACGCCGATCAAGCCCAGCAATACGGCCGAGACGCGGATCATGCGGATGCGTTCGCCCAGCAGGATCGCGGCCAGGATCACGGTAAAGATCGGCGTGGCAAAGCCGATCGCCGTCACTTCTGGCAGCGGCAACAGGCCAAGGCCGGTAAAGGTCAGCCCCATGGCCATTGTCCCCAACATCCCCCGCAGCACATGGTACCCGGGTTTGCGGGTGATCAACCCCTGGCGCAGCTCCTGCCGCGCGATCAGCCAGGCCAGAATGATGGGAATGGCAAAGAACGACCGAAAGAACACCGCCTGCCCGGGCGGCACCGCATCAGAGGTGGATTTGACCATACCTGCCATGACGATGAACAAAAACACCGCGGCCAGCTTCAGGCTGATCGCGAGCCCCGGTCGATGCGATGTTAAGTTTTTTGCCATGCGACAGCCATGCGCTTTTCACACGCCAAAGGCAAGGCTGCGGCATGCAAAGCCCGTATGCGACAGCGGATCAGCTGAGGTCTGCCAGGGTCGCTATGCGGTCAAGTCTGTCATAGCTGCGCGCGATGTGATCCGCGATCTGCCGTGGATCCTCTTCATGCGCGAGATGCCCCAGATCGTTCAGTCGCAGCACCGAGGCATCCGGCAGCCGCCGTGCGGCGCGTTCCGATACACTCGGCGGCACCGCCTCATCGCGGTCAGCGGCCATGAAAAGACACGGGGTCGAGATCTGCGGAAGATCGCGCAGCAGATCGGTCAGCGACCATTGCGCCATCATCAACAGCGTGGCGTCCACATGACCCGGATCGCCCACCAGCCTGCGGTAGTAGGCAAGCCCCTCTGGCGACAGCCGCGTGCCGGTGCTTTCGATTAGGCTGCGCACCCGGTCCGGGCTGTGGGCGCTGCGCGAGAAAAACGTGGCTGCCCCCGGCGTCAGCGCCAAAAGCTTGGCCATCGCCGGAAAGAGAATGCCCGCCACCCCCTCGAAATTGCCAAGGGCTGGGTTGATGCCGATCATTTGCCGAACGGATGGCAGGTGTTGCGCAAGCCGCAGCGCCACGGCACCCCCGGCGGAATGGCCGATCACCAATTCGGGGTGCCAGCGTTCCTGAGCTGCCAGACGGACGATATCCTGGGCCATTGGATCAAGGCCCGAGCGGTGGCGCGCGCCAAGCTGGGTCAGCCCTTGCCCCGGAAGATCGATCGCGACGACGCGAAACTGTTCGGCCAAGAGCGGTATCACATCGCGGAACGAATGGCTCGACCCGCCCGCGCCATGGATCAAAAGGATCGTGGGGCCGCTGCCGGTCTCCTGCACATGCCAGCGGTGCGGCTTGCAAAAGACCTGACGCGACAGCTCCTTGTTAAGCCAGTCGGAAGGGGGCGGCCAGCGCATCGATTCACACCGCGCTCAAAGCGTCGGAGACAGCCTCGCTCACCCGCTGGGCATCGGCGCGCGGCAGCGGCAGATAGGGCGCGTCCAGCACAGAGGCGAGCCCTTGCAGGGCCGGTTGCGGACGGTTCGAAGTGTCGATCATCAGCCCCTGGATGTTCTGCGCGCGTATGCTGTTGGCAAGCGTTTCGCTGTCGGCATTGGCGCGGGGCCGGTCGGCACTGCCATCCAGCGCGATGTTGGCCCGGCCATCGGTCATCACGACGACCGTAGGGGTCAGCCCCTTGGTTTTCGAGATCGCGGCCAGTTCGGCGGCCTGTTTCAGCCCGGCGGCCAGCGGCGTGCCGCCCCCTCCGGGCAGGGCGGCAAGGCGGCGCTTGGTCTGTACCAGGCTGCGCGTGGGGGGCAGCAGAACCTCGGCGCTCGTACCCCTGAACGCCACCAGGGCCACGTGATCACGGCGGGCATAGGCCTGGGCCAACAGGATCTCGACCGCGCCCTTGGCCTCGTTCAACCGGCTGATGGCCGAACTGCCCGAGGCATCGACGGTAAAGATCAACAGCCGGTCGGATTTTTCCTCGAACCGGCGCATCCGCAGGTCCGAGGCGCGGATGATCAGCCCCGGCGCATCCGGTTGCGTCTTGCGGCGCAGCGGCTGCCAGGGGGCGGCGGCGCGCAGGGTGGCCACCAGATCGATCCGCGCGCGTCCGTCCAGACGGCCAGGGCGCGGTGGCAGCGGGCGGCCCCTCCGGTTGCCCTTGCGCTTTTCGCCAGCGCCGGAACCGGTGGCGTTGCGGTTCTTCGCCTTTGCCTTGAGCCGGTCCAGCAGATCGGCGGGCAACAGCGCTTTGACCGCCTCGATCAGCATCTCGCCGCTGGGCAGGTTGTCGGATTGTTCCGTGTCGGCTCTCTGGTCCTCCGCCGGTGAGGGGTCGGGTGCGTCGGGTTCGGTCTCCTGTGGCGCTTCTGGGATCAGCGTCGCGCGGCTGGGATAGACGAGTGCCGCTGCGGCGCTGATATCCTCTGCCGAGATCCCTCTCCGCCCCTGCACGGCGGCATGCGCGCGCGCGCAGCGCAGCGCCAGCAAAGGCGCGCGCAGGCTGTCGATGCCGAACCGCGCCGCCAACACCGTCAACGCGGTCAAGGCGTCGTCTGGGACGTGGATATGCCTGGCCGTCTTCGGGCCGGGCAGGGCGGGTGCCTTCAGATCGGCAAGGCTCACCCCATCCAGGTCGATGTGAAAGGCCAACCGTTCCGGCAGGGCGGGCGCCACCTGCTCATCGGGCTCCGCGCCTTCGTCCAGCAGGATCAGGCAGGATCCGGGATCGCCATCCATATGCTGGGCCAGCCGCGCGGCCAGCCCGGATTCGGCCCGTTCGGCCATGCTCAGCACGATCACCTGTCGGTCGGCAAGAAGACCCCGGCTGCGCATCACGCGGCCCGACGACAGGGTCGCGGCGATGTCCACGCCGCCAAAGAGCTGATCGTCGCCAATCGTGGGGTGGATGCGCCGGATCGGCAGGCCGATTCGGTCCAGAGCGGCGACCAGCGCATCGCGCGCCGGACCTGGACGGGCCCGGATCACCATGCCGCCCAGACCCGCAGGATCGACGGCCAGACAAGCCAGCGCCAGATGCGCGCGGACCCAGATGTCGCGCCCTTCGCTCACCCCAGCACGCTGCCCACGATCCGCGCGACGCGGGCGCCGGACCCGGCCTCGTCGAGCGGATCGCGGCGCAAACGGTGCGAGAGCGCCAGCGGCGCCACATCGCGCAGATGTTTGCGTGTCACCCGGCCATGGCCGCGATAGGCCGCCAGCGCGCGGGCGGCGCGCAGCAATGTCAGCTCGCCGCGCAGCCCGTCCGATCCCAGCGCGATGCACAGTTCCGCGCAATCGCGCAGGATCTTGTCGGAGGCTTTGACCGTGCGCACCAGATCCCGCGCGGCGAGAATGCGGTTGCGCGTGCGCTCCTCCTCTCCCTGCCAGCGGGTCAAGAAGGCCATGCGGTCGGCGTCGAACGCATCCCGGCGGCGGATCACCTCTACCCGGTCGCCGATATCGTTGGGCGAGGCAACCTCGACCGAGAGGCCGAAGCGATCCAGAAGCTGCGGGCGCAGCTCGCCCTCCTCGGGGTTGCCCGAGCCGACCAGAACGAACCGCGCCGGATGGCGAATCGAAAGCCCCTCCCGTTCCACCACGTTCTCGCCCGACTGCGCGACATCGAGCAGCAGATCGACGATGTGATCCTCCAGCAGGTTCACCTCGTCGATGTAAAGATATCCGCGATTGGCCCGCGCCAGCAGGCCAGGCTCAAATGCCTTTTCGCCGCGTGTCAGCGCCCGTTCGATATCGAGCGCGCCGACCACGCGATCCTCTGTCGCGCCCAGCGGCAGATCCACCACCGGGGTCGGACGCTCGACAATGTCGGGTTTGGCAATCTCGGCCCAGTCCGGACAGGCCTCCAGGCTGGCGGAGTTCACCGGGCAGCCTTCGACCTGGGTGATCGGCGGCAAGAGGGCGGCCAGCGCCCGAACTGCGGTGGATTTGCCAGTGCCGCGATCGCCAAAGACCAGAACGCCGCCGATACCTGGGTCGATCGCGGTCAGGATCATCGCCTGTTTCATCGGATTTTGGCCGACAATGGCCGAGAAGGGGAAGGGATATGTCATGTCGTGGCTTCCAGGTCTAGGGGAGGCAGCTTGGCGAGGGGGCTAACCCCGCCCCAGCTGCCCATGTCGCCGGTGACGGCGAACCTTGCGTAAAGCTCTTCGCGGAACCAACCGCCCTCGCGGACGGCGGCGATGGCGCGCTGATGCGGCCCGCCCGGCGCGCGGGCGAAATGTGCCATCGCATCGGCATCGGGCCAGATCGAAAACGTAACCTGATGCAAAAGCGGCACCTCGCCGATGCCGATCTTGAAGATCACATTGGCATCCGCGCCGATCACGGAGGAGATATCGGGCACCTGTTTCCAGAATTTCGCCGCGACCGCAGGTTTCACTGTCGCCCGGGTCAGCGCGGCCAACGGTCCGGGTTCAGCCCCCTGCGAGACCTCGAAGGGCGCTTCCCCGGCCCAGTGCCCCCGGGCGGACGTCGGGGTCAGGAACACGGTCCAGTCCTCAGAGGCGCGGCTGCGATAGCGGGTCCAGATGCGCGAGTGCGCGACCTGTCGGCGCGCGGTGGCCTCATCCCTCCAGGTGGAGAGGATTGCATAAACGGCTGTGTTGGGCACGGGTGTGAACCCCTCACCCGTTCCGGACCCGCAGAGCTTCCAGAACCCGATTCCGTCGACCTTGGGCAGGGCGAATCGCGCCGCACCCATCATGCCCAGCGCCCAAAGGCGCGCCAAAGGCGTGCGGAACCTGAAAAAGCTGAGTGATACGGCTTGCATGGCTTCGATCTTGGTGGCTTCCAAGGTGTGTCAATCAAAGTTTACACAATTTCACTTGCAAGGAAAGGGGGAATGGCAGCATTGTAAACCCAGATAGACATATAGCGTGGACAGTTCATGACTCGCGTTGACAAGATCAAGACACATGTACCGGTGGTAGGCATACACCGCCCGAAACCGGCCAAACCCCATGCGGTGGTGATCGGCGCAGGGCTTGGTGGTTTGGCCGGAGCCATGCGGCTTGGGGCCAAGGGCTACCGCGTGACGGTGGTCGACCGTCTCGATGTGCCCGGCGGGCGTGGATCGTCGATGACGCAGGATGGACACCGGTTCGATCTGGGCCCCACGATTGTGACCGTGCCGCAGGTGTTCAAGGAGTTGTGGGCGGCCTGCGGGCGCGATTTCGAAGCGGATGTCGATCTGCGCCCGATGGATCCGTTTTACGAGATCCGCTGGCCCGATGGATCGACCTTTACCGCGTGCCAGGAGACCGGCCGGATGCGGGCCGAGGTGGCCCGGCTCAGCCCCGGCGATCTGGCGGGGTATGATCGGTTCCTGCGCGACGCGGAGACGCGGTATTGGTTCGGGTTCGAGGATCTGGGCCGCCGGTCGATGCATGAGCTGTGGGAGCTGATCAAGGTCTTGCCGACCTTTGCGCGGTTGCGCGCAGACAGGTCCGTCTATGCCCATGCCGCGCGGCGGGTCAAGGATGAACGGCTGCGCATGGCGCTCAGCTTTCATCCGCTGTTCATCGGCGGCGATCCGTTCCGCGTGACCTCCATGTATGCGCTGGTCAGCCATCTGGAAAAAGAGTTCGGCGTGCACTACGCCATGGGCGGTGTCGCCGCGATGGCCCGAGCCATGGCCGATGTGATTGCCGATCAGGGCAGCACGCTGCGGCTGGAGACCGAGGTCGACGAGATCCTGATCCGCGATCACCGCGCCGTCGGCATACGGCTGGTGGGCGGAGAGGAGATCGCAGCCGATATCGTGGTGTCGAACGCGGATGCGGGCCACACCTATGACCGGCTGCTCAGGCGTCGGACGAAATGGCGCTGGACGACCGACAGCCTGAAACGCAAACGGTGGTCGATGGGGCTGTTCGTGTGGTATTTCGGGACCAAGGGGACCCGCAACAAATGGGCCGATGTCGGCCACCACACGATCCTGAACGGACCGCGCTACAAGGGGCTGGTCAACGACATCTTCATCAAGGGCAAACTGGCCGAGGATATGAGCCTCTATGTCCACCGGCCCAGCGTCACCGACCCTTCGGTCGCACCTGAAGGGGATGATACGTTCTATGTCCTGAGCCCCGTGCCCCATATCGGCCATGACGATCCCGTCGATTGGGCCGAGATGGGTGAGACCTATCGCGCGCGGGTCCAAGCGGTGCTTGAAGAGCAGATGATGCCGGGTCTGGGCGATCATCTGAAAACATCGCTGGTCTTCACGCCCGAGACGTTCCGCGATCGCTATCTCAGCCCCCATGGCGCCGGGTTTTCGATCGAGCCGCGCATCCTGCAAAGCGCCTGGTTCCGCCCGCATAACGTGAGCGAGGAATTCAAGGGCCTCTATCTGGTGGGTGCGGGCACGCATCCCGGTGCCGGCCTGCCCGGTGTGGTGTCCAGCGCCGAGGTGCTGGCGCAACTGGTGCCCGATCCCGCGACGGTGACAACGTGATCGCGCCCGCCGATATGGAGGCCTGCCGCGAGGCGATCCGTCATGGATCGCTGTCGTTTTATGCCGCCTCCAAGCTTTTGCCGTCTTCGGTACGTGATCCCGCACTGGCGCTTTATGCGTTTTGCCGCCTGGCCGATGATGCGGTCGATCTGCAAAGCGCCAAGGCCGATGCGGTGCTGCGTCTGCGCGACCGGCTGGATCTGGTCTATGCCGGGCGGCCCCGAGACGCGGCTGCGGATCGTGCCTTTGCCGCTGTTGTGGAAGAGTTTCAAATGCCGCGCGCGTTGCCTGATGCGCTCCTCGAAGGGTTGGCCTGGGACGCAAGCTGGCGACAGTATCGAACGATGTCGGATCTGCACGCCTATTCGGCGCGGGTCGCCTCCGCCGTTGGCGTTATGATGGCGGTTCTGATGCGGGTCCGTGATCCGAACGCGCTGGCGCGCGCGTGCGATCTGGGTGTTGCGATGCAGCTGACCAATATCGCGCGTGATATCGGCGAGGATGCGCGTGAAGGGCGGCTCTATCTTCCGCTCGACTGGTTCGCCCAGGCTGGGCTGAACCCCAAGGCCTTTCTCGCAGACCCGCGCCCGACCAAGGCGATCCGAGGGATGGTCCGCCGGTTGGTGATGGAAGCGAACAGGCTCTACTTTCGGTCCGAGGCGGGGATCGGTGCGCTACCCCATTCCGCACGGCCCGGCATCTTTGGCGCGCGCTTTATCTATGCCGGGATCGGCCAGCGGCTGACCGCGATGGATTATGACAGCATCAGCGCGCGGGCCCGTACCGGCAAGCTTCAAAAGATCGGCTGGTTGGGCGTCTCGATGCTGCGATCTGGTGTGACCATGGTCATGCCGCGATCGGCGGTCATCTACGCGCCACCCCTGCCGGAGGTCGCCTTTCTCGTGGATGCCGCAGCCGAGACGCCCGTTCGGGCGCCCGCGCGCAGTGACGCGCTTGTCGATGTGCTGTCGCTCCTTGAGCAACGCCGACGTGCCGAAAGAGAGGGTTTGATTGGCGGGTCCGCTAGACTAGGCTAGGCCCCATGTTCTGGCTGATCTTCGGTATCTTTCTCACGGCCTGCCTCGGCGCGGGCGCCACGGGAGGTCTGTTTCCTCCGGGCCGGTGGTATCGCGATTTGCGCAAGCCCTCCTGGACGCCGCCCGACTGGGTGTTTCCGCTGACCTGGATGATCCTTTACGTGTGCATGGCACTGGCCGCGGCCAGGGTGGCTATGCTGCCGGGCAACGGCGTGGCGATGGCGCTCTGGGCGATGCAGATCGCGTTCAACGCGCTTTGGACGCCAGTCTTTTTCGGTCTCAAGAGGATCCGCATGGGGATGGCGGTGATCGGGGCCTTGTGGCTCGCGGTTTTGGGGACTCTGATCGCTTTGTGGCAGGTCGACACGGTCGCGGGGCTGCTCTTTGTCCCATACCTTGTCTGGGTCACGATCGCATCGGCGCTGAACGCAGCCGTCTGGCGCCTGAACCCGGGCGAGGCACGTGCTGCCTGAGGGCATGTGATCCAATTGAGACGCCTGCGGCGTCACCAATATTCAATTTTCGCCTCCGGCGGTCGTATTGGACTGCAAGAAGAAGAGCCAGGTCCACCCCGCAAACCGAAAGCTTCACGTTCCGGTCGCGGGGCTTCTCCTCGCACGGTCATCGGCTCGACAGCCTGTACCGCAGGGCAAGTTTGACCCGATCAGAGTTAACCCCGAGTTAAAGACAGGCGCGGTCCTGCTGTTTCTTCTCGCCAAAAATACGCAAAACAACCGTTGCCCCGGAGGAGCGCATCAACCCTCCTGGAACTGCCAATTGCGTCGCCGAGGCACGCGCAAGGCTAACATAGGCTTGATCAGGGGGTTGCGGAATCGACGCAGGTCAAGCGCTTCGTGAACGCCGACGGTTTCCACACCGTCCAGCTGCGTTCTGATTGCCGAGCGTGTATAAAAAGGCGCGTCCAGCATGGTTTTGACCTGGCGCGGGCGATATCCCGGATCGGCACGCGTTTCGCGCGACACGGCCCACAGGCTGCGCGCGAGGCGGGTTTTGGGCGGCATCGCCACCTCCCGCGCGCGCCCATCGGCGTCGAAAGAATACCCTGCCGCAAGTACACTGCCATCCATCCGCTCGGCATCGTAAAAGCAGGTCGCCCCCTCTGGCGTCGGGAACCGCCCCCAGGTCCAGTAGGTAAAATCCTGTTCCAGCGCGCGGGTTCCGAAATTGGCGTCGAAATACCCGTGACCGACCCATGTCCAGCCCGGTCTGTCGATCTCGACCTCGATCCGCGCGACCGGGGCGAACGGCCGCCAGATGTGGCTGCGCGCGGGATCCAGCGCCAGTTCGACATTTGTGATCGCGGAGGGGATAACGCGGATCTGTCCCCGGACCCGGCTGATCAGGGGCGGTGACGAAATCTCGTCAATGTCGATAGCCAGGTGGTCGCCCTCCCAGCGCATCATCGAGGGCCCCACCTCCAAACGGGCGGCTGTCTGGCGCAGAGCTGATCGGCCCCGGTCGGTCATGGTAAAGCGCCCACCTGGGCCATAGGTCGCCACATTGATGCAGACATGGTCCTGCGGCACTTTGCGGCCCGACCAGCGATACCAGGGCGAAAACACCGATCCGATAAAGCCGATCACCGAAACGGCGCGTTCCCCATCATCGCTTATTCCGTCGACATACCACCAAGCATAGCCGTTGGGTCCGACCTCGACATTGAAGTTAGGTCGCTCAAGATCGCCGCGACCGCGTGCCGGGCCGAAAGCGTCGCCATCGGCACCCCCGCCCCCGGATGGGCGCCGCCGCCCACCAGATACAGGCCCCGAACCGGCGTGCACGCCGTCGGTCTGTGAAAGGCCGCCATCATGCCGTGCGGGCTTTGTCCGTAAAGCGCTCCTTTGGTCTCGGGAAAGAGCCTGTCGAACATCCTCGGGGTCGTGATCGTGCTCGGATCTGGTGTGGGGGTGAAGATCAGATTGAAGCGCTTTGCCCTGTGAATGATCGTCTCGTGCCATAGGGGCAACTCCCTGTCTGAGGCGTCGGCCGGGTCGGCCGGGGCGTTGGTGATGATTTCAAACCGTTCCAGCGGGGGAGGCGCCTGACCTTGCCCGCGGTCTTCGGCGCAGATATAAAGCGACGGCTGGCGCGGAACGCGGCCCGCGTGCAGATCGGCGAACTCCGCTGCTGGATCACCGTCGAAAAAGACGTTGTGATGGGCCAGCTCGACACCACACGGCACGGCCGCAAAGCTGTAGACGCGTGCCGAAAAGGATCTTTCCCCGCGCAGGCTCTGGCGGGCGACGGATGTGCAGCCTGCACCCAGCGCGCCTGAGGCCAAGGCCCGGGGGTCGCCATTGAACACAACCGCATCTGCCGAAAGATGCGCACCATCCGCTAGGCCGACGCCGCGCGCTCGGCCGCCCTTTACGTCGATATGATCGACATGGGCACCCAGCCTGATGTCCACGCCCAGTGCCGCGGCAAGTTCCGCCATTGCACCGGCCAGCTTATGCATCCCGCCCTTGACCACCCACACCCCCGACGCTTCGGCCTGCCAGATCAGTGCCAGAACCGCCGGAGAGCGGTAAGGCGAGCCACCAACATAGGTGGCGTATCGGCCAAAAAGCTGCGCCAGTCGCGGATCGCTGAACTGCCGCCCTAGCATCCCGGCGAGGCTCGACAGGGGTGCCATCGGGCCGATGACCTTTGGATTTGACAGCACATGACGGATCAGCGCGCCAAGCTTTGGGTCGGGCGCGCGCATCATCGGCGCATCGAATGTGTCGAACAGCTCGGCGGTGCGCTTGGAAAAGCTCCAGAATTCCGCGGCGGCGCGTGGTCCGGCAAAGGCACGGATGGCCTCGGCGCTTTGGTCGGTATCTGCATAGAGGTCGAGCTGCGATCCATCGGGCCAGAAATGTCGCGCCAGCAGCGATTGTGGGATGAGCGTGACATGATCGTCCAGCCGCGCACCGGCATAGCGGAACAGATCGTCAAAAACGTGCCGCATGGTCAGAACGGTCGGCCCTGCATCCACGGGCCCCGCGGCGCTGGGCAAGGTGCGGATCTTGCCGCCTGCGTGTTTGTGCCGTTCCAGCAATGTCACCTCGAACCCGTGCGCGGCAAGGCGGATCGCACTGGCCAACCCTCCGACCCCTGCGCCGATCACCGCCACCCTTGGCCGGACGGAAGTGGAAGCTTTGAATTGGGGGCGAGAAAAGGTCACGCGTGGCACTCCGTATCAATGCATGATTGTTGACTCGTCGTGCGTGAGTGTCCAGTATGATTTACACTTATATGTCGCGAATGACTGACATTGAGGCCAAAAAAGGACTGAGACCATGCCGATGAAGACACGGATCGAGGCCGCGATCACGCAGGCCGTTCAAGCAGGCCAATCGCACCGCGCTCCGCTTCAGCTGGCTCAGGCGCTGCACTATGCGACCTTTCCAGGTGGCGCGCGCATACGGCCCACGATCTGTATGTCGGTTGCGCTGGCCTGCGGCGATGACCGGCCATACCTGGCGGATGCGGCGGCCGCAGCGCTGGAATTGATGCATTGCGCCAGTCTGGTTCATGACGATCTGCCCTGCTTTGACGATGCCGATTTCCGGCGTGGGAAACCGTCGGTTCACCGCGCCTTTTCCGAACCTTTGGCGGTCTTGACCGGGGACAGCCTGATCATCATGGCCTTTGAGCAGATTGCCAAGGCCGCTGTCGATGATCCGGGCCGAGGCATGCAGTTGCTGCTGACCCTGTCCAAACGATCCGGCATGCCCTTCGGCATCTGCGCGGGCCAGGGGTGGGAGAGTGAGGCAAAGATCGACCTTTCAGCCTATCACCAGGCCAAGACCGGCGCCTTGTTCATTGCCGCGACACAGATGGGTGCCCTGGCCGCCGGTCAGGAGGCCGAGCCCTGGTTCGAACTGGGTGCTCGGATCGGTGAGGCGTTTCAGGTCGCCGACGATCTGCGCGACGCGCTTTACGACGAGGAAACATTGGGCAAACCGGCCGGTCAGGACAATCTTCACGGGCGGCCCAACGCGGTGACGCAGCTGGGGGTGCAGGGCGCCGTTTCCCGGCTTAAGGATATTCTGGGAGGGGCCATCGCCTCCATCCCGTCCTGCCCGGGAGAAGCGCAGTTGGCCCAGATGGTGCGCGCCTATGCCGAGCGCCTGACGCCCGTGATGCCTGCCCGACACCCCCACTGACATGGAGGCCGAGGCGACAGGCTGGCGCGGCGGATGGCTGAACCGGCTGGTCGCGCGCCCGGGCTTTCAGCGCTGGGCCAGTACGTTCCCACTCACCCGGGGGCGCGCGCGGCGCGATGGCGCGGCGCTTTTCGACGTGGTGCAGGGCTTTGTCAAAAGCCAGGTCTTGATGGCCCTGGTCGAGCTTGATGTCTTTCGTCGCCTGCGCGCGGGTCCGCAAACTGCCGAGCAGATGGGCCGCGCGCTGGATATCCCTGCCGATCGCATGCAGGTTCTGTTGCAGGCCGGCGCCGCTCTGGGATTGCTCAAGCGCAGACGTGGTGGTCGCTATGGTCTGGCACGACAGGGGGCCGCCCTGATGGGGGTGCCGGGGTTGGAGGCGATGATCCGCCATCATCGCGCCTTTTACCGCGATCTGGAGGATCCGGTGGCCTTGCTGCGCGGGCCTGAACGGACTGAATTGTCCGAGTTCTGGCCCTATGTCTTTGGCGCGCGCGGCGATGTGGCGCCGGATGTGGCGCGCACCTATTCCGATCTGATGGCCCAAAGCCAGCAGCTGGTCGCCCAGGATACGTTGCGGGCCATAGACCTGAAGTGCGTCACGCGGCTCTTGGATATCGGCGGCGGCACCGGCGCGTTTCTGGAGGCGGTGGGAGCTGCCAATCCAGGGCTCGATATGGTGCTTTTTGATTTGCCTCAGGTTGTGCCCGACGCCACCGATCGCTTTGCCCGCGCAGGGCTGGCCGATCGGGTCCGAATCGAGGCTGGATCGTTCCGCGAGGATTCCCTGCCCGAAGGGGCCGATGCAATCTCGTTGATCCGGGTTCTTTACGATCATGCGGATGACACGGTCGAGGCGCTCTTGAGCAAAGTGTTCGACGCTCTGCCCGGCGCCGGGCGGTTGATCATATCCGAGCCGATGGCGGGCGGCGCCAAGCCCGAGATCGCGGGCGATGTCTATTTCGCCTTTTATACCATGGCGATGCAGACCGGACGCGCCCGCTCGGCCAAGGACATCGCGGCGTTCTGTCGTGCAGTCGGCTTTGAGCAGATCCGCAGCCCTGCCCCCAGCCGCGCTTTTGTCACGCGCGTTCTGACCGCTGTCAAACCAAAGTGACAACTCCCCGCAGAAAGTGTCTAAAGTAATTGACACATCAAACTGTCAGGCTAAACTGACAGTGCGACAAAAAAGACCCAGCCGAGTCTCTCTCGGGCGAGGGTCCTAACCGGTACGATCAAAGGAGGCTGACATGCAGACACAGGCGGTGCTTCTGAAGGGCCCCCAGGATCTGGGCATTGATGTCCTGTCGCTAACCGATCCGGGTGAAAACGATCTGGTCGTCGACATTCACTATTCGGGCATCTCAACCGGAACGGAAAAGCTGTTCTGGTCCGGTCAGATGCCGCCTTTCCCCGGGATGGGATACCCCCTTGTTCCTGGCTATGAGGCCGCGGGCGAGGTGGTCGAAGCCGGTGCCCTGACCGGTTTCACACCCGGGGAACGGGTTTTTGTACCGGGTGCCAATTGCTATGACGGCGCGTTCGGCCTTTTTGGCGGTGCCGCCGCGCGGGTGGTGACCGATGCCGCCCGAGTGACGCGTATCGACACCGGTCTGGGGGCCGAAGGCGCGCTGCTTGCCCTGGCCGCGACCGCACGCCATGCCATGGCCGGGATGGACAAGGCCGTGCCCGATCTGATCGTGGGCCACGGTGTTCTGGGCCGCTTGCTGGCCCGGCTGACGATTGCAGCGGGTGCGCCCGCCCCCACCGTGTGGGAGATCAACCCTGATCGCCAGACCGGAGCCGAAGGGTACGAGGTGCTGACCCCCGATGACGATCCGCGCAGGGACTACCGCGCGATCTATGACGCGTCGGGCAATGGCGCGCTGCTCAACGATCTGGTGACGCGCATCGAAAAGGGCGGCGAGATCGTTCTGGCCGGGTTTTACACCCAGCCGCTGAGCTTTGCGTTTCCGCCCGCCTTCATGAAAGAGGCGCGGTTTCGCGTTGCCGCCGAATGGCAGCGCGAGGATCTGACGGCCACCCGCGCGCTGGTGGAAAGCGGCGCGCTCAGCCTCGGGGGGCTGATCACGCATCAGGCTCAGGCGAAGGATGCCGCGGGCGCCTATCGCACCGCGTTCGAGGATCCGGCCTGCCTGAAGATGATTCTGAATTGGGAGACATGCTCGTGAAAGACGAAGTGCCAAACCTCAAGGATTTCGACCAGCGTCTGCGCGACGAGGCCCATGAAGACCCCTCGCTAGAGGTCCCTCAGGGCGAGCCCACCAAGCACACTCAGATCATCGCGATCTACGGCAAGGGCGGGATCGGCAAATCCTTCACGCTGGCCAATCTCAGCCACATGATGGCCGAACAGGGCAAACGTGTGCTGCTGATCGGGTGCGATCCGAAATCGGACACAACCAGCCTGCTCTTTGGTGGCAAGGCGTGCCCGACGATCATCGAAACCTCGACCAAAAAGAAACTGGCTGGGGAAGAGGTCAAGATCGGCGATGTCTGCTTCAAGCGCGGCGGTGTCTTCGCGATGGAACTTGGCGGCCCCGAAGTGGGGCGCGGTTGTGGCGGTCGCGGGATCATCCACGGGTTCGAGTTGCTTGAGAAACTCGGCTTCCACGACTGGGATTTCGATTATGTGTTGCTCGATTTTCTGGGCGATGTGGTCTGCGGCGGGTTCGGTCTGCCGATTGCCCGCGACATGGCGCAAAAGGTGATCCTGGTTGGCTCGAACGATCTGCAATCGCTTTATGTGGCCAACAATGTCTGCTCGGCGGTGGAGTATTTCCGCAAGCTGGGCGGCAATGTCGGGGTCGCGGGTCTGGTGATCAACAAGGATGACGGCTCGGGCGAGGCGCAGGCCTTTGCCAAGGCGGTGGACATCCCGGTGCTTGCCTCGATCCCGCAGGACGACGATTTGCGCAAGAAATCGGCCAATTACCAGATCGTCGGCACCGGTGAAAGCCAGTGGGGCGCGCTGTTCGCGGCGCTGGGTGAAAACGTCGCGGTTGCGCCTCCGATGCGGCCAACGGCCCTGAACCAGGACGAATTGCTGGAGCTGTTCGACGGATCGGAAACCGGGGCCGGGATCGAACTGGTGCCTGCCACCGATGTCGATATGCGCGGCAAGAATGCCGAGCCCAAACCCTCTCTCGAAGTGATCTACGACGAGGCGTGATCCCATGACCGAAGAGATCAGATACGATACCGCCGCCGAAGCTGACGTGATCGAGGGCGCGCCGCGCGTGGAGGCCCCCGCCGGAGCCCCACCGGTGGACGGTCTTGGATGTCACTCCGGCTCGGAGATGGAAAAGGCCGCGCGGATGTCCGGCAACTCCGAGGTTCTGGATCAATACGCCAGGGATTACCCGCAAGGGCCGCATGACAAACCGCAATCCATGTGCCCTGCCTTTGGGTCGCTGCGTGTGGGTCTGCGGATGCGCCGGGTGGCCACGGTTCTGTCGGGGTCGGCCTGCTGTGTCTATGGGTTGACTTTCGTCAGCCATTTCTACGGCGCGCGCCGGTCGGTGGGCTATGTGCCCTTCAACTCCGAGACCTTGGTGACCGGCAAGCTGTTCGAAGACATCCGCGAAAGCGTGCATGACATGGCCGACCCGGATCGCTTTGACGCGATCGTCGTGACGAACCTGTGTGTCCCGACCGCGTCGGGCGTGCCGCTGCGGCTGTTGCCGAGTGAGATTAACGGTGTCCGGATCGTCGGGATCGACGTGCCCGGATTTGGAATCCCAACCCATGCCGAGGCCAAAGACGTTCTGGCCGGGGCCATGTTGAACTATGCCCGTGCCGAGGTTGAGGCAGGGCCCGTGGCAGCCCCCGTGGGTGGGAAATCCGACAGACCGACCGTCAGTCTTCTGGGAGAGATGTTCCCGGCCGACCCGATGATGATCGGTCAGATGTTGGCACCTCTGGGCCTGGCGGCTGGCCCCGTGGTGCCCTGTCGGGAATGGCGCGAGCTTTATGCAGCGCTCGATTGCGGCGCGGTGGCGGCGATCCATCCGTTCTATACCGCCGCCATTCGCGAGTTCGAGGCGGCCGGACGGCCCATCGTGGGCTCGGCCCCCGTGGGACATGACGGCACGGCGGCCTGGCTGGACGGGATCGGTGACGCGTTCGGCCTGCCCACGGGCAAGGTGGCCGAGGCGCAGAACATGTTCCTGCCCGCGATCAAGGGCGCGCTGTCGGGTGCGCGGATCGACGGCACCATCACGCTGAGCGGGTACGAGGGCAGCGAGCTTCTCGTTGCGCGTTTGCTGATCGAAAGCGGTGCGACCGTGCCTTATGTCGGCACCGCCTGTCCCAAGACGCCCTGGTCGGCAGCGGATGCCGAGTGGCTGGAGGCCAAGGGCGCCAAGGTGAAATTCCGCGCCTCGCTGGAGGATGACTGTTCGGCAATGGAAGGGGTCAATCCCGACCTCGCCATCGGCACGACCCCGGTTGTGCAAAAGGCCAAGGAACTGGGCATTCCGGGACTTTACTTCACCAACCTGATTTCCGCGCGTCCGCTGATGGGCCCTGCCGGTGCCGGATCGCTGGCGACTGTGGTCAATGCGGCGATCTCGAACAAAGGGCGCATGGACAAGATGAAGGCGTTCTTCGAGGGCGTTGGCGAGGGCGACACCGCCGGTGTCTGGGAGGGCGATCCGAACCTGCGGCCCGAATTCCGCGCGCAGAACCTCAAGAAGCTGGAGCGCGCCGAAAAGGCCCGTGTCGCGGCGAATGGCGGTGTGAAATGCTGATCCAGGACCACGACCGCGCGGGCGGCTATTGGGGTGCGGTTTACGCGTTTTGCGCCGTCAAGGGCCTGCAGGTTGTCATTGACGGCCCGGTGGGCTGCGAAAATCTACCAGTTACCAGCGTGTTGCATTATACCGACGCGCTTCCTCCGCACGAGCTTCCGATCGTAGTCACGGGACTAGGAGAAGAAGAGCTGGGTCGGGATGGGACCGAGGGCGCTATGAAGCGAGCTTGGGGTGTGCTCGACCCAGCTTTACCGTCTGTTGTGGTCACCGGCTCGATCTCCGAAATGATCGGCGGCGGTGTGACCCCGCAAGGCACCAACATCCAGCGGTTTTTGCCCCGCACCATCGACGAGGATCAGTGGGAAGCCGCCGACCGCGCGATGACCTGGATCTTTACCGAATTCGGGATGACCAAGGGCCGTATGCCGCCCGAGAAAAAGCGCGAGGACGGCGCCAAGCCCCGCGTCAATATCCTGGGTCCGATGTATGGCACGTTCAACATGCCCTCCGATCTGGCCGAGATCCGGCGCCTGGTCGAAGGGATCGGGGCCGAGATCAACATGGTGATGCCGCTGGGCGCCCATCTGGCCGAGATGCGCAATCTGGTGAACGCGGATGTGAACATCTGCATGTATCGCGAGTTTGGCCGGGGCCTGTGCGAGTTGCTGGGCAAACCCTATCTGCAAGCGCCCATCGGGATCGAATCCACCACGAAATTCCTGCGCATGCTGGGCGAGATGACCGGGCTGGACCCCGAACCGTTCATCCAGCGCGAAAAGCATTCGACCATCAAGCCGGTCTGGGATCTGTGGCGTTCGGTCACGCAGGATTTCTTTGCCACGGCGAGCTTTGCCATCGTCGCCAATGAGACCTACGCGCGCGGTATTCGTCTTTTCCTCGAAGAGGATATGGGCCTGCCCTGCGCCTTTGCAGTGGCCCGCTCTGCTGGCTCGAAGACCAACAATGAAGAGGTCCGCGCGCTGATGGGGCAGAAACGCCCGCTGATCGTGATGGGCTCGATCAACGAAAAGATGTATCTGGCTGAGCTCAAGGGCGGGCATGGACCTAGCCCAGCGTTCATTCCGGCCTCGTTCCCCGGCGCCGCGATCCGGCGTGCGACGGGCACGCCCTTTATGGGCTATGCCGGGGCGACCTATCTGATCCAGGAGGTGTGCAACGGCCTGTTTGACGCGCTCTTCCACATCCTGCCCCTGGGCACCGATCTTGACGCAGCCGAGGCCACGCCGACAAATCTGCGTCGCGATTTCCCCTGGGATGCCGACGCGCAGGAGATGCTGGACCGGATCGTCGCCCAGCACCCGATCCTGACCCGAATTTCCGCCGCCAAGACCCTGCGCGATGCCGCCGAGCAGGCCGCTCTGGATGCGGGCGCCGAACGTGTTGTCGTCGAGACGGTGCGCGCGCTCGACCCCGGTCTGGTCGCAGCGGACACAGCTTTCAAAGAGGGAGATCTGAAATGACAGATACGACCAATCACGCCCATGTCGAAACCCGCAGCCACAAGCCGCCGCGCACGGAGTTCATGGTGTATTTCGCCATTATCTTCGTCGCCACGCTGCCTTTGGCCTGCATCACCTGGGCGCTGGCCGCGATCAAAAGTGGCAGTCTGACCGAAAAAGGCCCCGTGGCCCGTGCCTGGAGCCAGGCGCGGATCATCACGCCGATGATTTTTTCTGCCTGACGGCGGACGCGTCCATTTTGGCGCGAAGAGTTCCCTGCCTGACCGGGCGGGGATGCAAGACTGACCATCCGGCAACGGATGGGCAGAGCCCGGACGGGTTGCAAGACCCTAAAGGACCCGGCCGCGGGGTGCGCGGCGTCAGCGTTGTTTTTCGAAAGGAAAGTTAATGGCTGATAATTCCGACCTGTCCTTTACAGGTCTCACCGACGAGCAGGCGCAAGAATTGCACTCCGTCTATATGAGCGGGCTCTGGCTGTTTTCGGCCGTGGCAATTGTCGCTCATTTGGCGGTGTTCATCTGGCGCCCGTGGTTCTGAGGAAGGATTGATATATGGCAAAGTTCTATAAGATCTGGCTCGTTTTCGATCCACGCCGTGTGTTTGTCGCACAAGGTGTTTTCCTCTTCCTGCTGGCGGCGATGATTCACCTCGTCCTGCTGAGCACGGATCACTTCAACTGGTTTGAACTGGCCGCCCAAAAGGCCGCCATGTGATCACGCCCCCTCCGGGGGGCGACCAGTGACGTGAACAACAAGCAACGTTGCGGGCGGTGGCGGCACACCGGCCAGACCGCCCGCAACCATCAAGACACGATTTGAAACGACGGCTATCGGACTGAACGGGACGGGCCGCCAAACGCGGAGAGACAGAAGATGGCGTTGCTCAGCTTCGAAAGAAAGTATCGCGTCCGCGGAGGGACGCTGATCGGCGGCGATCTGTTCGACTTCTGGGTAGGGCCATTTTATGTGGGCTTCTTCGGGGTCACGACAGCCTTTTTTAGCCTTTTGGGCACAGTGTTGATTTTCTGGGGGGCCTCGCAGCAAGGCACATTCAATCCTTGGCTGATCAATATCGCCCCCCCTGACCTGAGCTATGGTTTGGGGATGGCGCCATTGCTGGAGGGCGGTTTGTGGCAGATCATCACGATCTGTGCCACCGGCGCGTTTATCAGTTGGGCCCTGCGCGAGGTGGAAATCTGCCGCAAGCTGGGAATGGGCTATCACGTGCCCATCGGGTTCAGCTTTGCGATCCTGGCCTATGTCACGCTGGTGATCTTCCGCCCCTGGTTGATGGGTGCGTGGGGGCACGGTTTTCCATACGGGATTTTCAGCCATCTCGATTGGGTGTCGAACACCGGCTATGCCTATCTGCATTTCCATTATAACCCCGCGCACATGCTGGCGGTGACGCTGTTTTTTACCACCACACTGGCGCTGGCGCTGCATGGGGCGCTGATCCTGTCGGCGGCCAACCCTGAAAAGGGTGAAGAGATGAAGACGCCCGATCACGAGGACACGTTCTTTCGCGATCTGATCGGCTATTCGATCGGCACGCTGGGCATTCACCGTCTGGGATACCTGCTGGCGATCAACGCGGTGTTTTTCAGCGCGGTCTGCATCATCATTTCCGGCCCGGTCTGGACCGCAGGCTGGCCCGAATGGTGGAACTGGTGGCTTGAGCTGCCGATCTGGGGCGAAAACCCAATGCCGGTAGGAGGGATGTAATCATGGCCATCCGCGAATATCAGAACTTCTTCACCCAGGTGCAGGTTCAGGGCAATCCTGAATGGGGCATGGATGACAACGGCCAGATGACGCGTGAGCGGATCGGCAAGCCGGGATTCAGCGCGCTGGTCGGCTGGTTCGGCAACGCACAGCTGGGGCCGATCTATCTTGGTTGGACGGGCATGATCTCGCTCGCTACCGGTCTGATCTGGTTCAACATCGTGGGTATGAACATGCTGGCGCAGGTCGGCTGGTCGATCCCTGAGTTCATCCGCCAGCTTTTCTGGCTGGCGCTGGAGCCGCCCGCACCGGAATACGGTCTGTCGATGCCGCCGCTCGATGAGGGCGGATGGTACATCATCGCGAGCTTCTTCCTGCTGGTCTCGGTGATGACCTGGTGGCTCAGGACCTACCTCTTGGCGCAGGAACACAAGATGGGCAAACACGTCGCCTGGGCGTTTTTGTCGGCCATCTTCCTCTTTCTGGTACTGGGTCTTTTCCGCCCTGTTCTGATGGGATCGTGGTCCGAGGCCGTGCCTTACGGCATCTTCCCGCATCTGGATTGGACGACCGCGTTTTCGATCCGCTATGGCAACCTTTACTACAACCCCTTCCACTGCCTCTCGATTGTGTTCCTTTATGGCTCGGTGCTGCTGTTTTGTATGCATGGCGGCACGATCCTTGCGGTCACCCGGTTCGGTGGCGACCGCGAGCTGGAACAGATCGTGGATCGTGGCACGGCCACGGAACGCGCCGCCCTCTTCTGGCGCTGGACCATGGGCTTTAACGCCACGATGGAAGGCATTCACCGCTGGGCGATCTGGTTCGCGATGCTGACCCCGATAACGGGCGGGATCGGGATCCTGCTGACCGGCACCGTCGTCGACAACTGGTTCATCTGGGCGCAGGAGCACAACTTTGCCCCGATCTATGATGGCTCGTTCGGCTACGAGGATTACGGCTCCTACGAAGCCTTCATCGGACAGGAGGACTGATCATGCTGCCCAAGTGGTTCAACGACTGGAACAAGGACAACCCGACCGATATCTTCGGCCCGGCGATCCTGGTGGGTGCGCTTGGTGGAGCGGTCTTTGTGGCGATCCTGCTGGTGACATGGGGGCAACCCTATGCCACCGCCTCGATGCAGACCGGCCCGGCGGGTACCGGAATGTCGGTGCCGGAGTTCAAGGCGGCCCTTGCGGTACCGGACCCCACAATCGACGAGTACTACACCGAAGAGCCTTATGTGCCCGAAGGCGCAGAGCCCTTGGCCAAGGACATTTACGAGAATGTTCAGGTGTTGGGCGAACTGACCGAAGACAACTTTAACCGTGTGATGAACGCCATGACGCAATGGGTCAGCCCGGAACAGGGATGCGCCTATTGCCATGGTGACGGAGATCTGGAGACCTACGGGGCGGACGACCTATACACCAAAGTCGTCTCACGCCGGATGATCCAGATGACCCAGACCATCAACGAGCAATGGGACGCCCACGTCAATGCCAACAAAGAGGTCGGTGTAAACTGCTATACCTGCCACCGGGGCGAGAACGTGCCGTCGGATATCTGGTTCAAGATAGCACCGGTGAACGAGGCATCCGGCAACTGGGCGGCGGTCCAGAACCGCGCGACATTGATCAGCCAATCGACCTCGTTGCCGTCAGACGCGCTGGAGACCTATCTGCTCGATGCCAATCAGATCGTCGTGCATGATCTGGAAAGCCGGGTCGAAGGCGGTCCTGCGGGCGATGATGCCTTGCCCTCCATTCAGGATACCGAACGCACCTATGCGCTGATGAACTATTTCAGCAACTCGCTGGGCGTGAACTGCGTGTTTTGCCACAATTCTCGGGCGTTCTATGCCGCCGCGGGCGAAGTCACCCCGCAATGGGCCACCGCGTCGCTGGGGATCCTGATGGTACAGGAGCTCAACACCGACTACCTCGTGCCGCTCAGGGATACCTATCCTGCCGAACGGCTGGGCCCGGTCTATGCCGATGCGCCAAAGGTTGCATGCAAGACCTGCCACAAAGGCTATCAGCAGCCGCTGCAAGGCATGAACGCCATTGCGGATTGGCCGGAGCTCGCCTCCTCCGAGCCACCGGAATACGAGTAAGGGTCGGGCGATGACCCCTGTATCATCGCCTCCCTTTGCCAGGCGCGGACCCGCGGCTTCCTGGGTCCGGGCACGGGGTCTCAACGCCCCGGTTCCCTTCCTGTTGGCTACAGGAAACGGGCGTCGCGTGGGTGGGAGCGCTCCCAACCCACGCGGCGCCTTCGTTCTTTTATGGAAAGGTTCTTGATCCATGTCCCACACACGCACCCCGCTTCTGGATCGTGTCGCAGGCCCGCAAGACCTCAAACCCCTGACCGATAGGGAGCTGTCACAGTTGGCCGACGAACTGCGCCAGGAGGTGATCTCCTCGGTCTCGGAGACGGGCGGTCACCTGGGGTCGTCCCTTGGCGTGGTCGAGTTGAGCGTGGCTATCCACGCTGTGTTCAATGCTCCCGCCGACAAGCTGATCTGGGATGTGGGGCACCAGTGTTATCCGCACAAGATCCTGACCGGCCGCCGCCACCGGATGAGCACCCTGCGCCAGAAAGACGGGCTGAGCGGGTTCACCAAACGCGCCGAAAGCGAATACGATCCGTTTGGGGCCGCCCATAGCTCGACCTCGATTTCCGCGGCGCTGGGCTTTACCGTGGGGCGCGATATGGGGATGCCAACGGGCGATGCGATTGCGGTGATCGGCGACGGCTCGATCAGTGCAGGCATGGCCTATGAGGCGCTCAATAACGCAGGCGCCGAGGGGCGGCGCCTGTTCGTGATCCTGAACGACAACGAGATGTCGATTGCCCCGCCCGTGGGCGCGATGTCGGAATACCTGAGCCGGATTTCCCAGGTTGGGCCGATGCCCATTCTGGATGCGATGGCCAAGGATATGGAGAGATTCCTGCCCGAACCGATGCGGCTGGGTGCCCAACGCGCGCGCGAGATGGTGACCGGTATCGAAGGTCAGGGCACGTTCTTTGAAGAGCTTGGCTTTGACTATATCGGTCCGATTGACGGGCATGACATGGGCCAGCTTCTGAGTGTGCTGCGTGCGGCGCGCACGCGGGCGACCGGACCTGTCCTGATCCATTGTTGTACGGTCAAGGGCAAGGGATATGCGCATGCCGAGGGGTCGTCCGACAAGTATCACGGCGTGGCCAAGTTCGACGTGGCCAGCGGCGTGCAGGCGAAATCCAAGGCCAATGCACCCAGCTATACCACCGTGTTCGGCGAGGCGCTGACACAGGAGGCTGCCCGTGATCCGCGTGTCGTGGCAGTGACCGCTGCGATGCCGTCCGGCACCGGTGTGAACATCATGGCGGATCGGTTCCCGGCGCGGGTCTTTGATGTGGGCATCGCCGAGCAGCATGGTGTGACCTTTGCCGCCGGGATGGCGGCGGCTGGACTCAAGCCCTTCTGCGCGATCTACTCCACATTCCTGCAACGCGGATACGATCAGGTGGTGCACGATGTGGCTTTGCAAAAGTTGCCGGTGCGGTTCGCGATAGACCGGGCCGGTCTGGTGGGGGCGGATGGGGCCACTCATGCGGGCGCTTTCGATATCGGTTACATGGGCGCTTTGCCCGGCATGGTCGTGATGGCCGCCGCGGATGAGGCCGAGCTTGCCCATATGGTGGTCACGGCGGCCGAGTATGATGAGGGACCCATCGCGTTCCGCTATCCGCGGGGCAGTGGCACCGGTGTCGAGATGCCGGATCGGGGCGAGGTGATAGAGATCGGCAAGGGCCGGATCCTGCGCGAAGGGACCGATGTGGCGCTTTTGTGTTTCGGGACGCATCTGGCGGAATGCGAGATGGCCGCCGCGATGCTGGAAGCAGAGGGCATTTCGGTGACATTGGCGGATGCCCGGTTCGCCAAGCCGCTGGATATGGATCTGATTGCGTCGCTTGCCGCCAATCACGCGGCCCTGATTACCGTCGAGCAGGGCGCGATGGGCGGCTTTGGTGCCTTTGTGCTGCAAGCGATGGCGGCAAAGGGGTTGCTTGATGGGTCGCTCAAGCTGCGCACGATGTGCCTGCCGGATCGGTTCATTGATCAAGCCAGCCCGGCAGAGATGTATCAGGATGCGGGTCTGACCGCGATGGACATCATGTCGGAGGTGTCGCGGACCGTCAAACACGACACCACGCTGGTAGGGTTCCCTGGACGCGCCTGACAGGGCGCGTGCCCGACGGCGGGCCATGTGTGTGGTGTTCGTATTTTTGGCAAGAAGAAGCTCAGGCCGGGTGCGCCTGCATGAAGTCGCGCAGATAGAGGGCGACGGCATCCGGCGCGTCCCAGTGGATCGAATGGCCCGCATTTGGGATGATGTGATGCACCACTCTGGGGAGTGCGTCGAATGCCGCGAGGGCCGGGCCGGGCGGGATCAGCACATCGTTTTGAGCATAGAGCACCTGCGCCGGGCAGGCGAGATCGGCCAACTCGGTGGTTGGGGTGTCGTCGCGCAGAGCGTCAATCTGATGGGCCATGGCCTCTCTGCTTTGTGCGTGCGGATAGGCGAGGGCGGCCACAAGGGCGGTGCGGGCGTTGGTGGGTATCTCGAAAAACGCGGGGCCGAACACCCATGGATACAGCGCCTTGAGCCAGAGCGTCTCTCCATCCGGTGTGGCGCGGATCTGGCACAGACTATCGAAGACTGCCAGTGATCGGGGCAGTTTTTGGGGCGAGGATGCCATGATCGTGAGAGAAGCGATACGGCTCTGGGCCAGCGCTGCCAGTTCGATGGCGGCGCGTCCTCCCATCGAATGGCCCGCCACATGAAACCGATCATGGCCCAGGTGGTCCATCAATCCCAGCGCGTCATGGGCCATTTGGGCAAGGCTGACCGGGGCGTTCCAAGGCGTCGTGCGCCCCGTCGTGCGATTGTCGGGACGGATGAGGGTGTGATCCTTTGAAAAGGGATCGACCAGAGGGGTCCAACTGGCGCTGTCCGACAGCATTCCCGCGAGCAGGAGCAGCGGCGGGCCATTCCCGTCAACCTCGTAATGCAGCGTGATATCGTCGAGGGGAAGGTCAGGCATTCAGGGTGCTCCAGCAGGGCAAGATATCGCCCGCTGCGGGCTGTGCGTGATAGATTGCCCGCGCGATCGCCCGCGCCAGGCACAGAGCGGCGGCATGTCCGATCGCTGTCAGGGCGCGTTCAGAGCCCTGCAGCGGCCTGTCGGAGGTTGAAAGGGCAAAGACCAGATCGCCGTCGCTGGGGCTGTGTGCCGGCACACAGGCCCGCGCGATGCCGTCATGGGCGGCGGTTGCCATGCGCTGGCACTCGGCCTTGGTCAGCGTTGCATCTGTGGCGACGATGGCGATGGTCGTGTTGGCACGGCTCTGCGGGGCGCCGAGCATGGCGGCCATCTTTCGACTGTCGAGGTCGCGGCCCAGTCCGGAGGAGGGATCGGGTCCGATGCCGCCGAACTCCCCCTCGATTTCAAAGGGGGCGGCCCAGAAGTGGCGGTCCCCGGGGGTGGTCACGCTGCCGATGGGATTGGCGGCCACAAGCGCGCCGACGGTCGTGCCGTCGGGCAGCACCAGGGAGGCGGAGCCGAGGCCACCTTTGGTCATCGCCGTCAGCGCGCCGGTTCCGGCGCCTTCGCTGCCGATCGCGAATTCTGACGCGGCGGCCTGATATGCAGCGCGGCCGAGCGCGCGGTAGGGGTTATCGGTCCAGCCCTTCTCTCCGCCGTTGAGCAGGTCGAAGATGATCGCCCCGGGAACCAGAGGGATCGTGGCGCTGCCGATACGCAGGCCCTTGCCTTCGGCGCGCAGCGCATCGACGACGCCGGAGCAGGCATCAAGCCCGTAGGCCGATCCGCCAGACAGACAGAGCGCATCGACACCGGTGACGGTTTTGTCGGGCGCCAAAAGGTCGGTTTCCCGCGTGCCCGGTGCACCGCCCATCACATTGACCGAAGCGACGAAGGGCGCATCGGCTGTCAGGACAGTCGCGCCGGACTTCAGGGTATCGTCGCGGGCATTGCCCACCCGCAATGTAGGGATGTCGGTGATCAGGTTTCGGGGTCCGGGATGCATGGGGAACCTTTGGACTATATGGTACTTCAGGCAGGAAAGGCGCGCGGATCAGGGCTGGGCTTCGGTGTGCCGGTGACTGATGTTTGGCGCGGCCAGAGGATCGATCAGCGGGATGTGCCCCGCCGTTTCAGCACGCAGGCGACGCTTTATTGCGTTCGACATGACAAAGGGCTGTGCTGCGTGCACAGGTAGGGTGGCGGAGCCTGTAACCCCCTCCTCTATGGTTTCGTTCAAGACGAGGGAGACGTCATCTTCGGTCTGATAGGGGCGATCGGCAAGGCTGCCCTGAGACCGCGCCGCGATGATATTGTCATCGCGGAGCGCACTCGACACATTTCCATTTTCCAACGGCTGGAGTTTCCGCGCAAGGCTGAGTCCGCTCAAATGCAGCGCCCCCCGTCGACTTCCATCGCGGTGCCTGTGATCATCGAGGCCGCGTCTGAACACAGGAACGCCGCGGCGTTCCCCATATCCTGAGGCGTGGAAAAGCGGCCCAGCGGGATCGTGGAGAGGAACTTGGCCCGCATCTCGGGTGTATCCTCGCCCATGAACCTTTTGAGGAGCGGTGTTTCACCTGCCACGGGACAGATCGCGTTGACGCGGATGCCTTTGGGCGCCAGCTCAACCGCCATGGTCTTGGTCGCGGTGATCATCCAGCCTTTGGAGGCGTTGTACCAGTTGAGGTTGGGGCGGGGAGAGAGGCCGGCAGTGGACGCCACATTCAGGATCGCCCCTGACCCGCGCGATTTCATATGCGGGACCAAGGTACGGGCAGTCAGATAGACGGATTTGACATTGACGTTCAGCACGCGGTCGAAATCGGCCTCGCTCACATCCTCCAGCGGGGTGGGCATATGGGTAATGCCTGCGTTATTGACCAGGATATCGACATGACCGAAGGCACCCAGAGCAGCCTCCGCCATCGCGTTGACAGAGGCGCCGTCCGACACATCCACATGCTGAGCCATGGTCTGATCGCCCAGTTCCCGGGCCGTCTCTTTCGCTGCGTCTGCGTTGATGTCGGCGATCATCACGCGGGCACCGTGCTCTGCGAACACCCGGGCAATGCCCGCGCCGAAACCGGACGCGCCGCCGGTTACAATGGCTGTTTTTCCCTCAAGCTGCATGGACACCCCTCCGTTTGGCGCGACGATGCCGCGAAGCGCCGGGTCAGGCAAGGGGGGTCAGCCATCCAAAAGCGAATAGACCGCCTGAGGTGCAGTCAGACCCTTGAGCGGCTCAGAGCCCAGTTTGCGTGTTGCGGTCCCGAGGGCGTGCGCAAAGGGTTCGGAGAAAAGGATCTCCTGCCCATATTTGGCACACAGGCCTTCCAGACGCGCGGCAAGGTTCACCGCCGGGCCAAGCACGGTGAAATCCAGACGCGCTTCGGATCCGACATTGCCGTAGAGAACGTCGCCCACATGCATGGCGATCCCGAATGCAACGCCGAGTGGCGGGTCGGCACGGGCCGTGGCTTGTGCGGTCAGCGCAGCGCTTAGCGCATTGTCCGAGGCCTGCCCCATATCCTCGCCCGGGAAAATCGCCAGAAGCCCGTCGCCCATCAGCTTGAGGATTTCGCCATCGTGGCTGGCGATTGCATCGCCCAGGATCTCAAAATACCGGTTGGCGATGCAGACGATGTCATCAGGCGCCAGCTCTGCATTCAGGGCCGTCCAGCCGCGCATGTCACTGACGAGGATCGCGGCCTGAATGGTCTCAATATGGCCACGGGTAATTTGCCCCGACAGAACCCGTTTCGCAGTGCGCGGTCCCAGATAGGCGTCCGTAATCGCGGTGGCGCTGTGGTCCAGCCGAAAGACCTCGACCACGGGCGTGATCAGCGCGGCCACGTGCCGAAGCCGTTCCAGATCGTCGGACTCAAAACCGCCCGCATGGTCGGTCACAAAGACAACAATACCCCCGGCCCCGTTCCTGAACTCCAGAGGCAGCCCATAGTAATCGGTGGCACCGCGCTCTTTCAACTCATGCAGAACGATGTGGTCTTCGGGTGCCAATGCGCGATCCAGCCTGCGGCGGAATGGTTGCCCGGTTTCCGCGATCACGGCAAGCGGGCTGGCGATATAGGCGGGACGGGATTCGAGGCCGTGCGCCGCATCGGGCGATGGTATGAGGCCGTCGTCACGCTCCCATGCCGCACTCATGGCGGTGATCAGCGGGTGCAGGGTGCGGATGGCGAGCCGCACCCGCCAGACCGGCGCGCCCACCGCGATCATCTGTTCGGCAAGACCTTTGGTCATGTCGTCCATGGTGTCGGCCAGGCGGCCCTTGGCCAGCAGCCAGTCGCGTATCGGATCAAGGGACCAGTTGGACATGAGTGGGGATATAGGGCGTTCCGGGCGTTTGGTTCATTCGGTTGTGGAAATCTCTTCGATAAACTGCCGAACATGGCGAAAAAAGAGAGAAGGCCGATCAATGCTTAACATATGCGCGGCGTCTTCGATCCGTTCAAAACGGGCATTTGGCAAGGCTTGCGCCAGCGTCTCGCCAAAGCTTTGGGGCATGATCGGGTCACGGTCGCCCGACAGAACCAGCGTCGGGCAGGTCACAGATCCCAGGGCGGCGCGGAAATCGAACCGGCCCTGTTCGCTGGCAGGGCCGTTGTAATGCATACCCACAGGGTTCTTCACGATCAGCCGCGCCATCGCGTCGGGGTCAAGCCCGCGAAGGGTATAAAGCGGCAGGCACCGTTCGAAATAGGCCTGCCGCCCCTCCGGCGTGGGCTTGGACCAATAGGACCGCGCGACCGCCCCCGTTTCGGCCCCGCCCAACCGGGCGAATGCATCATAGATCACCTCAAACTCAGTACGGGCCGTGGTCGAGGCCAGGATCAGTGCCCGCGCCTGGCCGGGGTGACGGGTGGCATAGGATTGGGCCACGACCCCGCCAAAGGACGCGCCAAAGACGATGGGCCGGTCGATACCCAGCGTCTGGCACAAGCCGTGCAGATCGTCGCCCCATTGATCCAGCGTCCAGAGGGCCGGGTCGCCATCCTCGCTGCGCCCGTTGCCGCGCTGGTCGTAATAGACGATCTGGCACAGATCGCTCAGCTTTGAAAACGCCGGTTTATAAAGCGAATGATCAGCACCCGGCCCGCCATGGACCGTGATCAGCGTCGGTTTTTCGCGCATCGCGGGGCCATCGGCGATCAGGCCGGGCCCCTCGATATCCACGAACAAGCGCACATCGTTGACGGTTATATACATCGGTCTACCCGTGATAGGCGGCGACGGTTTTCAGGGTCGAAAAGCCATAAAGCGCCTCGAACCCCTTTTCGCGCCCATGGCCGGATTTGCCGACCCCGCCAAAGGGCAGCTCAACCCCGCCGCCCGCACCGTAATTGTTGATGAACACCTGGCCCGCGCGCAGTTTTTTGGCCAGCCGCATCTGGCGCGCGCCGTCGCGGGTCCAGATGCTGGCGACAAGGCCATAATCGGTGGCGTTGGCGATGGCGGAGGCCTCTTCCTCGGTCTCGAATGGGATCAGCACCTGAACCGGGCCGAAAATCTCATCGCGGGCAAGCTGATGATCGGGCGGCACATCGGCAAAAAGCGTCGGCGTGACATAAGCCCCGGTGTCGGGCGCGGATGCCACCACGTGGCCCTGGCCTGCGATTGTCAGATCCGCACCTTTGGCCAGAAACGCGTCGACGATATCTTTCTGACGGGTAGAGATCAGGGGCCCCAGGCGCAAATCGTCGGCCGCTGGTCCGACGCTCAGATCGCGATAGGCGGCAGCCATCGCGTCACGCACCGCCTCATAAACACCACGTTGAACGAGAACGCGGGACGATGCCGAGCAGGTCTGGCCCGCATTCTGGATGCCTGCATTGACAAGAAAGGGCAGGGCCGCGTTCAGATCGGCATCGTCAAAGACCAGCTGCGGGGATTTGCCGCCAAGCTCCAGCGTGACCGGCACCACGTTTTGCGCCGCCGCCGCCTGCACCAATGCTCCCGTCGCCACCGACCCGGTAAAGGAGATGTGGTGGATGCCGGGATGGGCCGAAAGTGCAGCCCCTGCTTCGGCCCCCAGACCGGGAATGACGTTCAGCGCACCCGGGGGCAGGCCCGCTTCCTGCGCCAGATGGGCAAAGGCCAGCGCGGTCAGACAGGCCTCTTCTGCCGGTTTCAGAACGCAGGCATTGCCCATTGCAAGCGCGGCACCCACCGAACGGCCGATGATCTGCATCGGGTAGTTCCACGGCACGATGTGGCCCGTCACGCCATGCGGTTCGCGCAGCGTATAAACCGTGTAGCCGTCCAGATAGGGGATCGTCTCGCCCATGACCTTATCCGCCGCCCCGCCATAGAACTCGCAATACCGCGCCAGGGCGACGGCATCGGCGCGCGCCTGGGTCAGGGGTTTGCCGACATCGGCGGCCTCGATCGCGGCCAGATCGTCGACACGGTCAAGAACGATCTGCCCCAGCCGGGTCAGGATCCGCCCCCGCTCCACCGCGGTCATCGCGCCCCAGTCGCCTTGCAGGGCGTCTTGGGCCGCTGACACTGCGCGGTCGACATCCGGGGCCGTTCCCCGCGCGATCCGCGCCAGATTGGACCCGTCCGACGGGTTGATCAGCGCCAGCGTTTCGCCGTTCGCGGCTGGTACCCAGCTCCCGCCTACCAGGCAAAGCGATGGATCGAACCAGAGGGCATGGGTCATTCGCGATGGTCCTCTATCAGGGGATGGGTCACGAAGGTGTAGCTGTAAGACTGCGCCGGGTAAAAGGGTGTATCTTTGACAAGCGCGTTAAGCCAGTCCGCATCGCGCAGCGTGGCCTCCCAAAATGCGCGCGCGTTGCCCCGCCGCGCGACGCCCAGAACCCAAGCCCCCGGTTTGGAACACAAGATGGCGCGGGCGGCCTTGCGGCCAAGCCCTGCGCCGCGATGTGTCGGCTCAAGGAAGATTTCGGCCAGTTCCCACACCTGCCCTTTGGTCCTGCGGATCATCGCGAAACCGATGCGATGACCGTTTTTGAGAATGGCAAGCGGGTGGCGGTCATCATCTGACCAGTACCGGTCGTAATGGGTGATGTCTGGAGGCGGCAGTTCTGGCGCGAGTTCGGCGAAATTGGCAACCGCATGGCGGTTGAGCCACGCGCGTTCGGTCCAGGCAAGAGGGCGGATGCCCAGGCTGTCTGTCACGCCGCACCCTCGGTCACATCCGGCATAACCGGAGCCGCCGCGATCAGGTCGCGCGTATAGGGGTGCCGGGGATTGGCGAACACATCTGGCGTGGCACCTTGTTCGACGATCTCGCCTGATTTCATCACCAGGACACGGTCGGTGACGGATCGCACAACAGTCAGGTCGTGGCTGATGAACAGATAGGTCAGATCGTATTGCCGGCAGAGATCGGCCAGAAGATCCAGGATCTGCGCACGCACCGATACGTCCAGGGCGCTGACCGCCTCGTCGAACAGGATCAGTTCGGGGCGGATGATCAGGGCGCGGGCGATGGCGATGCGCTGCCGCTGCCCGCCTGAAAACTCGTGGATGTATTTGCGGGCATCGCCCGGGGTCAGGCCCACGGCGGTCAGCGCCTCGGCGATGGCGGCGTCGCGGGCAGTGCCTGTAGGCGGGTCGGGCAGCAGGTGAAACGGCTCGGTGATCAGCCGGTCAACCCGGTGGCGGGGATTGAAGCTGCCGAAGGGGTCCTGGAACACCACCTGCATCTTGCGCCGCACCGCAAGGTTAGGTTTGTGACCGGTGAACACCGGCTCGCCGCCCAGCAGGATCTGACCGGCCTGCACCTCTTCGAGGCCCAGAATGGCGCGGGTCAGCGTGGATTTCCCGCAACCGGATTCTCCCACCAGGCCCAGCCGCTCGCCCCGGTCGATGGTAAAGCTGACATCGCTCACCGCGCGGTACATGCCCGGCGGAGTGAAGAGTGCGGTGCGCGGCAGGCGGTAATCGCGGCTGACATTGCGCACCTCCAGCAGCGGGGCGGGTGCGGGTCTTTCGGGCAGATCCACCTGATGTTTCGACGCCGCAAAGAGCATCTTGGTGTAATCATGTCGCATGCCTGCCAGCAGCTGCCCGGTGGGCGCGCTTTCCACAACCTCGCCCCGGCGCATCACGGTGATATGGTGGGCCATGTCGGCGACCACGGCCAGATCGTGGGTGATCATCAGCATGCCCATGCCTTCCTCGGCCACGAGCCCCTTGAGCAGGTCGAGGATCTGCGCCTGGGTGGTCACATCCAGCGCCGTTGTCGGTTCATCCGCGATCAGGAGCTTCGGGCGCAGCGCGATAGCCATGGCGATCACCACGCGCTGGCGCTGCCCGCCGCTCAGCTCATGCGGATAGCGCGAGAGGGGGAAGCGGTTCTCTGGCAGGCCGACGCGGGTGAGAACCTCGCGCGCGCGGGCCTTGGCTGCGGCCGGGGGCATGGCCTTGTGGATCAGGATCGTTTCAGCGACCTGATCGCCGATGGTCTTGACCGGGTTGAGGGCTGTCATAGGCTCCTGAAAAACCATGCCCGCATCACTGCCGCGAATCGAGCACATCTGTGCCTCGGTCACCGACAGGATGTCGGTGCCATCCAATGTGACGGTGCCGGTGGCCTTTGCCCCGTTGGGCAAAAGCTGCATCACGGCAAAGGCGGTCATGGATTTGCCCGAGCCGCTTTCGCCGGTCACCGCGTGGATTTCACCCGGCGCGATGGACAGCGAGACATCCTTGAGGATCGGTGCACCGTGGATGGTGAGGGAGAGGTCTTTTATGGCCAGAAGCGTCATGCGAGTGGCCTTTGCGATGATCGCCAGACAAACGGACCGCCCGGCGGTACCGCCGGGCAGCGCCCGATCCGCCCCCACGGGGCGGGCGCTTTCGCACCCACCCTTCGGACCGGGCGCCGCCCTCCGATTCGCTGAACGCACCTCATGTCCTGGCCACCCTGAGCCGGGGGTCGAGATAATCGCGCAGCCCGTCGCCCATCAGGTTCAGCCCCAGCACCGTCAGGATGATCGCCACGCCGGGCACCAGCGCCAGATGCGGCGCCAGGCTGACCATCGTCTGCGCATCGGCCAGCATCCGGCCCCAGCTGGGCGTGGGCGGCTGCGCGCCAAGGCCGACATAGCTGAGCGCCGCCTCGGCCAGAATACCCAGTGAGAACTGAATGGTCCCCTGCACGATCAGCAGATTCGCGACATTGGGCAGGATATGCTCCACACTGATGCGGGGGCCCGACTTGCCCGACACGCGCGCGGCCATGATGAACTCCCGCTCCCACAGCGACAGGGCGGCCCCCCGGGTTATGCGCGCAAAGACGGGGATGTTGAAGATCCCGATAGCGATGATCGCGTTTACGGCACTTGCCCCGAATACGGCGGTGATGAGGATCGCGATCACCAGTGACGGAAAGGCAAAGATCAGATCGTTGCCGCGCATGATCAGCTCATCCAGCCACGACCCCTTGCGCGCCGCCGCCGCCAGCCCCAGGGGCACCCCCAGGGACATCCCGATGCCAACCGCCACCAGCGCTACGGCAATCGAGGTGCGCGCGCCCACCATCACCATCGACAGGATGTCGCGTCCGAAATGATCGGTGCCCAGCCAATGCACCCCGTTGGGCGTTTGCAACCGTTCGGGAATGTTCATCTGCGCATGATCGAACGGCGTCCAGACAAAAGACAAAAGGGCCGCCACCACAACGATCGACGACAGCGCGGCACCCACGATCAGATTGCGCCTCATGTGCGCGACCTCAGCCGGGGATCAACGGCGGCATAGGCCAGATCAACCAGGAAATTGACCACGATCACGGCAAAGACCAGCAGCATCACGACGCTTTCCACCACGATCAGATCGCGCGAGCTGATCGACTGAAATATCAGCCGCCCCAGCCCCGGCAGATAAAACACCTGTTCGATGATGATGCCGCCCGCGATCAGGAAGGCAAATTGCAGCCCGATGATCGTCAGCACGGGGATCAGCGCATTGCGCACCCCGTGCCGCCAGAGCGCTTGGCGGCGGCTCAGCCCCTTGGCGCGTGCAGTGCGCATGAAATCCTCGCCCAGTATGTCCAGGAGCGACGACCGCATGACCCGCGCCAGGATCGCCGCCTGCGGCAGCGCCAGCGCAATCGCGGGCAGGGTCAGCGAGTGGATGCCGGTCCAGAATCCCTCATCCCATCCGGCAAATCCACCCGCGCTGAACCAGCGCAGGTTGATCGCAAAGATCAGCACCAGCATCATCGCGAACCAGAAATTCGGGATCGCCACGCCCAGCTGCGTGGCCCCCATCACCGCGACATCGCCGGGATGACCGTGCCGGGCGGCGGCATAGATCCCCGCCGGAAAGGCGATCAGCGTCGACAGGGTCAGGGCATAAAGCGCCAGCGGCAACGACACCCAAAGCCGGTCCGCAATCATTTCGGCCACCGGGGTGCGATAGGTATAGGAGGTGCCGAAATCGCCCGCCAGCATGCCGCCGACCCAATTCAGGTAGCGCTCCCATTTCGGGACATCCAGCCCCAGCTCGGCCCGCAGCGCCGCGACCGTATCGGGTTGTGCATTGAGCCCCAGCATGAATTGCGCCGGGTCGCCCGGGGCGACCTCGATCACAAAGAAAATCACCAGGCTCGCGATGGCCAAGCTGATGATCAGCGACACAAGGCGTTTGAGCGTATAGCGCAGCATGCGCGCGACGTTAGGCTTGTCCCGCGTCGGGGTCCAGACGTTGTGTGGCCCTGTGTGATGCCTCGCATGGTGGTTTTTCCACGGGCGGTTTCAGGCTATCTGACTGGGTATGACACCGCGTTTCATCGGCTCAGAGATCTATCGCCATTCCAGCTATGGCGGCTGGCATCCGTTGCGTGTGCCGCGTGTATCGACCGTGATGGACCTTGCGCGGGCGCTGGGCTGGCTGCCCGCGGCGCAGTTCATCACTTCGCCCCGTGCCAAACCGGCGGCTCTGGTGAACTGGCATGGGCCCGACTATGTCGCAGCACTGCAACGCGCCGAGGCGCGCCAAAGCGTGAGCGCCGAGGAGAGGGCGCAATTTCACATCGGAACCGTTTCCAACCCGGTCTTCCCCGAGGTCTTCCGGCGCCCCTCGACTGCTGCGGGCGGGTCCATCCTGGCCGGGGAGCTTTTGGCCAAACCCGGCATCGTCTATAATCCGGCGGGTGGCACCCATCACGGCATGCCGGATCGGGCCAACGGGTTTTGCTATCTCAACGATCCAGTGCTGGCGATGCTGAGCCTGCGGGCGCGGGGCGTGCGGCGCATCGCCTATGTGGATATCGACGCGCATCATCCCGACGGGGTCGAGGTCGGTTTTGGCGGCGATCCGGATCTTCTGATGATTTCGGTCCATGAAGAGGGGCTCTGGCCGCGCACCGGCTTGCTGGAGGATGACGCGGGTGGCAATGCGCTGAACCTGCCGGTCCCGCGCGGGCTGAATGACGATGAGATGGCACTGATCCGCGAGGCACTGATCCTGCCAAGCGTCGCGAACTTCCGGCCTCAGGCGGTGGTTCTGCAATGTGGCGCCGACGCGGTGGAGGAGGACCCGCTCGCGCATCTGTCGCTCTCCAACAACGCCCATTGGCGCATCGTGCACGGATTGATGGGGATCGCGCCGCGATTTCTGGTCCTGGGTGGGGGTGGCTACAACCCCTGGACGGTCGGTCGGCTCTGGACAGGCGTGTGGGGCATACTGAACAGGTACGATATCCCCGATCACCTGCCGAGATCGGCGGAAGCGGTCTTGCGCGGCCTGAGGTTTGAGGGCAACCGTCGCGGCAGGACGCCGCCCGAAACCTGGTTCACCACGCTCAGGGACGCGCCGCGCAACGGTCCGATCCGGGACGAGGTTCGTGCGCGTGTGCGGCGGCTGGCACGTCGCGGGCCGGCCTGGACGTAACGGCGGCCTGCGACGGTTTTGGTCCGCTCCAACCTTGCCGTCAAAGAGCCACATCCTCGCTATATCCGCGGCCTATGGCCGGACCCTTTCCAGCGCCAGTCGGCACCGGTGCGGATCCAGCGCGCAATGATCCTTGTCGCGGACAGTCCAATCCGGCGCGAGCAAAGCCAGCCAGATATGGCTGAAGACGGTCGGCCGGTTTTCCCAGACCTGAGTGTCCTGCCGTTGGTGAGGCCGATGACCCTCATTGCGCTCAATACCACTGCAAACACCGTGTGCTATCGGGGCAGGGGGCAGCAAGGCAAAGAGAGTTGTCAGATAACGCAGCTTCGCCGCAGCGACCTCTGTTCGGTTGCACTTCGGCGACGGCACCTGTGATGATCAAGGCGGCGCCGACAGATGGTGTTGCGGCCCCGATCACGATGGTGGGTACGATCCCTCCGCCAAGAAAGGGCGCCGACCGAGATCGCGCCGACATCCGCCAGAACGATCATCAGGATCGATTGGGGATCATTGCGCCAATGGCGGCGATTGCAGCGGCGAACGCCGTCGGCACCTCGACCGGGCTGACGGGGACTACCGTTCCGTTCATCCCGCTCCAGAGCGCCAGAAGCCCCTGATTGGCCTGCTCGCCACACAGTGATTGGGGGTCGTCTTTTCGATTGCCCACCGCCCGCCGCACAGGTCTTTCAATGTCGGGATGGGCGCGTGATCGATGTCATCACCAAGCGGCATGCCCAGGAGATCAATCGTGCACAGCTTGAATACTTTTCGCGCCGATGCAGGTTACGCAAACGGCGCGGTAGCGACACTGTTGGAGATTGCCGGTGATACGCAATGCCGCCGGAACGCGACCGTGTTCCCCATTATATCTGGCGTGCCATCCCTCTTTGTGTCTGATTTCATCTTGATCTGGCGCCGCCCCTCAGATCCGGGTGGCGCAGCGGCGCAGGATCGGCACCATATCATCCAGATCGGCACACGGGATCGCGCCAGCCGATCTGATCTCGTCCGAGACATCGACGGGCAGGCCAGAATTCGACTCCTCAGGGATTTCGTTCAGCTTGCCGCCGATCATTACGGGCAAATCCGCGCCGTGGGCCTTGAGCGCACCGATCACCTCGCGCCCATAGCGCAGGCCGACGCCGTTATAGGTGCTGACCGCGATGGCATCCGCCTGTGCTTCCAGCGCGGATGCGACCAGATCGTCGGCATCGACCGAACTGCCCATGTCGATGACCTGAACGTTCAACTGCCGCAGGACGCGGGCGACCAGAAAGGCGCCATGTTCATGCACATCCGTGGTGCCCAGCGCGATTGTCACACCGCTGAGATCGGCAGGCAGATCGGTTTGCCGGGCAAGCCAGCCCTGGGCCATCTCCTCCAGCTCTTCGGCCCAGTCGGCGGGGATCAGGGGGCGGCGCGCCTCGACCTCTTCCGTGCCCAAACCCCACAGCGCCTCCATTCCGCGCGCACCGATTCGGCGGATCGCCAGCATCAATGCCGCAGGATCGGCTGTATCGACGCCCCGCTCGGCCAGCCCTGCCAGCACACGGCGCGCAAACTTCCGACCCCCCTCGATCAGCCGGTCGGCCAGCGCGTCGATCAGCCTTGTGTCTTGCAGATCGCGGTGGCCCGGTGCGTGCTGGACCAGCCGCGCGGCAAAACGCTGGGCCTCCAGGATCTCATCCACATCCGGGATGCGCAGGTTTTCCGTCACCGGCACGGGGTTGATCGCGTGGCCCGTCGGCGCGCGGCCTAACGCGGCGATATCGGCCAGAAGGTAGCTGGCGAGGCTGGCGTAATTCGCGGCCGCATGGCCCTGATAGGATACGGTATTGCCAAAGATCATCGTGCCGGGCGTGTCGGTCGCCCGTGCCAGCGCGGCATGAAACGCAGCCCGCGTTAGCGGCGCCGAAAAGTGGTGCCCGAAACAGAACGAGGCCTGCGCGCCGATCAGATCCTCGACGATGTGTTTCTCGACCAGCATCATGCCAAAGGCCGATGTCATATCGACGAACAACCCCGCAAACCCGTCATCGAGGTTGGAGTGAACCAGAATATCGGCCTTTTGTGCCGCGATCAGGCCCAGCGCGGTCACCGTCGCTTCGGTCGTGGCCACGTCGTCATCCCAATGCGGCAGGCGAAAGGTGAAGTACTGGCCCATATTGCCAATCGCCGTGGCGCCTGCCGCCAGCGCGGCACGGGTGTTGTCGAGCGCACCGGGCAGGCCCAGCATGAAGTCTCCGAAATGGGCCGCAGCGGGGCTGGCATGGGTGATGCGCGCGAAATCCTCGGGCCCATTCAGCACGATGCCGGTGCCCCGGACCCCGTCCTTGCGCCGGTCCAGCGGATAGCCCATCGACCAATCCAGCGTGATGCCGAACCGGTCGATCCGCACGCCCTCTGCCAAGGCGCTTTCATGCAGCTCGGCCATGGCGCCGATTGTCCGCTCGACACTGCGAAAGCCGATATGGGCGTGCTGCATGATCCGGCCTTCGGCGCTGCACCGGCGCTTGTAAGCCGCTTCGGAGGCGACATCTTCGGTCGTCAGAAAGAGGTTGCGGCCCAGCGTCCAGTCCGTGGCCATGCGGCGCCCGGCCTCCAACAGTTGGTCGCCAGGTGTCATCTCAGGGGCGATCAGGGGGCGAGGCGGTCTGGTCATGGTCTCTCGAAGGTGCTGGGGCGACGGGCGCTTGCGTGGCGCAGGGGTTCGGTCAGGGTTGACCGGGATGCAGGGCAAGGTAGACCGGGGCGGCGGCAGGGGCAACGCGGGGGCGGAACATGCGGATCGGGATCATCGGTGTCGGACATCTGGCGGCTTCGCTGTTGCGGGGATGTCTGCGGGCGGGCTGGGCGGCGCAGGATATCCTGCTGTCGCCGCGCGGGCAGGGGCCGGATCTGGCCGAACGGCATGGATTTGCGCTGGCAAACGACAGCGCCGAGATCGTGCAACGGTGCAAGGTCGTCCTGCTCGCCGTGCGCCCGGGCGATGCTGCCTACGCGGTGGCGGGGCTGCCCTGGGGTGTGGATCAGACGCTGATCAGCGCCTGTGCAGGCGTGCCGATCAAAACCCTGAGCGCTGTCGCGGATCCGGTGAAGATCGTACGTATCATGCCGCTCACCGCGTCCGAACTGGGGGCCAGCCCGACGCTCGTTTACCCGCATGTCCCGGCGGTGGATCCGTTGCTGGCAGCCATCGGAACGACCTTGCCGTTGCAAACCGAAGACCAGTTCGAGGCTGGCACCGTGAGCGCCGCGATCTATGGCTGGGCGCAGGCGCTGATCCGCGACGGGGTGATCTGGTCCGAGGAGGCGGGGCTGGATCCGGACACCGCCCGCGCGCTGGTGTCGCGCACCTTTGTCGCCGCCGGGCGCATGATGGCCGAAACCGACGCGCCGATGGTCGATATCCTGACCGGTCTCACCACCCCCGGCGGTATTACAGAGGCCGGGCTGATCCATCTGGAGGGGGCACAGGTCCCTGAGGCCTGGCGCGGGGCCTGTGAGGTGGTGCTGCACCGTCTGCGCGGGGGCACCTAAAGCGTTTCGAGTAAGACTTGATCCCCTTTGTCGCTGCCTCTCCCTTCGGTCGAACGCCAAAAGTGATGATAGATGCCTCAAGTTAAACTCAAAAAACTGTAGGCCCGCCGCGCTCTCAGTTCTCATGGCCGATGGAGAAGTTGTTGCCCGCCCGGTCCTGCCCGCTGACCAGATAGAGCGGTCGCACGCCATAGCCCTGCGCGGGATGTTTCTTGCCGATCTCGGCCCCCAGCGCGTGATCGTAAAGCGAGTTCGCGGGCATCATCCGAACGATAAAGGCCGCGCGGCGTTTGTCGGTGCGGTTCGCGTCCGAGCCATGGATCATATAGACATCGTGAAACGACACCTGGCCTGCGCGGATGATCAGCGGCTCGGCCAGGCTTTCGTCGAACTGATCTTTATCGGTAACCAGACCGATGGTGCGCCCCTCGTCACCCTTCCAGGAATGGCTGAAGAGTTTATGGGCCTTATGCGATCCGGGAATGAATTTCATCGGTCCGTTTTCCGGGGTCACATCGTCCAGCGGGATCCACATGGTCAGCGTCTCCAGTGGGCGGATGGGGTAGTATTCTCCGTCCTGATGCCAGGGCGTCTCCTTGCCGTTATGGGCGGGTTTGCCGAAGAGCGTCGTGCCCCAAAGGATGATGTCGTCGCCAATGAGCTGGCGCGCGATCTCGATCAGCTCGGGCTGAGTGGCAAAGTCCAGCCAAGCCTCGGACCCGATCACCCCCATCGAGCCGCCATTGGTTTGGTGCGGCGCCAGAATGATGTCGGACTCCAGTTGCGGGTTCCGCTCCAGCAGCTCGTCATATTCGACACGCATCCGCGCGATCAGGTCCTGCGGGATCTCCCATTTCGGAACGATCCATCCCGTGTCGCGATAGGCGGCAATCTCGGCCTCGGTCAGGCGGGCCTCGGCGGTCCGGGTGTCATCCATTGTGGCCATGGCGATCCCTGCTTGCAAATTGTCGACAGAATTGCCGACAGAATTGACGGCGCTGGCGGGGTGAGTCAAGATCGCGGTATCACACAAAGGGGGGTCGACATGGCAAAATCCAGGGAAAACACGGTCGATCTGGCCTATGCCCATCTGCGGGCGCAGTTGGTGGCGTTCGAGGTTAAGCCGGGCAACCGGCTCAATGAAAGCGAGATTGCGTCGGGCCTGTCGATGAGCCGTGCTCCGGTGCGCGAGGCGCTCAACCGCCTGATCGCCGACGGGTTCGTCAGCTTCGTGCCGGGGCGGGGGTTCTTTTCGCGGCGGTTCAGCGTGAGCGAAATGGCCGATCTTTATGCCGTCCGCCGCGATCTGGAGCTGGGTGCGCTGTCCGATGCGATGGCCGGGGCGAGCGATGATGCGATTGCGGGCTTTGTCGCCACGTGGTCGGAAGAGGCGCCAATTGCCGCCGATCTCGATGCGCTGGTGGACCGAGACGAACAGTTTCATCAGGCCCTCGCGGCCCTTTCGGGCAATGCGGCACGCCTGCACTATCTCACCAATATCAACGATCGCATCCGGTTCGTGCGCCGCATCAATCTGGAAGGCGCGGCAAGGCGGCAGGGTGCGCTGGCCGAACATGACGCATTGATCGAAGCGGTATCGCGCCGGGACGGCGCGGGCGCCAAAGCGGTCCTGCGCGCTCATCTGGACCGGTCCACCGACGAGGTGCGCGTGCAGGTGCAAAACGCGCTGGCGCAGATCTTTGCCGATGAGGTCGCCTGAGCCTCAGGCGGTGGCGCGCAGCCCCGCCTCGCAATAGCGGACCAGGTGATCGAGCTGGATGTCAGCCTCCAGCGTATCGCTGCCCAAGGCCTCCACCCGCCATTGGGTTGTCACCAAAGCCAGCATGGATGAGACGGCAAAGATGAACCCTGCCGCCAGAACCGGGCGTGGTGTGTCCGGCAGCAGCGTGGAAATCTCGTCGAGAAACACCTCCGCGGTGGGGTCGAAACATTCCGCACAGATCCCGCGCCAGCGCGGATCGACGGAAACATAGGCCACCAGCCGCGCGTAGTTCAGCCAATGGGTGCCGGTGCGGGCCAGCCTCAGATAAGGCGCGAGAAACGCGGTCAGGACCGCGCGCAGATCCAGCGGGCCTGCCGCCTTGGCTGCCGCCAGCGCCTCCCGCCGGGCGTGTGACAGCGCCTCGGCCCGCCGGGCGACGGTCTTGTGAAAAAGTTCCGCCTTGCCGCCGCCATGGTGGTGGACAAGCCCCACCTGGACACCCGCCTCCGCCGCGATATCGCGCAGCGATGCGCCGTCAAAACCGCCACGGGCAAACACCGTCTCGGACGCGTCCAGAATGCGCGCGACCGTCTCAAGAGACCGTTTGGAGGGGGCGCGTTGCCGGGTAAGGGGAACAGTGGTCATGAAAAACATCTTGCCTTATTTTGAACGATTGTTCAACCTAAGTCAGCCGAGCTTTGGGAGGAGACATGGCAGACACATCCAAGACGTTCGCCCTGATCGGTGCAGGACCGATGGGACTGGCCGCGGCCAAACTCTTGTCCGAGAACGACATTCCGTTTCAGGGGTTCGAGCTGCACTCCGATGTGGGCGGGCTGTGGGACATCGAGGCGCCGCGCTCGACCATGTATCAAAGCGCGCATCTGATCTCCTCCAAACGGATGACGGAATTTGCCGATTTCCCGATGGGGGAGGAGGTGGCCGAGTACCCGTCGCACCGGGAGTTGCGGCAGTATTTTCGGGACTTCGCCCGGAATTTCGACCTCTATCGCCGCTATATGTTCGGGACAGAGGTTATGTCCTGCACCCCACTTGGCGGCGATGGTGAAGGCTGGCAGCTGCGCTGGCGCAATGCCGATGGCGAAGGCGAGGGCACCTTTGCTGGGGTCATGATCGCCAATGGCACGCTGAGCGAGCCGAACATGCCCGATTTCCCCGGCCAGTTCGATGGCGAGCTGATCCATGCAAGCGCCTATAAGGATCCGCGCCAGTTCGACGGCAAGCGGGTTCTGGTGGTCGGGGCCGGCAATTCCGGCTGCGATATCGCAGTGGATGCCATCCATCACGGGCAAAGCTGCGATCTGTCGATGCGGCGCGGCTATCACTTCGTGCCCAAATACGTCTTTGGCAAACCCGCCGACACGCTGGGCGGGATGATCAAGCTGCCGATGTCGATCAAGCGCAAGATCGACGGCATGATCCTGAAATGGTTCGTGGGCAATCCGCAGAAATACGGGTTTCCTAACCCCGATCACCGGCTTTACGAGAGCCATCCCATCGTGAACTCGCTGGTGCTCTATCACGCAGGTCATGGCGATCTGCGCATCCGCCCCGATATCGCGCGGATTGACGGGCATTCGGTGGAATTCACCGATGGCAGTCGGTCGGAATATGACATGATTCTGGCCGCGACCGGCTACAAGCTGCACTATCCGTTCATCGACCAGAGCCTGCTCAACTGGCAAGGCTCCGCACCGCATCTCTTTCTCAATGCGATGCACCCTGAGCGCGACGATCTCTTTGTCCTGGGCATGATCGAGGCGAGCGGGCTCGGCTGGCAGGGCCGCCATGAGCAGGCCGAAATGGTCGTGCGTTACATCAAAGGGTTGCGGGCTGGCACTCGGGCAGCCAAAGCGCTGCACCACGAAAAGGCGGGGGGCTATGCGCGGGCCACCGGCGGGGTCAAATACCTCGACCTGCCGCGCATGGCCTATTACGTCGACAAGGCGACCTATCGCGGAACGGTCGGCAAGTGGATCGACGCTCTGAAAGGCGCGGAGGGATGATCGATGAGGTTGTGCTGAACTTCAGCCCCGCCTCCTTGATGCTTTTGAACGGTATTCTGGCGATTGTGATGTTTTCCATCGCGATTGACCTCAAACCGCGGGATTTCCGTGCCTTGATGCGCGCGCCCCGGGCCCTGTTGGTGGGGCTGTTCAGTCAGTTCCTGCTGTTGCCAGCGTTGACATTCGCGATGATCCTGGTGCTGGAGCCGCAAGCCTCGATCGCTTTGGGTCTGATCTTGGTGGCGGCCTGTCCGGGGGGCAATATCTCGAACTTCATCACCCATCGGGCGGGCGGGAACGCAGCACTTTCGGTGTCGATGACGGCCTTTGCGACCGTGGGGGCGATTCTGCTGACGCCGCTCAACATCGCCTTTTGGGGTGGGATGTATCCGCCGACACAGGCGATCTTGCAGGCCACGCAGATCGACCCGGTTTCAGTCGCGATCACGGTGACCTTCATGCTGGTGTTGCCGCTGATCCTGGGGATCACGCTGAACGTGCGGCGCCCGTCGCTGGCGTTTCGGATCCGGATGCCGCTGCAATGGCTGTCGATGGGGATCTTCGTGGCGTTTATCCTGCTGGCGTTGGCGGCCAACTGGGCGTTTTTCCTGTCCTTCGCAGGGATCGTGGCGGGCTATGTGGTGATCCACAACGCGCTGGCGCTGGGCGGCGGATACCTTTCGGCGACCCTTGCGCGCCTCTCCCCCTTTGACCGGCGTGCGATCACCATCGAGACGGGCATCCAGAACTCCGGTCTGGGTCTGGTGCTTATCTTCGGTTTCTTCGGCGGTTTGGGCGGCATGGCCGTGGTGGCCGCATTCTGGGGTATCTGGCATGCGATTTCGGGTATCGCGCTGGCCCGTGTGATGTCGCGGACCGAGGCCGCGCGATGAGCCGCGTTCTGGTAACCGGTGCCGCCGGGATGGTCGGGCGCGCGCTTCTGGCGGAACTGCCGCAGGCCGTGGCCACGGATCTGGCGCGGGCCGATCTGCCCGAGGAAATCCCGTTTCACCGCATGGACGTGACCGGCACCGATCCAGACCGTGTGATCGGCAAGGTCAGGCCCGAGGTGGTTGTGCATCTGGCCTCCATCGTGACACCGCCGCCTGGGATGGGGCGGGAGGCGGCCTATGCCGTGGATGTGACAGGCACCCGCAACGTGCTGGAGGCCTGTCTCGCGCATGGCGTCCGGCGGTTGGTGGTCACCAGCTCTGGCGCGGCTTATGGCTATCACCCCGACAATCCGGTGCCCTTGCGCGAAACCGATCCATGCCGGGGAAACCCTGAGTTTCCATATGCCGATCACAAACGCCGGGTCGAAGAGATGCTGGCCAAGGCGCGTGCCACACATCCGCAGCTTGAACAGGTGATCTTGCGTGTGGGCACCGTACTGGGGGCCGGAACCCGGAACCAGATCACCGCGCTTTTTCTCAAGAAGCGCCTTTTGGCGATTGCGGGCAGTGACAGCCCCTTTGTCTTTATCTGGACGCAGGACCTGGCACGTATCCTGCACCGCGCGGCGACAGACGGACCTGCCGGTATCTTCAACGTGGCCGGTGATGGCGCGCTCTGCGTCGATGATCTGGCGCGCGCGCTGGGTAAACCTGTGCTGCGACTGCCCGGCTGGGCACTGAAATCCGCGTTGGCGGTGGCGCGCCCATTCGGTCTGTCGCGCTATGGGCCCGAGCAGGTGCGGTTTCTGCAGTACCGCCCGGTTCTGGCCAATGATGCGCTCAAGGAGGTGTTTGGTTATGTGCCACAGATGACCTCTGCCCAGGTTTTCGATCACTGGCGCAAGGCGGCGGGCCTATGAAGAGCGCGCTGATCACGGGCGGCAATGGCGGGTTGGGACGGGCGCTGGCCCGGCGCTTGCATGGGCAGGGCTGGCACACCGTCTTGATGGATATCGACATTGCCGGGCTGGCCGCCGACGACCGGCAGACACCGATAAAGGTCGACCTGACGGATGCCACGGCCTTGGCACATGCTGCGAAAACGGCGATTGCCGCGCGCCCGTCCATCGATCTGGTGATCTACAACGCGGGCATCACCCATATCGGCGGTTTTGCTGACACCGACGATCCCACCCATCGCCGGGTGTTCGAGGTCAACTATTTCGCCGCCGTCAACCTGGCGCGCGAGATGGTCGCCCCGATCCGCGCGAGCCGGGGCACGCATCTGGCGATCAGCTCGGTTGCGGGCTTTGCACCGCTTTACCACCGCACCGCCTATGCCGCCTCTAAACACGCGATGGAGGGGTTCTTTGCCTCGCTGAGATCCGAAGAGGCTGTACACGGGGTCCGCACCCTGATTGCCGCCCCCAGTTTCGTGGCCACCAATCCCGGCAATCCCCAGCGTCAGCCCAACGGGATCGCCCGGCCCGGATCGGCATCGGACGGTGTCGACGAGATGTCGCCCCAGGAGGCCGCAAAGGCTATCCTGAGAGGGTTGGAGAAGGCGCGCGCCTTCATCCCTGTCGGGCGCGTGGCCCGGTTGGCCTGGTGGATCAACAGCCTTTCGCCCCGCCTTTATCAGCGCCTGATGGAGCGGAACATACGCGGTCGTTGATCCTGCGCCCCCGGCGCACGGACGCGTCGGGCGGGTCTTTCCGGGCTTGGCGGCAGTGCCAGAAAACATGCATTCTCACACATATTTCGTGTCAGAACCGGTCCACCCCATGTAGAATGCTTTACCTAACGTCCGGCCTTTGCCTAAGCTGAGACCCTAAAAAACCGAACGGGAGGTTCACATGAAGACGCTATTGGCTGCAAGCGTGGTTGCCGGTTTGCTGGCACCCGCCGCCATCGCAGAGGATATCAAATTGGGGATCATCTATGGCTTTACCGGCCCGATCGAATCCCTGACGTTGCCCATGGCCGCCGGCGCTGAAATGGCGATGCAGGAGGTCACCGCATCGGGTCTGCTGCTGGAAGGGGCGAGCGTGACTTCTGTGCGCGGCGATTCCACCTGTATCGATTCCGCCGCGGCCACCGCTGCCGCTGAACGTCTGGTCACGGCGGATCGGGTGAACGCGATCGTAGGCGCGGATTGTTCCGGTGTGACCGGGGCGATCCTGCAAAACGTGGCGGTTGCCAATGGCATCGTGATGATCTCTCCCTCGGCCACCTCTCCGGGCCTGTCGATGGCCGAAGACAATGGCCTTTTCTTCCGCACCGCCCCGTCGGATGCCCGCGAAGGTCAGGTGATGACCGATATCCTGAAGGAGGAAGGCATCCAGTCGGTCGCGCTGACCTATACCAATAACGATTACGGCAAGGGGCTGGCCGATGCGTTCCGCACCGCGTTCGAGGCGGCAGGAGGCGAGGTTACCGCCTTTATCAGTCACGAGGATGGCAAGGCCGACTATTCCGCCGAGGTGGCTACGCTGGCCTCTGCGGGCGGCGATATCCTGGTGGTTGCGGGTTATCTCGACCAGGGCGGGCGCGGCATTATCGAGGCGTCGCTTGACACCGGTGCCTGGGATCGGTTCGTGTTGCCCGGCGGTATGATCGGCGACAACATCCTGACCATCGGCGAGGCGCTCAACGGCTCGTTCGGGCAAGTCGCGGGCACCGACAGCCCCGGCACCAATATCTTTGCCGATCTGGCCGAAGCGGCGGGTTTTGACGGTACCTCTCCGTTCACACCCGAAAGCTATGATGCCGCGGCCCTCATCCTGCTTGCGATGCAGGCCGCTGGGTCTTCCCAGAGCGGTGCGCTCAAGGATCATGTATTCGAGGTGGCCAACGCGCCGGGTGAACGGATCTATCCCGGAGAACTGGCCAAGGCGCTGCAAATCCTCAAGGACGGGGGCGAGATCGACTATGTCGGCGCGTCCTCGGTCGAGCTGATCGGTCCGGGTGAATCCGCAGGCAACTATCGCCAGGTTATCGTCAGGGACGGCAAGTTCGAGACGGTGCGCTTTCGCTAGTCCTGTTCGGTCAGGAGAGAGCGGTGTCCCCGGTCTTGCCCGGGGGCATCTTTTTGTATGATTGACCGTGTCTTTGAAACCGACTGTTGCTTTCGGCGCGCTGCAAGGGGGCTGCGCAGAGCTTAGTTTGGCCGTTTGGCTTTGCCCATCTGGGCTGAGGAGATGGCGCGAGATCCATTCCCTGGATGGGCGGGCGGCGCGGTGACAAGACCAGGATACATCGTGATCTGGTGCATGGGGTCCCTCGCCTCGAAGAAGATCAACGCATAGGCGACGCGCAAAAAGATGAGGGACTTGATCCCGGAGGGCACAATCTGGACCCCGGGGTGCGGATCTCATCAAGGCTTGGCTGACAAAATCGACTTCCTGAACAGCGGATACATGTATACAAGCCGACCCGTCACCTCCATCATCCTGGCAAGACGATGACGGACCATACATTTCTGCGATCATCTCTTTCAGAGTGACCATTTCCTTCGTCTGTCCGGCCAGCGTTTCTTCAGCGTTGCATTTACGGCTTCCGGCATCTTCGGCCTCTTGGTGTCGACCAAGGCCAATTCGACGAGGCCATGCTCAACTGCAGTTCCAAAAGGCCAAACCCCGCTACTGCTGGCGCTGGCACGCCCCGGCAAGCGTATCACAATGCTGCAATCAATGACCGCCTGAGTGCTGCGCGACAGCCCTCTGTGCGCGGCCTCAAACCACTTGGAAAACTCCTTCAAAGCATTGATCTGTAGCGGTATTCCACGCCATTTGTTCCGCGTCGACGGCAAGGCCATGGCGGAGCAACAATGGCCATGCTCCATCAAGAATACGCCATGGGCATATCAAAAACGTTATGTCTGTTACTGACTTCCCCTACCTTCCCCACGTCCCGCGCATCGCTATCCTTGAGCGTATCGGAGCATGAGGGGCAGCGGGTATGGGTAACGTGCAGGGGCCGGTTAAACGCACAGCGCGCAAGGGCGGCCGCAACCGAAGCGCGCATAAGGCCGCGTCCGCGCCGGAACCCTCCGTCAGGCAGATCCGCAATCCCTACGACCCCATCGATGTGATGACGCAAGAGCAGGAAGCGCATGTCCATGCCATGTCGCGGCGCCTCCCGAGCGAGGTCGGGCTGCGCTTCCTCTCGCCTGAGACTTGGCCGATCCTCGAACGCAAAGGCTGCCGGGTGGACCGGGACACGGGCCAGGTCCGGTTTCCGCCCGAGGTGGTCGAGGCGTTTCTGGCCCACGCGCCGGAGAGGTTCACCCTGCATGCACCCGACCCCAGGAACGACCTGAGTATAGGCGATGGGCACATCCATTTCGGCTCGGCCTCCTCGGCCCCCAATGTCATCGATATGGACCGAGGGCGCCGCCCGGGCACCAACGCCGATTTCAAGGATCTCGTTCGGCTGCACCAGATGCTGGCGGCCTGCGCGTTCCATTCCGGGCACGCGGTGGAGCCAATCGACACGCCGGTCAATACGCGCCACCTGAGCATCGCCCTGTCGTGGTACATCTTGTCGGACAAGCTCGTTCTGATCTATGCGATCGGTCGGACGCGAGTCGAGGACAGCCTCGACATGGCCGCGCTGGCGCGGGGCATCTCACGCGAAGACCTGCGCCTGACCCTCTGCCTGCACGCCTCGATCAACGTGAATTCGCCTCTCGTCGTGGACGCACCGCTGATCGAGGGCGCAATGGCACTGGCGCTGAACGGGCAGGTCAACGTCGTCTCGCCTGTCGCCTTTTCGGGTGCGATGTCTCCGATCAGCCTGTCGGGTTCAATCATCCAGTGCAACGCCGAGGCCATCGGTGTCATCGCTTTTCTGCAGATGGTCGCGCCCGGTGCGCGCTGCCTATATGGCGTTCTGTCGACGCCCATCGACATGAAGTCGGGCGCGCCTGCGATGGGCGTGCCGGAAACGGTCACCGGTGCCCTCGCCGCCGGGCAGATGGCGCGCCGCTATCGCTTGCCACAGCGCTCGATGCTGGGATCCACCTCGAATGCGCCGGACGCGCAATCCGCCTGGGAGACGATGTTCTCGCTCTGGGCGGTGATGCTGTCGGGCGCGCATATGGTCTATCATTCGGTCGGCTGGATGGAAGGCGGGCTCACGACGGGGTTCGAAAAGTCCATCCTCGATGCCGAAATGATCGGCATGATGGGGGCCCTGCGCGGCGGGATCGATTTCAGCGATACCGAAGAAGCGGTGGCCACGATTGCCGAGGTTGGCCCGGGCGGCCATTTCCTGGGCTGCGACCACACGATGAGCCGCTATCGCAACGCGATGCACCTGCCGATGATCGCCGACTGGCGGGCCTATGAGTTCTGGCAGAAAGACGGCGCGCCCGACGCCGCGGCCCGCGTCAACGCCAAGTGGAAAGAGCTGCTTGAGGGCTACACCCCACCCGCCCTGCCCGAGGACCGGCGCGAGGCGATGGAAGCTCATATCGCACGACGCAGCCATGAGATCGGCGACGCCGAAATCTGAGACACGACGAAGTTGAAAGAACGGACCATGCAAGCCCTGATCGTCTATGCCCATCCCGAACCACACTCCTTCAACGCCGCAATGAAGCACGTCGCGGTCGAAACGCTGACAGCCCAGGGCTGGCGTGTCGAGGTCTCGGATCTTTATGCGCAGGATTTCAAGGCGGCGGCCGATGGCCGCGACTTCGTGCAGCGTGCGGATGCCGATTATCTGAAATACGCCGCCGAACAAACCAACGCGGCGGGCCTCGATCACGGCTTCGCCCCTGATCTTGCTGCCGAGATTGCCAAGCTCGAAGCGGTCGATCTGTTGATCCTGCAATTCCCGATGTGGTGGTTCGGCTTTCCGGCGATCCTGAAGGGCTGGGTCGACCGGGTCTTTGCGGTCGGCCGGATCTATGGCGGGGAGATCGGCATGTTCAGCAAGGGCCGGTTCAGGGGGCGTCGCGCCATGTTGGCCTTCACGACCGGCGGCGCGCCGGAAACCTATGGGCCTGCGGGGCTTTATGGCGATGCCGACGTTATCCTCTGGCCGCTTCAGAACGGCATCCTGAATTGCGTCGGTTTCGACGTGTTGCCGCCGTTCATGGCTGCGGCACCCAGCAAGGTCGGCGACGCCGGGCGTGTGGGCATCCTCGACGCATGGGCCACGCGGTTGCGGTCCCTGGACGGCGCCGAGCCGCTGTTCTTTCACCCTCTGGACGATTTCGACAGCGATGCCGCATGGACGCTCAGACAGGGCGTTGCCGGGCGTACGATAGGCCAGTCGGCGCGTAGAGAGAGCGACGGATGACCGCCCAGCGCGTTCCCTATTGGTGGAGCGCTGCCGGAGCGCCGACCTCACCACCCCAGACGCCGTTGCCCGTCGAGGTGGATGTCGTCGTCATCGGTGCGGGGCTCACCGGTTTGTCGGCCGCGCTGACACTGGCGGGGCGGGGCAAGTCGGTCCTGACCCTCGACGCGCGGGCCCCCGGTGAAGGCGCGTCCAGCCGTAATGGCGGCATGATCGGCGGCGGGCACCGCCTTTCGGTCGATGCCATGGAGGCCCAGTTCGGACACGCCACCGCAACGCGGCTGCTGCGCGAGGCGCATGTGCAATCGCGCCGCTATGCGCTGGACCTGATGGAGCGCGAGGGGATCGACTGCGACTATGCAGAGACGGGCCGGTTTCGCGGGCTCTGGACGTCCAAGGAGTATGACAGCGCCGCCCGTGGTCTTGAGCGCCTGCAAGCCCTGATCGAGATCGACGCATGGATGGTGCCGAGGCGCGCGCAGTTCGCCGAAGCGGGCACCGATCTTTACGCCGGAGGCACGGTCTACGCGACCCATGGCGGCCTTGATCCGGCCAAGTGGGTTGCCGGGCTGAGGGCGGCGGCGATACGGGCCGGGGCGGTCGCGCAGGGCCATACGCCGGTCACATCGCTGGCACGATCCGGCAGGGGCCATGTGGTGACCACGCCGCGCGGGGGTGTTCGGTGTGGCACTGTTCTGGCCGCCACCAACGGTTATACGGACGCCGCCCTGGCCTGGGCCCGGCGCCGCATTGTTCCAATCCCCAGCTATGTCATGGCGAGCGCGCCGATGCGGCCGGAAATGATCGCCACGCTCTTTCCAAAGGGGCGCATGGTGGCCGAGAGCCGGGAACGCCACTGTTATTACCGCCCCTCGCCCGACGGACGGCGGATCCTCTTTGGTGGCCGCGCGGCGATGTTCCAGATGCCCGGCTGGTTCGCTGCCAATGAGCTGCGGTCATTGCTCAGAAGGGTGTTTCCCGACCTTGGCGAGGCCGAGATCAGCCACGTCTGGAGTGGCCGAACGGGGTTCACCTTCAGTTTCCTGCCGCATGTCGGGCAATTGGACGGCATCTGGCATGCGATGGGCTATTCGGGCAGCGGCAACGCCATGGCGCCCTGGCTCGGCCACAAGGCGGCCTGCGCCATTCTGGGCGACGCCGAGGGCGAGACCGCGTTCCGTAAGACCCTTTTCCCAACGCGCCCCTGGCACCATGGGCACCCCTGGTTCCTGCCTGCGGCGGACGTGATGTTCCGCGCCCGCGACATTGTCGCAAATCTCAGGAGAGCGTCATGACGAAGGACCAACGCGCCAAAGTCGGCTTCACCGCCACAAAGGACGGCAGCAAGCAAGACGACGATCTTCTCATCGCAGGCCATATCGAGGACGCGCGCACCCGGACCGACACGCCGCTGTCGCGTTTCGCGCCGATCCCGCGCCGCGTCTTCGTGCGTCCTTGGCACGTTCCCCGGATCCTGCGCCATGGCGTGCGTGTCGCGCCGACAGATCCCCAGCGCGTGGAGGAACGCATATGAGCCGCTACCGTCATCTGCTCTCTCCCATCGAGATCCGCGGACGGCGGTTTCGCAACCGGGCGATGTCGACAGCACACGCGCCTGGTTATGCGGAAGGCGGTATGCCGGGCACGCGCTACCAGGCCTATCAAGAGGGAAAGGCCAGGGGTGGCATCGGCCTGACCATGTTTGGCGGCTCGCCGAATGTGAGCCCGGACTCCGGCTCGATCTACGGCCAGATCTATGTCGGCGACGACGCGATCATCCCGGTGTTCTAAGATTTCGCGCTGCGCATCCACGGCTACGGCGCCGGGCTGATGTGCCAGATCACCCATATGGGGCGCCGCACCTCCTGGAACTCTGGCAACTGGTTGCCGACCATGGGGCCGAGTGCGCTGCGCGATCCGGCGCACCATTCGGTCCCCTACGAGATGGACCGCCACGATATCGCCCGCGTGACCGAGGCCTTCGCCGATGCGGCCTGGCGCTGCCGTGAGGGCGTGCTCGACGGGTGCGAGATCCTGGCGACAACCCATCTTCTGGGTCAGTTCCTGTCTCCCTTGTCGAACGTGCGCCAGGACGCGTATGGCGGTCCGCTTGAAAACAGGGCGCGCTTCCTGCTGGAGGTTTGCGCGACCGTTCGCGACCGCGTCGGCGACGATTTCGTGGTCGGCGTGCGCTATGCCGCCGACGAGAGCAATGAGGGCGGGCTAGGGTCAGGACTCATTGCCAATAGATGACGGTCGCAGCGAGAGCGATGGCTGAGAGGAAGACCTTTGGGCACCTGTCGTAGCGAGTAGCGACCCGACGCCAATCCTTGAGCCTGCCGAACATGATCTCGCTGCGGTTGCGCCGTTTGTAGCG
>NZ_JAAWWD010000076.1 GCF_021404545.1 Aestuariivita sp.
AAATTGTTTCGATCCAAGGTCTGCAGTTGAAACGCTGCTATTCGTTCAACTTGCAGCATTTGGTATTGTGGGATCTTTGGGTGATTTCGCCGCTCGTTGTACCAAGGCTCAGTTCGCTTAACGTACTATCCTGCCCCCTACCGGAGCAGACCCCAAGCTGGTGCAGGCGGGTCTGGATGTGGTGACCAAGCGCTATCCCGATTATGCGCCGCTTGTGAAAGAGGCCTTTGCGGCCCCCGATATGATGGCCCTGCGGGAGAAGACGGTGCTGACATGACGCAATTGGCAAAAAACCCGCGCGCGCCTTGCAAACCGTCAGGCGGATAAGGCAACTTTGAGGCGCGGCCAATGAATACCCCCTCATGCGCCGAAAAGGAGCGCCCGCTTGATTTGTAACATTTGCCAATCGACCGAGTTCAAGAGAATCGGCACACGCGAATTTGGTCTTTGTGCCCGCTGCGGCTCATACGAGCGGACGCGTCTGATGCAATTCTATCTGGAACGCCACAAGATCCGGCGCGATATGCGGGTGCTGCATTTCGCCCCCGAACGGGGTCTCTATCAATGGTTGAAACCGCAAATCGACGACTATGTGACGGCGGATTTCGATCTGGAGCGTTACACCCATATTCCTGATATCAACTTCGTGGATCTCACCGACCCCGACAGCTACGAGCGGTTCGGAACGTTCGACCTGATCATGCATGCGCATGTCATCGAACACATTCCATATAATTACAGCGCACTTTTGCTGCGGTTGCACAAAATGCTGCGGCCCGGCGGGATACATGCGTTCAGCGTTCCGGTTTACGGGAGTTTCTACAGCGAGCATTGGGGGCCGATGTCGGATGAAGAGGCCACACAGAGGTTTGGTCAATTCGATCACATCAGGCGCTTTTCGCCCATCGACCTTGAGCGTACAATCGGTGCATTGTTCCGGCTGCAGGATCCGGATTTGAATGCGGAATTTGGTGCCGAGCGCCTCGACGAGGCGCGTTTTCCTACAGACAAGCGGGTTGGTTGGAATGGCGACTCGGTATTCTGGCTGACGCCTGAAGACTGCCGTTTCTAGGGACTGTGGGCCGTTGGCTTTTGTGCCTCAATCTTCAGTGTCAAACTGGTGCCACAGCCGTTTCAATGACATATCGAAGGCGAGGTTGGACGCTTATGGCAGTGAGAGCCATACACTCGCAGACACGGCAGTCCCCGACCAGAGAGATTGCTTCGAGAATTGGGAATTATTGCAATGAATGCTTGGCTCATCGAGGGTATAAACCCCGCCGAAACGGTACCGGGGATTCTCGTCTCTCACGACCCGCTGGTCTATCTTCTGGGACTGAACACAGGGTCCACAGGTCCAGGCCTGCTTCGGCATGATGCGTTCTTGGATACGAAGGTCAAACACTTCTTCTTCGTTAACCCAATGTGGACCCTCACCGGGGCGGCCTTCAGAGCACAGGTTGTGGATCGTCTGAACTCCGCTGCGGTCAATTTTCCTCAACACACTTATGTGCTGCTGGTGAACGATCCCGATGATATCTCTATCAAAGAAACACTGGATCCCTCGATCGCAGTCTACGTCTGTGGTGAACACGCTCTGGCCAGCACTGACATCTTCCAGCACAATCCGGTCTCGCGCAGGTATGACGCCGTGTATATCGCCCAAAACCATGCTGGAAAGCGCATTGATCTCGCCTGCAAGATTGACACTGTTTGCCTGATTTCCAGGGGGTTCTCGTCGGTAGATGCCGAAGCCAAAGCAGCCCTGTTCCGCACCCTTTATTGTCCGAATATCACCATTGGCGATCTGGTTGCAGAGCAGGTTGCAGAGTTCTTGAATGCCTCGGGTGTCGGACTGATCCTGTCGGAACGCGAAGGCCAGAACAGGGCAACAATCGAATATCTGCTCTGCGGCCTGCCGGTTGTGACCACTGCAAATGTTGGCGGCCGTGATCGGTTTTTGGTACCTGCCAATTCGATCTATACCCTACCCGATCCGCAAACCATCGCAGACGCCGTGAGTTATGTCATACGATCAGATTTCGACCGTCAGGCGGTTGCCCAACTGGCCACCCAATCCGTCCACCGGGAACGCAAATGGCTGTCACATATTGTAGACTCTACATTGGAGTCGCACGGGTACCGCCCCATAGACATCGCAAGCAAGCCATTGCCACATCACGGATTCTCAAGATCCCGCAGCATGGCGGATTTCTTGAACCAGCGCTTCAAAGCCTTGGCAAACTGACTCAGCAATACACAACCATTTGTCTGACAAGACTTAAAAAGGGTCAACATCATGAAAATCACTGTTGCCGGACTGGGTTATGTGGGCCTCTCGAACGCGGTTCTGCTGGCCCAGAAACACGATGTGACCGCCATCGATATCTCGGCCGACCGGGTCGCGATGATCAACGCGCGCCAAAGCCCGATCATCGATACCGAGATCGAGCAATATCTGGCCGAAAAGCCGCTGAGCCTGACCGCGACGCTGGACCGCGACACGGCCTATACGCAGGCCGATTACGTGATCGTGGCCACGCCCACGAATTACGATCCGGTCACCAACAACTTTGACACCAGTTCGGTCGAGACGGTGATCGCCGATGTGATCGCGCGCAACCCCCGCGCCACCATCGTGATCAAATCGACCATCCCGGTGGGGTTCGTCAACGATGTCTCGCAGCGGATGAACACCGATCAGGTGATCTTCAGCCCGGAATTCCTGCGCGAGGGCCGCGCGCTTTATGACAATCTGCATCCCTCGCGGATCGTGGTGGGCGAACAATCGGACCGCGCGCGCCTGTTTGCCGACATGCTGCGGAATTGCGCCATCAATGGCGATGTGCCGGTGCTTTTGACCGACCCGCCCGAGGCCGAGGCGATCAAGCTTTTCGCCAATACCTTCCTGGCCATGCGCGTGGCGTTTTTCAACGAATTGGACAGCTATGCGCTCACACATGGGCTGGAATCGCGCCAGATCATCGACGGGGTCGGATTGGACCCGCGCATCGGCGCGCATTACAACAACCCCTCCTTCGGCTATGGCGGCTATTGCCTGCCCAAGGACACCAAGCAGCTTCTGGCCAATTACTCGGATGTACCGCAGAGCCTGATCCGGGCCATTGTCGATGCCAACCGCACCCGCAAGGATTTCATCGCCGAGCAGATCCTGGCCCGCGCACCCACTTGCGTCGGCATCTACCGTCTGGTGATGAAGGCCGGATCCGACAATTACCGGCAAAGCTCGGTCCAGGGCATCATGAAGCGGATCAAGGCCAAGGGGATCGAGGTCATCGTCTATGAGCCGGTGCTGGAGGACGCGCGCTTCTTCGGCTCGCGGGTCGAAGCCGATCTGGCGCGCTTCAAGGCACAGTCAGACGTCATCGTCGCCAACCGCGCGACCCCGGAACTGGACGATGTCTCCGAAAAGATCTTTACCCGCGATCTTTTTGGATCGGACTGACCCGGCCAGGGTCGGCCCCCCCTTACCGCTTGCCCGCCAGAGCCGATGAAATCGCGTCCAGCGCGGCCTCGACCTCGGTTGGATCCGTTGCGGCGTCGATCCGGCGTTGCGCCCTGCGGCGCAAGCCTGTCAGGCGGGCCACGTGCCCGGCAGATATCGCCGATTTGGCCAGAATACTGGCCGCCAGATCGGCCAGGCTCTCACCGGTCACCTCTGCCTCAATCGTCAGCATTGCGATCTGCTCCTCACTGGCGGTGCCAGCAGACACAGCCTGGGCTGCCAGGGCCTTGGCGGGCCAGCTCGCCTGCTCGGCCACCGGCACATCGTCGGCCCGGTCGGCGACACTGGCCTTGAGAACCTGCTTGAGATAGCTGCGCGCCGTCATCTTGGTCAGGTCCAGATGTGCTGCGGCTTTGTCCTGCGCTGTCAGGACGGCGCTGAAATCGATATTGCTCATAAAATCTCCTCCAAGGGCGCGGGGTGCGGGATGGGTCCATCCGCCGCCAGGATCGACACTGGAAACCGGGCCTCGGACGCGGCATCCGGCCCGTGTGGCAGGAGCAGTGTCAGATGGATCACACCGTCGATCCGTTCCACGTCAGAGACCAGCCAATCGCAGGTCACCGCCTCGCGCGGCAATGTGGCACCCTCCGGCAGGGGCCCAAAGTCAAAGGCCTCCCCGTTGACCGTCAGAACGTCTCCGCTCTTGATCAGGTCAAATCGCTCATCACAACGCATTGGCGAAAACGAAATCCGCATATCCCAATCTCCTCAGAGCCAACGGCCAACGGCCAAAAGATCGAACGTGACAGCGCCCGCTGAAACCGATGAGAACAGGCGCACGCGCGCCGTGGTCGCACCTGTCGTCCGGGAGTTCCCCCAAATCGGCGATGATGTCCGTACAGAGACCGACAGCGCCACGTCGCTGCTGACAAAACTGGCCGGGTAGGACCATGCATATTCATCGCTCCTGAAGAGGCTTCCGGACGCAACATTTGCGGTCAGGGAGCTCACCGGAACATGCGTGCAGATCTGTGTCCCATCCGCGAACCGCACATAATCGCCGTTGGCGTTGCTGCCGCGCTCGATCACTGCACCGGTGGGCACGCCGCCACTTTGGGACACCGTCCCCAGCAGATTGCCCGGCCCGTACCCGTGCTGCGCCAGCATCAGCCGACCGGCGGTGGTGTCGGTGGCCTGCGCCTGCACCGCCGTGCCGGTCAGCGGCACGTCCAGTTGCAGCGCCGCACCATCCAGCGCCATTCGGGGGGTGCCATCGGGCGCCCAGGTCACATTTTGCGCCACAGGATCGGCGCGCATCGCCTCGACCCAGGTGCCGCCATCGGCACTGACCTTGATGGAAAACGCCGTATCGCCGGCCAACCCCATCTCGGCATGGCCGGTCCAGTCCGACTGAAAGAGCAGCGACGCCGTATCCCCCGCCGTCGCCTTGTTCAGCTTCATCTGGTGCCCGGCCCCCGCATGGGTGAACAGGCTTGCATCGGACGCGATCGCCAGCCTGTTCACCGCATCCGGCGCGGTCGACACACCTATGCGGGGCACCTCTTCGGCCACAGCACCCCCCCCGGCCTGTGCGATCCATATTCCCCCTGAATAGACCCTGATCTGCCGGTCGGTTTCGTCCCAGGCGATCCAACCCTCCGAGGGTGCCAGGAACTGCCATCCGGTGTCATCGGCTATGGCCAGCATCCCGTCCTGCCCGGCCCAGTCCAGCACCGCACCGACCCCAATGGCATAACAGGCCCCCGGCACCGCCCCTCCCGGCGGCGTGGTCACACCAAACGCCAGAATGCGCATCTGCACCAAGGTATCGAGCACCCGAACGGCTTCGTTATGGGTGACATGTTTCTGGGCTTGGGAGGGCTGAATATAGGGCAGCCCGAGGCGCGGAGACAGCTCGGTCATATCGGCTCCTGAAGGATCAAAAGATGACCGCACCCTAGGCTTTCCCGTCTCTCGAAACCCTGAACGGGGCCATCTCTGCGGTAGGGTTTTGTTAAGGCGTCGTCCGGAAAATCTGAATCAAGGGAGTGGAATGGCCAAGAGGGGCCTTTTGTCTGCCGGGTGACAGCCGCGCAATCGCCGGCCCGAGGGGTGGCGATGCAACATTCCTTCAGCGCGCTTTATGGCAGGGATCGCAAAGCGAGATCAAAAGGAGGCGCTTGCGTAGATAAATCGCCGCCCCGTGGAGGCGGGTCGGCGATTGCGCGGCGGCCGGCGGCCTTTGCTCCGCGCAGGGGCACTGAACGAACGGCCGTTCCCTGTCGGCCAATCTTGCAGATCTCTTGGACACCCCCTCGCACATAGCGCCCTTTACGAGCGCGTATCCTAACCCGCCACCACCGCCTGCAAATCGAAGATCGGCAAGAGTACAGCGAGCACGATCAGCAGAACAAAGCCCCCCACCAGCATCATCAGCATCGGCTCCAGCAAGGCCGCGATGCGCTTGCGCTCGGTGCTCAGCCCGTTTTCCACCAGAACCGCACTCCGTTCGGTCATCCGCGCCAGCCGCGACGATACCTCGCCCGCATTGACCAGTTGCCGCGCCACCGGCGGGATGAACGACAGCCGCTCCAGCGCCTGGCTCAGCGTCTCGCCCGACCGGATCGCCTCCGAGACGGCAGCGGCCTCGGTCTGGAACCGGTCGACCTCAAGCACACCGGCGGCATTGTCCGCCGCACTCAGCACCGCGTGACGGCTGGTCAGTACCAAAGCCAGCGTGCGCAGATATTGCACCGCCGCCCCCTGCCGGATCAGCCGCCCCACCACCGGCAGGCGCAAAAATACCCGGTCACGGATATTGCGCAGAGGCCGGATGCGGCCCACCACCCCCCATCCCGCGATCAGCGCCAGGGCGGCCACGCCCAGCCCCAGGATATAGGTCTGGATCCAGTCGCTGATCGCCAGCACCACCCGGGTCAGCTGCGGCAGGGGGCGGTCCGACATCTCGAACATGGCCACGATCTCGGGGGCGACATTGACCATCAAAATGGCACAGACCAAGAGCGACACCGCCGCCACGAAGGCCGGATAGACCAGCGCCGTGGAAATCTGCGCACGGTCGATCCCGGCGGTTTCCAGATGCTCGGCCAGCGCGCCAAAGACGGTTTTCAGATCGCCCGCGGTCTCGCCCGCGCGAATGGCCGCGATATAATAAGGCGCGAACCCCGCGCCGCTGGCCTGCAACGCATCCGACAGGGGCTGGCCCTCCATCAGCGCCGCCTTGGCGCGCGCGGCCACCGCATCCAGCGTCGATCCCTCGCCCGAGACCTGCACCGCCTCCAGCGCGGCCTCCGCCGTCAGATCGGCGGCCAGCAGCACCGCCATCTGGCGTGTGAACACCGCCTGCAGATCGGCGTTCAACCGGGTCCGGCGGCCAAAGCCTGCGCCCAGGTCCTGCCAGCGCCAGCCGCTCCCGGCCCGCGTGCTCAGATCCGACACGAACAGCCCGCGCCCTTTGAGCAGATCGGCGGCATGGGCTTCGGTCTCGGCCACGATCGTGCCCGAACGGCGCTTCCCGCCCCCGGTATAGGCGGTATAGCTATAGGCCTTCACGCCACGTCCCCGACCACGCGCAGGGTTTCGGCCAGGCTCGAGCGGCCCGCCGCCACCTCGGCCAGCCCCTGCCCGATCAGCGTGTACTGGGCATCCAGCGCCATATGGCGCAACCGGGTCTCGGTCTCGCCCTGATCGATGGCCGCGCGCAGCGCCTCGTCCACCTCGACCATCTCGAAAATCCCGATCCGCCCGGCATATCCCGTCTGATTGCACCGCGCGCATCCCACCGCTTCGTGAATCCATGCCGGGGCCGCCAGATTGTGCTTGGTGAAATAGGCCGCCTCCGACGGCTGGGGCGCATGCGGGCGGCTGCATTCGGTGCAAAGCCTGCGCAACAATCGCTGTGCGATCACCCCGCGCAGGGTCGATGCGATCAGGAAATCGTCCAGCCCCAGATCGCGCAGCCGCACCACCGCGCCCACCGATCCGTTGGCATGCAGCGAGGAAAACACCAGATGCCCGGTCAGCGCCGCCTGGGCCGCGACGCTGGCGGTCTCGGCATCGCGGATCTCGCCCACCAGGATCACATCGGGGTCCTGGCGCAGCGTGGCGCGCAGGCCCGCGGCAAAGGTCATGCCGATATCGGCATTGATCTGGGACTGGCTGATCCCCGGCAGATCGTATTCGATCGGATCCTCGACCGTGACGATGTTGCGCTCGTGCCGGTCGGCCAGTTTCAAAAGCGAATACAGCGTGGTGGTCTTGCCCGACCCGGTGGGCCCGGTGGCCAGGATGATCCCGTTGGGCATCGCCGAGAGCCGCTCCAGAAGCCGCACCTGCGAGGGGTTCAGCCCCAGTTCGTCCAGCGGCACCAGCCCCGTCGACCGGTCCAGGATCCGCAGCACGATGCGTTCGCCGTAATTGCCCGGCAATGTGCTGACCCGCGTGTCGATCAGCCGCCCTCCCAGACGCAGGGGGATGCGCCCGTCCTGTGGCAGCCGGGTCTCGGCGATGTCCAGACCCGCCATCACCTTGAGCCGCGACGCAATCCGCCGCACCGGCACGTCCGAGCGGTCCATCAGCGGTTGCAAAAACCCGTCAAGCCGCATCCGCGCGCGCAGACCGCCCTCGTAAGGCTCAATATGCAGATCCGACGCCCCGGCCAGAACCGCGCGGCGCAGCAGCGTATTGACCAGTTGGATCACCGGCGCGTCTTCGGTGTCTTCCAGCAAATCGCGCTGTCGGGTCGGCACGGCATTGTCTTCCAGATCAAAAAGCAGCGTGTCGTCATCCTCGGCGCCGGTGCCGCTCTGATAAAGCCGCGTCAATGTGGCCTCGAACGCCACCTGGCTTTCAAACACCGGCTCGACCGCCCGCCCGGCCCGGCGGCGCGCCTCGCGCAACCCCATCGTGGTGGCCCCGGCGCCGATGATCAGACGGTCGCCATCCAGCGCCACCTGATGGTCGCGGGCAAAGGCAAAGGGCAGGCGTGCGTCAGTTTCCGGTGAACTGGATCCGGCTGGGGAGCGGGGGGAAATTTCGGCTTTTGGCGACGTCATCAATAAAGCCCGCATCAAAAGGTTGGTCCAGATTGGCGCCATCGAAAGGCAGGGACATATCCGGCGTTGGGGGATAGTTTTGACGACTGGTGGGTTGCAGGGCAAGGCTCGCCTGCCGCGCATCGCGGGCCGCCTGACGGGTCAGCCGTCGCGCCTCGGTTTCGGAATTGATGATCTGCGGGCGCAGCATCACCAACAGCACACGCTGATCGCGGCTGGCGTTCTTGCCCCGGAAGAGCCCGCCCACCAGCGGCAGCGCCGCCAGACCGGGCACCTCCTGCGTGACCGAGCCGGACCCGTCCTCGACCAGACCGCCCAGCATCACCACATTGCCGCCCTGCACCAGAACCGTGGTCGACAGCGCCCGGCGCGCGGTGATCTCGCCACCGGCATCGGCGGTGGCATTGGTCAGGTTCGACACTTCCTGCGCGATCTCCAGGCGCACCGTGTTGTCGGCATTGATCTGCGGGGTCACCGTCAGGGTCAGGCCGACATCCTGGCGTTCGATGGTCTGAAACGGGTTTTCGGGATTATTGGTCTCGCCCACCGTGGTAAAGCTGCCGGTGACAAACGGCACGTTCTGGGCCACCACGATCTCGGCTTCCTGATTGTTCAGCGTCAACAGAGACGGGGTCGACAAAAGCCGGGTACTGGTCTGGGTGGCAATCGCGGTCAGAAGACCCACGAACCCGTCCTCGCCGCCGTTGCGGCCCCCCAGGACGCCACCGGACCCGGGATCGACCGTGCCGCCATCGGCGGCGGTGGCCACCAGACTGCTGAGGCTCGCGCGGCCCTCCAGCGCGAACTGCACCCCGCCCACCACGGCATTATCGACCACAGCGCCGAACTGAGCGGACAGATCGGCAAAGCCCTGCACCGACATCTCGAAGATCACCGCCTCGACCAACACCTGTTGCGGGCGCTGATCCAGATGGCGCGCCATGGAGATGATCGCGCTCATCCGGTCGGCGGGCGCAGTGATCAAAAGCGCATTCGTCTGCGGCTCGGGCACGATGCGGATGGTGCCGCCGGTGGGACTGTCATCATTGCCAAAGCTGCGCAGCACCACATCGGCCAGTGCTGCCGCATCGGCATAGTTCAGCGTCAGCACCTGGGACACCGTGTTGTTCTGTTGCCCGTCCAGACGGCCCGCCAGCACGCGCACCTGTTCGCGCAGCCGGGACGACCCCGACACCAACAGCGCGTTCGAGCGCCGGTCGACCGACACATTGGACCCAGCGGGCACGATCTCCATCGACTGGATGACCTGCAACACATCCGACGCATTGGCATTGCGCAGCCGGATGATCTCGATCGGGTCGTCGCGGGGCGTGTCCAGACGCCGGATCAACGCCTCGATCCGGCGGTAACTGGCGCCCCGGTCCGACAGGATCAGAAGCTTGGCCCCCGGCACCGGCGTCAGCACCGCTTCGGCAGGCAAGAGAGGGCGTACCACCTCGACGATCTCGGCCAGGGGCACGTGTTCGACAGAGATCACCCGGGTCTCGAACCCGCCATCCGCCGAACCCGGCGACAGCTCGCGCGCGGTGTTCATCGGCACAATCCGGTCCGCATCAACGCCTTCGACAATCGTCAGCCGATTGAGTTCCAGGACATTGAGAAAGACCTCATAAAGCGCCTCCGCGCTCATCGGTTGGGGGGCGAGCACGGTGACCGTACCGCGCACATTGGGATCCAGCACATAGCTGCGCCCGGTGGCTTCGGACACAATCTCGGCGAAACTGCGAATATCGGCATCGCGCAGGTTCAGCTCGACCTGCGCCATCACCGGCCCGGCAGCCAGCATCCCGCCCCCCAGGGCCAGCATCAGCGCCACCGCCATGGCGCGCACCCGTTGCATTACTTGCATTGCCTGCTCTCTCGTCAGATCTCAGCCCATCTGCGCAACCGGATTTCTGTGCCCCGGACACCACATCGGGTCTGACTGCCCTTTATTTTACGGCAATGCTAAACCATTTGTCTGGAAATAGCATCCATCTTGATGCGCCAGGGCCAGACTGTGCCATCCACGCCTCAGCACGGTGTGGCGGCGGATCACTCGGGAAAGGTCAGCCGGGCCTCGGTCCCGCCGCGCTCCAGCAACAGACCCGCCTCATCCATCGCGATCACGGTGATGCCATCGGCCAATTCCTCGCCGACCTTGACAATCCGCTGGCCGGTCGGGTGCCCAATGATCGCCCATTCGCTGGCGCCTGCCCGCACCACCCCCTGCAAAACATACCCCAACCCCTCCATCGGCGGCACGGGCGGGGCCGCCGACGCGGGCGGTTGCGGGGGCTGCGGCGGCGTTGGCGGCTGTGGTTCAGCCACCTCGGCCTCCCCGAAAAGCGCAGGCCAGCGGCGCGGCGGTAGCGGCGGAACCGGTCCCGGCGCCATGCCCTGCCGCGCGGCGATCTGCACCGCTCCCACCGCCGAGGGCGGGCTGTGCAAAACCTGCCAAAGCGATTGCCCGGCCAGAGCCGCTGCCCCCAAAAGAGCCAAAGAAACTGCAAGGGCAATCACACGCATAGCATCGCTTCGATCAGCTTTAGTGGACGTGAAAACCCTGACATGCTAAAAGAAAAGAAAAAAGACGACAGTCTTAAAATCGAGCAGGTTTCTGAATGACAGTCCGCTTTGCACAGTCGGGGCTTTTGGGCTTGGCCATCTTTGTGGTGGCCAGTTGCAGTGAAATGAGCGGCCCGCAGGCGCCCAGTCAGAGCTTTCGCAATGATTATGACGCCGCGCGCGGCGCGCTGGAGGCTGGAAAATATCAACGCGCCAACAGGCTCTATACAGGGCTTTTGGAGAATGCCGGCCCGCTGGAGCCGCGGCTGCGGCTGGAATATGCTCACAGTCTGCTGCGCAATGGCGACTACGGCGATGCCGCGCAACAGGCGCGCTTCGTGGCACAGACCCAAGGCAGCACCATGCGCAGCGCGGCGCTGGCAGTGCTGGGCGTGGCAGAACATGAGACCGGGCTGATCGCGGTGAATGCCGGCAATGCCACCGCTGCCCGGCTGCATTTCGAGATCGCCCAGGAGGCGCTGGCCGAGGTGCTGCGCAACGATCCCGATCTCGATCCGCTGGGGGCTCTGGCCGGGCGCCTGTCCAACCTCAAGCTCCAGCTGCGGGCGCTTTAGTAACCCCCGAGCCGGCCGGGATGCGTACTGAGCAGAGGTCACTCAGATCCTGAATGGGGCAAACACCCCTACCCCGCCTCCTGCGGCGCCAGCACCAGATCGGCGGCCACGCGGCCCGGCTCGTCGGTGCGTTCGATCCGCAGGCTGGCGATGTCGTACCCCCAGCCCGGATCGGATCGGCTCAGCCAATCGGCCAGAGCGACAAAGGGCACATCGTCGAACCTGAGCTCGATCCCCCCTTGCGCGCGGTTGGTCAGCGCGCTGACCTGATCACGCAACCCGGCGGAAATCAGGCTCTGTTCAAGGCCGCTGGACCCGATCGGCGCGCGCGGCCCGCTGTCCCCGGCGCGGGTCAGGGCCGCGTGATCTGCGGCCCGGTCCGACAACCACAGGGTCAGGGCACGGGCCTCCTCCAGGTCCTGCGCGGCGACGGTCCGGGCCTCTCTCAAAGGCTCCAACACGGCAAACCACAGCGCCAGCGGGAAGGCCGCGAAGACCAGAATGCCCAGCAGGCGGCGTTCGCGCGACGACAGGTGCAACAGCATCTCGATCAGCCGGTCGGTCATGGCCGGTCCTCCCCCTGCGGTCCGATGCGCAGTTCGGCGCGCACCCCCGCGCTGCCGCCGCTGGCCTGGGATTGCGTCACCCGGACCGCCAGCCCATCCACCCGCAACGCCCCTTCCAGCCGGTCCACGGCGGCAAAATCGGCGACCCGCACCGTGACACTCAGACCCAAGGCCCGGTCATAGCTCAGCACCTCGGGGACGGCCCCTTCGGCGGCGATCACATCCGCCGCCTGCCGGATCAGCGCCAGCGGCGCCACCCGGCCCTGCCACTGCGCTGCCACCGCGCGCTGGTCGGCCAGCGCCCGGCTGACCTGCTGGCGCAGATCCAGGATCGGACCGGTGGGAATAAACCCTGTGCGCGCCAGGCGGGTCGCTTCGGCGCGCTGCGCCTCGCTCGCGGCCTCAAGCCGTCCGGTCTCGATGATCTGGGTCGCGGCCCAAAGACCCGCAGCCACCAGACCCAGCACCAGCGGCCAGCGCCAGAGCAAAACCTGTTGCCGCAGCCGGGCCCGCGCGGCGCGCGGGTCGGATCGCAGATCGGCGGCCAGCTCGCCATGGGCCAGCACGCGCGGCGGCGCCACGTCCAGCCCGGCCAGCGCCTGCGTGCCGGTGACCAGGGGCAGGCCACGCGCCTCAAAAAACGCGGCAATCCCGGGCGGCAGCGGATCGGGGCACAGAACCGCCCTGGGGGCGGCTGCGGCGTCCTCCTCCAGCTTTGCCGCCAGCAGGGCGGGCACCAGATCGGGCTCGGCGCTGAACCCGTCCCCGACCCCCATGCGCACCCGGATGGTGCCCTGCTGTTGTGCAAGCACCCACAGATCGGGAGCGGCAGGCAGCGCCAGATAATCCGGCAGAACCGCGACACAGCCCGGCCCGGCCTCGGCCCGCCACCCCGTGATAGAGCCTTTGTCGACCACCATCACCCGTTGCCAGGCCTCGCCCTCGCCCGGTGTGGCATAGGGGCGGATCTCGATACGGTCCCCGGCAAGGCCGACCTGATCGCGCAACTGGCGCAGGGCGACCTGCTCGCGGGCCTGCCCGCGCAGACCGTCCGGCAGCTCCAGCGTCAAAAGCGGCACTTGCGCGCCCGGCACCAGCCTCACGCCCTTCAGCTCAGGGACGGGCGGGTCCGATCCGTCCGGAGGCGGGTCTGGTCGCACAGTCTTCACATCTATCCCCTGTTCATGGCCGCGCCCCAAGCCGATATGCCACCCGGACCCTCGCAGGCGGCGGCGGGCGTTCAAACACGGTTTGCCTGCGCAGGATACGCCCCTCAAGCTCAGCTGCAATCTCTGCGTGAAACCAGTCCGATCCGATGCCAAAACGGGTCTCGTCCAGCTCCTTGAACGCGTCTGCGGACATTATCGACGCCAGTTTCGTCGCCAGCGCCTCGGACGAGGCGAACGGATCGGTGGCGCGGTTCTGGATCAGCCGGTCCACCGCGGTGAGGCTCGCACCCGGCAACAGGCTGTACAAGACCCGCGCCGGGGCCGTGTTGACGTTCAGCGTCGCATCCCCCGGCAAGGCCGCCAGATAGGGGCGCAGCCGCGCCAGCTCGGCGCCCGTCAGCCCCGGCACATCGGCCAGCTGCTCCAGCATCAGGATCGGTCCGCCCACCGGATTGATCGCAGGCACGTTGCGGGCAAAGGCCGCGATATCGCCACGCCCGCCGGGGGTGACGAAATCGATGATCGCCCGCGCCCGCGCCGAAGGCAGACCCAGATCGGCAAGCAGCCGGTCAAACGCCGCATGCGCCTCAAGATCCTCGATATTGCTCAGCCAGTTGACATTGAACCGCCCCTGCAGATCGACCAACTGCCCCGACACCTCGCCGCGATCCAGCGGCACGGTATAGCGGGTCGTGGCCCAGCCCTCGCCCAGATGGTCCACCGGCCCGCGATCCGCGGTCAGCATGCTCAGCGCCAAAGCCTCGAACGCATCCAGATAGAGCCGCGTCTGCACCGCGCCCTGACCTTCGGCCAGCCGCGTGCGCGCACCCTCGGCGCGCGCGAGCAGAAACAGCGACACCGCCGACAGCGCCGCCACCAGAACCAGCGCGTTGACCAAGACGAATCCTCGGTTCCGGCGGCTCATCTGAGGCTCTCCACAAGGGAAATGGGGCCGTATCGCGCGGTGCGCACCGTGATCTCGACCGCTTGCGGCAACTGATCGGTATAGCTGTTGACGACCGCGCGCAGCACCGTGTCCCGATCGACCGCTCCCAGGGGAGAGCTGTCGCTTGCCACCGCGGCGGACGGGGCGATCTGCTGCGCACCCTGCTGCCAGCCGACCTCGGGCCAGTAACTGCGCAGCGCCAGACCGGTGACATCGCCCAGCACCACCATCTCGGGCATCGCGGCCGCAGCCGAGGCCGGGGCCAGAACCGGCCAGATCCGCCGCGACAGGGTCTGGTCTTCGGGGTTCCAGCGCCATTCGACCCGGTGCAGGCCCAATCCGGAAACCGGCGCCAGATCAGGCTGCCCGCCCACCGAAAACGCCACCTCGCGCCCGCCTGCCTCCAGCGTCAGGGCCGATTGCACCCCGCCCTGGGGCGCGTGAAAGACCAGCGGCACCATCGCCGACAGATCGCTGCGCAGAAGGCTCAGCGCCAGGCTCAGTTCGGCGGTGTTCTCGTCGATCCCGGCCAGCCGGTCGCGCATCCGCAACATCCCCGTCAACGCCTGCAATCCCATCACCGCCACCAGCGCAAAGATCAGCATCGCCACGGCCAGCTCGATCAGGGTCAGGCCGTTGTCCCGGGGCGGCTCCGGGCCCGTCACGGCCCCATACCGGGCGGCAGATAGACCACCATCAGCGCGCCAGGACCCTGATCCGAGCGGGCCACGATCTCGGCGCGGATCAGCCCGCCCGCCGTGGCCTGGGTGCGGGTGTCGAGACCAAAGCGATAGGGGCCGATGACCACCTGATCGGGCAGCGCGGCCCCGACCCCCAGCAATCGCAGCTCTTCGGCGCGGTTCTTGGCGGCCACCTGCGCCAACAGGCGCTGCGGCGCCTCGCCCAGACCCAGCCGCGACTGATCCGCCGCCCGCAGCGCCGCCATCGACCCGATCGCCAGGATGGCGATGGCCACCACCAGCTCCAGCAGGGTCAGCCCGCGCTGCATTGCAGCCCCGTCCACCCATCGCTGGTACAGCGCGTCACGGGGCTTGCCCCGGCAAACGCCCCTGCCCCGGCAAAACTGATGCGAAAGGCGCTGGTCTGACCGTTGGGCAGAAACACCAGTGTCGGTCCCGTGGCCCCGCCGCCACCGGTCAGGACACGATGCGCCACACGGCCCCGCCAGCGCATCAGGTGATCCGATACCTGCCAGCCGTCGGCCCCGTATTCCGCCTGGCGCAGGCCCCCAAGCTCGATCACCAGCCCGCGCGGCACCCCGCCATGCACCGCCAGGCTGCGCAGCGCCTCGAACCGGTCCTCAAACCGCGCCTGATCGGTTTGCCCCGGTGCCGCGCCGCGCCCCGTGGAAAGCCCCAGACCGGCCACCATCACCGACAGCACCGCCACAACGATCAACAGCTCGATCAAGGTCACCCCGGCATCCCGGGCGGGCCGTTTCGGGGCGGCTGGGGTTACTGCGTGCTCCACGACCCGATATCCGCATCCGCGCCGGTGCCGCCCGCGGTCCCGTCGGCGCCATAGGTGAACACGTCGAAATCGCCATGCACACCGGGGGAAAGGTACTGATAGGCCTGGCCCCAGGGATCCTGCGGCAGCCGGTCCATATAGCCGCCCGTGGCCCAGTTCGCCGCCAGAGGTTCGCTGCTGGGCGGCGAGACCAGCGCCGCCAGCCCCTGTTCGGTCGTGGGATAGCGGAAATTGTCCAGCCGGTAGAGATTGACCGCGCTGGAAATCGCCGCGATATCCGACTGCGCCCGCGCCGCCCGCGCCTGATCCGGCCGGTCGATCACTCGGGGCACGATCACCAGCGCCAGAATGGACAGGATCACCACCACAACCATCAGTTCCAAAAGGGAAAACCCCGCATCCCGCGGGGGTTTGGTTCGGTCTTCGCTCATGGCGCCTCATCCTCTGCTGGGCACAGCATAGGAGGCGGGCCGGGGCCTGACAATCTCTCAGACAGCCTCTGTGGCGACCTTCCGGTCGGCGCGCGGGCCGGTTGCATCCGCCCCGCGTGCAGGCCAGCATCGCGCACCCGCCCCTCTCCCGGAGCCCGCCCCGTGCCGGACCTCTCATTCAGCGCCCTGCTGATCGTTCTTCTCAGCCCCGCGATCGGCTCGTTCCTGACGGTGCTGATCGACCGGCTGCCGCGCGGCCAGAGCATCGTCTGGCCCGGATCGGCCTGCCGGGCCTGCGGCACCGGGCTGGGGCCCCGCGATCTGGTGCCGGTGCTGTCCTTTGCCCTGCACCGGGGCCGGTGCCGACACTGCACAACGCAAATCCCGCCCTGGCATCTCTATGTCGAGATCACCGCCATCGGGGCTGCGGTGATCATGGTGGCGCTGGGGGGATCCGCGCTGGATATGGCGCTGGGGGTGGTCACGCTCTGGCTCTTGCTGGTGCTGGCGGTCACCGATCTTTTGTGGTTCCGCCTGCCCGACCCGCTGACCGGGGCGCTGGCGCTCTGCGCCCTTACGCTGGCCGCGACCGAGGCCCGCCTGATCCCCGCGCTTTGGGCGGCGGCGATCGGCAGCGGCGCGTTCTGGGCGATCCGGGCGGGCTATGCCGCCTGGCGCGGGCGCGAAGGGCTGGGGATGGGCGATGTCAAGCTGATGGCGGGGCTGGGCGCGCTGGTGGGCCCATGGGATCTGCCGCTGCTGGTGCTGCTGGCTTCCGGGGTCGCGCTCGGCACAGCGATGGCGCGGATCGCGGCCACCCGCCAGCCGCTGCGCGCCGATCATCCGTTGCCCTTCGGCGCCGCGCTGAGTGCCGCCGGAGCGGTGATGTGGCTGATGGCACAGATCGTCAATTGATTTCCGACAAACGCCCGCGCTACGGTGCGGCGCATCACAATCCGGTCCATCCGGCGACGCGGTCCCGATCTTTCTTTTTGCCACACTCCCTGTCCTGACATTTCAACAAAGTTCCTATGACACATTCCCGATTTTCCAAGCGCGGCCCGATGCACCCACTGGTTCTGAGCGCGGCTCTCGGCCTGACGCTGAGCGCCGGGAGCGGCCAGGCCCAGACCACCGAGCCCGAGGCGCCCGGCCTGCCCAGCATGGCCGCCATCGAACAGGCCCATGCCGCGGGCGATTTGGTCACCGTGCGCGAAGGGCTGGAACGGCTGGCCACTGAAACCGGCACGCCGCTGGCGCAGTTCCGCTATGGCCAAGCGCTGCTCGAAGGGATCGGCGGGCCGCGCGACAGCGCCGCCGCGATGGACTGGCTCCAGCGCGCGGTCGATCAGGACCATCTCCATGCCGCCACGATGCTGGCCCGGATGCTACTGACCGGCGACCCCATCGGCATCGAACGTGACCCGGTCCGCGCCGCGACGCTGCTGACGCGCTCTGCCAGCCGGGGCGATGCCGAGGCGCAATATTACCTCGGGCTGCTCTACCGCGCGGGCACCGGGGTCGCGCAGAACCTCGAGACCGCGTTCAACTGGCTGCTGGCCGCCGCCGAACAGCAACATGTGCCCGCGCAATACGAGCTGAGCCGCGCCTATTCGCGGGGCGAAGGCACGCCGCTCGATACCGCCAAGGCGCTGCGCTGGCTGCAAGCGGCCGCCACAAACGGCCATGTCGAGGCACAGTTCTTTCTGGCCAATGCGCTGGATAACGGGGCGGGCGTACCGCAAGACACTGCCGAGGCGCTGCGCTGGTACCGACGCGCCGCCGAGGCAGGCTATGTCCTCGCCCAGCGTATTCTGGGCACCCGCTATCTGCTGGGCGACGGGGTCGAACAGAACGGTGAAGAGGCGCTGCGCTGGCTGATCCCGGCGGCCCAGGCGGGCGATCCCGGGGCGGCGGCCAATCTGGGCTATGCCTATCTCAACGGTGAAGGCATCGCGCCCGATCCGGTGCAGGCCGCCCGCTGGTATCGCCACGCGGTCGAGCGTCACGAACTGCCCCGCGCGATGACGGCGCTGGCGGAGCTTTATCAAAACGGTCAGGGCGTGGAACAGGATCTGTCCAGGGCCGTGTTGCTCTATCGTCAGGCGGCCGCGGCCGGAGATGCCGTCGCGCCGCGCATATTGGGTCGACTGGCGGCGGCGAACACCTTGGACGGGATCGTGGCGCCACAGCGCGCGGTGCCTTGGGTTCTGGCCGCGGCCGAGGCCGGCCATGCCCCCGCGCTGGACTGGCTGCGCGCCCATGCCGAGGGCGGGATGCGGTCGGCACAGGCTCACCTGGGCCGGCATCTGCTGGATCAGGGCGATACCGCCGCCGCCCTGCCGCTGCTGACCGCGGCGGCGCGGGCCGGGGATGTGCCGACCCAGGCCACTCTGGGACAGCTTTATGCCACCGGGAACGGCGTCGATCTGGATTATGTCGCCGCCTATACCTGGCTCAACATCGCCGCGGCCCAGGCGTCGGTCGAGGCCCATGAGCACCGCGAGGTGATCGTGCAACTGATGACCCCCGGACAAATCGCCGATGGCCAGGACGCCACACGCCGCTTCTTCGAAGAGGCCGCCGACCCGCAGGTGACCCGATGAGAGCCGCCCGGCCTCTGGCGATCGCGCTGATTCTGGCCGGAGCGGCTCTTGCCCCCCTTCCGGCCCGCGCCCAGACCACGGCCCCCACAACCGGCCAGACCGCCGATCCGGCCGCCTTGACCGCCCGGGCCGAGAGCGGCGAGGCGGCGGCGCAATACGCCCTGGCCGAGCGCTATCACCATGGCGACGGGGTGCTGCAGAACTACGCCCGGGCCGCCGACTGGTACGAGCGCGCCGCCCGGCAGGGGCTGGCGGAAGCGCAAAACCGGCTGGGCCAGTATTACCATTCCGGCCTGGGCCGCGCCATCGATCAGACAGAGGCGCTGCGCTGGCTGCGGGCGGCGGCCGAACAGGGCGATCCCGAACATCTGTTCAATCTGGCCATGGCGCTGGAAAACGGCGCCGATGGCAGTCAGGATCCGGCCGCCGCGGCCCCGACCTATGCCGCCGCCGCCGATCAGGGCCATGTCGGGGCGATGACCAGTCTTGGCGTACTCTATCAGAACGGCACCGGCGTGGCCCAGGATTTTGCCCGGGCGCTGGCCCTTTACGAACGGGCCGCGGCGGCCGGCGATGCCCGGGCCCAGAACAATCTGGGGCTGATGTATGTGCGCGGCACCGGGATCGGGCAGGATTACGCCCGCGCGGTCGCGCTGTTTCAGGCCGCGACCGATCAGGGTCTGCGCACGGCAATGACCAATCTGGGCGTGATGTATGCAAACGGCTTTGGCGTGCCCCATGACGAGGCCCGCGCCGAAGCGCTTTACCGGGCCGGGGGCCAGGGCGGCGCGGCCCCGGCCAGCGCCTTTACCTTCGACCCCCGCCTGGTTCCCCCGACAACCGATCCCGACAGCCTCGCGGCCCTTGAAAGCAGTGCGCGCGCCGGGGATCCGGTGGCGGCCTTTCTATTGGGCTGGGTTCTGAGCCAGCAGGCCCCCGGCGATCCGGTCGTCATGAGGCAGGCCGCCGACTGGTTCCGCCAGGCCGCCGATCGCGGGCACGGGGCGGCCATGGCCAATCTGGGGCTGCTTTACCAGCTGGGGCTGGGCCTGCCGCAGGATTACATGCTGGCACAGATGTGGCTGACCCTGGCCCAGGCCACCGGGCTGGATACCGGCGCGGCGCGCCACGCGCTGAGCGCCCGGATGACACCCAAGCAAATCAATACCGCTCAGGCCCGTGCCGCAGCGCATCCCCGGACATCCACCCCCAAACCCCCCCCCCATGGGGCCGCAAAGCCCATGGAATTACCCTT
>NZ_JAAWWD010000008.1 GCF_021404545.1 Aestuariivita sp.
CCCCCCTCAGGGGGGTCGGGGGCAGGAACTTCCCCGAAATGTTCGACGCAATCGCACAGGTCTGCGATCTCTACTCGCCACAGGAGTGCTGGAATTACTGCAGGGCTGCCGGGTATGTCTCAAGTTAATGGCGGGAGACTTTAGCGGTTTACGATACCGCTGTTGTCGAAGCCTTGATGGAAAATGATCGCCTTTTGGCGCTTGTTCAGGCCGAAAAAGACGCGCTGCTGGAGCAAGCCTATGTCATGGAAGATGGGCGTCGCGTCTTCCGCACAGAAGACGGCGGTCAGGTTTTTGACGAGTTTGGTCAGGAAGTCGGTGCCATGGAGATTGATCCGATGATGATCCCCGACACCGCACCCACCTGGGAAACTTATTCCGTCCCGTTCAATGAGGAAATCCGACTGCAAGCCGAGCGCACCCAGATTCTTGAGTACCAGCAGCAACTGGATGACGCCCGCGAAGCGCTTGAGAGCGGCGATATCACAAAGGCAGAACTGGAAGACCTGCAAACAAGCTTGGCGGAGGACATGCCCGATGCTGTTCGCGTTCAACTGCCGACAGATCACCCAACCGCTGCGCTGGAGCAGGCCGCCGAGGTATCAGCACCTGCCGTAACGACACCCGATATTTCCGATCTTCAAGGATTTGCGATGCCTACACCCGGGGGTTAACTTGTGGGTGTTTATGGGTAAAATTTCGGGTGCATAGCCATGAAACTTGCATTTATGGATATTTTTGGGTACATTATTGGGTATGAGCCTGAACACTGACACCCTCACAATCACACCAGATATCCTCGCCATCATAGCAGAAATTGACGAATTTAAAGGCGCATGGAGAGCTCTTGGCACGCTCGCGCCTGAACGGCTTTTGGCCCTGCGCCGCGTGGCAACCATCGAAAGCATCGGGTCATCGACACGGATAGAAGGCAGTAAGTTGTCCGACAGCGAGGTGGACAAGCTGCTATCCAATCTGGAAATCCGACAGTTCGACACTCGTGATCAGCAAGAAGTTGCAGGTTATGCCGAGACCATCCAGACGATTTTTGACAGCGCTGACGCCATCGCCCTGACCGAAAATCACATCAAACAGCTTCATCGAGATTTACTGACATATTCGGAAAAGGATGCACGTCATCGCGGGGAATATAAATCCAACCCCAACCCCAATCATGTCAGCGCGTTCGATGAAAGTGGTAAGGAAATCGGCGTCGTGTTCCAAACCGCCAGCCCATTCGATACGCCGCGCCTGATGGAAGAACTGGTGGCATGGGCCAACAAAACTCTGGATGAAAAATCACTGCACCCGCTTTTGGTGGCTGCGATCTTCACCGTGGTCTTTCTTGAAATCCACCCGTTTCAGGACGGGAACGGGCGGTTGTCTCGCATCCTGACTACGCTGATCCTACTGCGCTGCGGCTATGAATACGTGCCCTACAGCTCACTGGAAAGCGTGATTGAGCAAAGCAAAGAGGGCTACTACCTTGCCCTGCGACGTACCCAAGGCACGATCCGAACCGATACACCCGACTGGCAGCCCTGGCTAATCTTCTTCCTGCGCGCCCTACAACAACAAAAGGCGCGACTGAAAATCAAGATGGAGCGGGAAAAGTTGCTTATGGCCAAGCTGCCCCCTTTAAGTGTCGAAATCATCAATCTTGTGAAGAAGCACGGCAGCCTGAAAAACGCGCAGATCGTTGAGCTAACAGGGGCCAACCGAAACACCGTGAAAAAGCATCTCGCAGACTTGGTGTCTGCAAATCATCTGCAGAAGCAAGGGGTTGGAAAGGGGACGGTATATCTGACTACTTGAGAAGCGCGAGACCAGTCATTCAAATTTAGCGCGGCGAAAGAACGGGGTGAGCCTAGACCCACCGATGCTGTGAGCGCACGGGTGGCTGCATCTGCAAGCTCGCCCTTATCTGCTGTCCCACGCCAGACGTAGACCAAGGAAAATCAGAACGCCGCCGCAAAGCTGATCAACGTACTTCGAAACAGATATGTATCGGGCCTGAACATGCGATGCAGAGAAGCTGATGGCAATCAAGACATGCCAGACCAATGACATGGCTGCGATAGCTCCGACCAGCAGAGCCAAGACCCAAACCGGCATGTCTGGCGTTAGGAATGCAGCAAAAACGCTGGCATAGTAAGCGGCGGATTTCGGATTGGTCATATTCACAATCAATCCGCGCCAGAATCCGCGCGCTCCGCTTGCAGCATTGGTTGTCCGGTTTGCGTTTGGCTGAAACCCTTTCGAGCGTAACAGCTTGATCCCGAGATAAATCAAATAGGCGATGCCCAGAACTTTCAGCACGAAACCGAGCAGCGGTAACGCTTCAAACACCGAGGCAATGCCAAGCGCCGCCGCCCCGGCCCACGCAAGTGACCCCATTGCGATGCCGCAAGCGGTCCAGACGGCATGACGGCGCGATTTGGATACCGCTGCGGAGGTTGTCAGCACGAAATTCGGGCCGGGGCTGATGAGTGCGAGAAAATCAACAAACAGGATCGCGGCAATGATGGGTAGAAACTCCATAGTCCTCTCTCACGGTGTCATTTTGAGCCGGAGCTTAACACCGCTCCCACGATTGCAAAGAGCCCGCCCACGACCGTTGCGATGGTAACAACACCAAGGCCGAATACGGCAAGCAACATCATGGCAACCAATGGCGTCAGAAACGCCAAGCTGGAGATCGTTGCGGCAGAGCCTTCTCGCGTGGCCTTGTCCCAGAAGATATTCGCAACAGTGAATGGGCCAATGCCCATCAGAACGATAGCAAGCCATTGACCATTGGTCGGCCAATAGGCCGGTTCAAGAATGAAATGTGCGGCGAGTGCGGCAATACCGGCCAGCCCGAGTGAGGGGCCGACAACATTCGTTTCGACTTGTGCGAGTGAGCGGCCAACAGAATAGATTGCAAACGTAAGCGCACCACATGCACCAAGGAGCACACCGATCAGATCAAGGCCACCGCCCATCTGCGGAGACAAAGCGACAGCAACACCAATAAATCCGCAGGCGATACCTAAGGTCTGAAGCAAGGTAGGCGCGCGCCGGTGCAAAACGGACGCCAGCCCGACGAGAAAGACAGGCCACAGATAGTGCACCACATTGGCCTCCGCAGGGCCGATCCGGGCGATTGCCGCCAGATAGAACGCATTGTTGCCCATCAGACCGATGGCTACAAACGCCAGCGTTTTAATCGGCACGGTCGCAAAGGAGGTGAGCGCCTTTTGCTTGGCAGCCAGCACAAATGAAAACAGAAAGCCAATCAATGCCGATGCGCCGAGAACCAGCAAAGGAGGAGCCGGATAGGCAATTGTCGCAAGCGCAGGCCAGCTCGCCCAAAGCACCACGGCTCCGCCGACAAGGGCGTATGTCTTGGCCTTAGGCCCACCGGAGAAGGTCGAACGGGCCCACGCTTTGAACTGGCCAAACCCGCCTTGATGTGTGGCAGTTAACGTCCCATCGATATGCATATCGGCAATATCCTGCTTCATTTGTCCGAACGATGCAGCCTGAAGAGAAATTGTGCAATCGGTCTAACTGCATGGAAGCCGACATTTGAGCGGATGCAGCGAAATGCAACTTCTGTCCCGCATTGGGTGAGTACGAATTCATGATTCTGAACGGCTGCTATCTTGAACGCGCAGGCAGTTTGGCACTAAAGTCTGTCAGAGCGGAAATGGTCGGTTCCTGACTGATCTGCTTTCTTTTGATCTCGGGCGCGGTGTAGAGCGCGGTTTCTGTTTTGTGTCGGGTCAGGGCGACATAGGTCAAGTTCGCGTCCATCGTTCGGCTATCAAGCACAAAACTTCGATCCACGGTGCAGCCCTGCGAACGGTGAATGCTAACCGCGAAGCCATGATCGATGGCGGTAAACGTCTTTGGCGCAAAGGTAAGCGTCTGCACTGCGCTGTCTCCGTTTGGATCGAGCGAGATAGTTAATTGTCGGTGGCCAACCTTTGTCACGGTGCCAAGCATGCCGTTCCGCACGTTGAGCGTGGCATCATTGCGGGTGAATAGAAGACGATCACCCGGGGCGAAACTGCGCGGGCCATGATCCGTTTCGAACAGGGTTTCTGTCTTCGTTTTGCCATTGGCCCGGCGGGCGGATTTGATCGCTTGGTTGATCGCATGCACGTCTTTGCGGCGGTGCGCCAAAGCAAGTCGTGAGGATTTGGGATTGTCTTGCCAGTCCGCCATGTAGTCATCAACGAGCGCTGCGATGGCATGTTCACGGGATTGGTCACTGTGGACGCTGCCATGATTCGAATAGGCCGCAATCGCCATTTCCGTTTTACCATCGGCCAGATTGCACGAGGCTTGCCGTTGCCATTCTGAGGCTTGACGACGAATTTCAACCAAGCGCGCCGCGCCGTGCGTTTCAACGATCTCTTTGAACGGAGTCCCGGCTTCAATAGGTTGGAGCTGATCCGGATCGCCTACAAGAACTAGCTTGCAACCACGTTTGCGCAAGCCTTCGGCGACACCGGCCATCTGCCTTGTTCCGACCATACCTGCTTCGTCGATAACGACGATATCGCCAGCGCCGACGGGCTCAAACCCGTTTTTCCAACTGGTTCCTGCACGCCCGTGGTCTGCGCTTCAGGCTCCACCGCAAGGGCCTGCCGGGTCGGCCAGACCTTGTGTTCCCATCTCGCAAACTCGTCGTCTTCGTCCACGGTTGCTTTTGGCACCAGCATTCCGGATGCAAGCGGGCGAAGCTGCCGGAGACGCGTGCCGACTTTTGGCGGCAGAAGATGAAAGCGAACGTCGATAGAGACGCAGCAGCGATGGGCGCGCTGAAAGATGCAGGCTGGACCGCACTGGTCGTGTGGGAATGCGAAATTGGCCCCGAGACGCTAGAGACTCTTTACCAACGCATCAGTGGAGCGCCCCTAAGCTGCTGATCTCCCGGACGAAGACTTACGGTCGAATACTGTACTCCTTCTGTACCCATGCTCTGAAAGCATGACAAAAGTCAGTCTAAGTGCTTGTTTTTATTGGCTCCGGCGGTAGGGATCGAACCTACGACCAATTGATTAACAGTCAACTGCTCTACCGCTGAGCTACGCCGGAACGGTTTGGGCGATATAGCAACCTCTTTTTGGCAGGTCCAGAGGGCAGATGCGCAAATCGGTCGATTTTTTCCTGTGCGGTCGCGATGGGTGGCGATGCGCGGATCAAGTCATTGAAAAGACCGCGTTCACCGAGAGCTCGGTTGCGGAAACCTTTGATTTCCCATGAAGATCAATGAGATGGGCAAAGACGTTGCGTTCGGCCGCAGGGATCAGGGCCGACGGCGTCTGGGTATAGATCGCCTCGGCCAGGTCGCGCGCGGTGGCGGGCGCGCTTGAAAGCGTTTCAAGGATGGCCGTTTCACGTGCCAGCCGATGGTGCACCAGCCAATCCAGGCGGTCATGCGGTGCCGTGACCGGGGCGCCGTGACCGGGGTGGAACACATCCCAGCGCCGCGACTGGAGCCGCGCGCAGGAGGCCATGAAATCGGTCAAATCGCCATCCGGGGGCGAGACCAAGGAACTGGCCCAGCCCATCACGTGATCGGCGGTAAAGCAGGTCTTGTCCCAGCCCAGGGCGATGTGATTGCCGATATGTCCAGGCGTGTGGATCACGTCGAGCGCCCATCCAACGCCTTCGATCCGGGCGCCGTCGCCGACCGTTTCATCCGGGGCAAAGTCAGTGTCGACGCCTTCACCGCCCCCTGCCAGCCCACCCGCCGCCAGATCCCTCATCACCGCACTGCGCCCGGCCTCGGCGTTGCCAAAGGCGAGGATCGGCGCGCCGGTCCGTTCGGCCAGAGGGCGGGCGAGGGGCGAGTGGTCGAGATGCGTGTGGGTGACGATGATGTGGCTGATCTGCTGGCCGGGATGTAAGGCCGTCAGGATGGCGTCGAGATGCGCCGAAGAGGCCGGACCGGGGTCTATCACCGCCAGATCGGTATCGCCCAGCAGATAGGTGTTCGTCCCGCGATAGGTCATCGGTGAGGGATTGGGCGCCACGATCCGGCGCAGGCCGGGCGCCAGGCCCTCGGGAACGCCGATCGGGGGGGCAAAATCATCGGGCGGGGTCTGCATGGTCTTTCTCTCCGCTATGGCACCTTGTAGGTTCGGTGCATGGCAATCGGTTGGCTCAAGACATATCTGCCTCGCGGGCTTTATGGGCGGGCCGCCCTGATCCTGATCGTGCCGGTTGTTGTTGTGCAACTGGTGGTGTCGATCGCCTTTATCCAGCGTCACTTCGAGGATGTCACGACTCAGATGACGCAGACCGTGATCCGTGAACTGCGGTTGGTGCTGGACACGGCCGATCGGGCGGCCGGCCGGGGGGATGCGCTGGCGCAGATCGCGGCCTTTGCTACGACGCTGCAACTGGATGTCACCTTTGATGCGCCGCCGATGGCCGATCAGATCCGCTGGTACGATTTTTCAGGCCGGGTGATGATCCGCACGTTGCGCGCGGCGCTGCCGCAGATCGGCCCGGTGCTGTTGCCCGACAACCGGGTTGTGGTGGTGCGGGCCGAGACTGACCTGGGCCCCTTGCGGATCGTGTTCGACCGGCGGCGGGTGTCGGCGTCGAACCCGCATCAGCTCTTGGTGACAATGGTATTCTTTGGCGGCCTGATGACGGTGATTGCCTATCTCTATCTGCGCAATCAACTGCGCCCGATCACCCGGCTGGCCGATGCGGCGCAAGCGTTCGGTCGGGGACGCCATGTCCCGTACGCGCCCCGCGGCGCAGTGGAAGTGCGCACGGCAGGGCACGCGTTTCTTGACATGCGCGCGCGGATCGAGCGGCAGATCGAGCAGCGCACGCTGATGCTGTCGGGGGTCAGCCACGATTTGCGCACACCGCTGACACGCCTGCGGCTGGGCCTGGCAATGATGGATGAGGAGGAGGCCGAACCGCTGCTGCGCGATGTCAATGACATGGAACGGCTGGTGGATGAGTTTCTCAGCTTTGCCAAGGGTACGTCCGAGGGGGAGCCCGAGCCGGTCGATCCAGCGACCCTCCTGCGGTCGGTGGTCGAGGATGCGCGCCGCGCGGGTCGAAAGGTCGATATCGCCGAAACCCAGGGCACGGGAGAGGTGATGCTGCGCCGGGGCCCGATCCGCCGCGCGCTGGAAAATCTGATTGGCAATGCGGTGCGCTATGGCTCCAGGGCCGAGGTCTCGATGGTGCTGACCGACAAATCCCTGCGCTTTCGCGTGGAGGATGACGGGCCGGGCATTCCCGAAGACAAACGCGGTGAGGCGATCAAGCCCTTTGCGCGGCTGGATCCCGCCCGCAACCAGGACAAGGGTTCGGGCGTCGGTCTGGGCCTGGCGATCGCCACGGATATCGCCCGGGCCCATGGCGGGGTCTTGCGGCTGGGGCAGTCGGACCGTCTGGGAGGTCTGCGCGCGGATATCGTGATCGCGGTCTAGGGACCAGGGTGAGGGCGGGTCTTCTGCCGATGCCGGCTCTGGCACGCGGCGTTGTCGCGGGCGGCCCGAAGAACAAAGGACTTTGCGCTCTTTCCGGGGCCATCCGTTTCGCCGATTTGCAAGGTCTTGCGGCCGCTTTTTCATAGGGATCCGCGACCGGTCTGAACTGTGGAGCGCCTGGCCTAGGCCGGATGCGCGGCCCTTGAGGTGATGTCGATCGCCGGACACCGAAACATCAAAGAGGTGGAAACCTACTGCGTCGGCGCGAACAAAAAACGTCTGGTGAACCCTGCAATCATCAAGCTGAAAGGTGCCACATGAGAACACATAAAAACAGAAATTGACCAACGCCCCCGTGGAGGTAGACAGTTTGCCCTGTAAGGCATTGAAATGCCTTTTGTGGGCGTGGAGCCTGGTAGGCCCGGAGGGACTCGAACCCCCAACCAAAGCGTTATGAGCGCTCTGCTCTAACCAATTGAGCTACAGGCCCGCCTGATCGCGTGCGTATCATGACGGCGGCGCGCGTCAAGCCTTTGCGTGGAATGCGCGTTGCATGACAAGGGCCAATCGTCTAACCCGCCCCGAAAGGCTCCAGCGGAGAGGATGCGTCGATGAGCGAGGGCAAGAACGGGCTGACCTATGCCGAGGCGGGGGTCGATATCGCGGCCGGAAACACGCTGGTGGAGCGGATCAAACCGGCGGCGAAATCCACCAACCGTTCCGGCGTGATGACCGGGCTGGGCGGCTTTGGTGGTCTCTTTGATCTCAAGGCCGCGGGGTTTGAGGACCCCATTCTGGTGGCCGCCACCGATGGGGTCGGCACCAAGCTCAGGATCGCGATTGATACCGGTCACGTGGACGGCGTGGGCGTCGATCTTGTGGCAATGTGCGTCAACGATCTGATCTGCCAGGGTGCGGAGCCTTTGTTCTTTCTCGACTATTTCGCCACCGGCAAGCTGGCGGTGGATCAGGCGGCGCGGATCGTCGAGGGAATAGCGGCAGGCTGTCGCGCCTCGGGATGCGCGTTGATCGGCGGCGAGACGGCCGAGATGCCGGGCATGTACCCGCCCGGCGATTTCGATCTGGCCGGCTTTGCCGTGGGCGCGATGGAGCGCGGGCAGCACCTGCCGCGTGAGATCGGTGAGGGAGATGTCTTGCTGGGGCTCGCCTCGGACGGGGTGCATTCCAATGGGTACTCATTGGTGCGTCGGGTGGTCGAGATGTCCGGCCTAGGCTGGGACGCCGCGTGCCCGTGGGATGCGCAGATGACACTGGGTGCCGCCCTCCTGACGCCGACACGTCTTTACGTGCGCCCGACCTTGGAGGCGTTGCGCGCCGGACATGTCAAGGGGATGGCGCATATCACCGGGGGCGGCCTGACGGAAAACGTGCCCCGGATGCTGCCCGACGGGCTGGGGGCCGAGATTGATCTCGAAGCCTGGCACGTTCCGGGGGTCTTTCGTTGGCTGGCGGAAACCGGCGGGCTGGCCGAGGCTGAACTGCTCAAGACCTTTAACGCGGGGATCGGGATGGTTCTGGCGGTCCCGGCCGACCAGGCCGAGGCGGCCTTGATCCTCTTGCGCGATCACGGTGAGGATGTCTGCACGCTGGGCCATGTGGTTGCGGGATCCGACGTCACCTATCGGGGCGCGCTTGGGTGAGCAAACGGGTTGCGATCCTGATTTCGGGGGGTGGCTCGAACATGCTGGCCTTGCTCGACAGCATGACCGGGGATCATCCCGCACGGCCCTGCCTGGTGATGTCCAACGATCCCGACGCCCCCGGTCTGGCGCGCGCGGCAGAGCGTGGGGTGCCCGTGGCCGCAGTTGACCACCGGCCCTTCAAGGGTGACAGACCGGCCTTTGAAGCGGCGCTGATGGAACCGCTTGTCGCCGCGCGGCCCGACATCCTGTGCCTCGCGGGGTTTATGCGGGTGCTGACAGAAGGGTTTGTCAGCCATTGGCAGGGTCGTATGCTGAACATCCACCCGTCGCTTTTACCCAAATTCAAGGGGCTGAACACCCATGCGCGCGCATTGGAGGCGGGCGAGGCTGAGCATGGGTGCAGTGTACATGAGGTCACCGCAGCCCTGGATGACGGCCCCCTGCTGGGTCAGGCGCGTTTACAGGTCTGTCCGGGCGAGACGCCCGAGGCGCTGGCTGGACGGGTTTTGCGGCTGGAGCATCGCCTCTATCCGATGGTGCTGCGCCGGTTCGCGGCAGGCGAGCGCAAGCCGGTGATGCTGACAGAAGGCGACTGACCCGGTCCCTTGCACCGGTTTGGTTGAGCAGCTAAAGCCATGGGCGGTATCCAAGCCTCTGTGCAAACCGATCCTTTTGGCCTAGTCTGGAACAAAGCGGGGCCGCGTGTCCGGCAGAGGCCGGCAGAGTATGAAGAAGAACAAAGACACGGGCGAATGAAAACACTCACCACGACCGAACAGCTTGTCCAGTTCTGCAAGAGGGCACGCAGCTTCGATTACGTTACCGTCGATACCGAGTTTCTGCGCGAGCGGACCTATTATTCAAAGCTCTGCCTGGTGCAACTGGCCTATCCATCGGATGAAGAGGGCAGCGCGGTTCTGGTCGATCCCTTGATCGACGGGCTGTCGCTGGAGCCGCTCTATGAGCTTTTTCGCGACGAAGGCGTGGTCAAGGTCTTTCATGCGGCCCGTCAGGATCTGGAGATCTTCTATTTCGATGCGGGCGTCTTTCCCAAGCCCCTCTTTGACACTCAGGTCGCCGCGATGGTCTGTGGCTTTGGCGAGCAGGTGGGATATGAGACATTGGTTCGCAAGATCGTGCGCAAGCCTCTCGACAAGTCGTCGCGGTTCACCGACTGGTCGCGCAGACCCTTATCGGACGGCCAAAAGACCTATGCGCTGGCGGATGTGACCCATCTGCGCAATATCTATGATCATCTGGCGGCCGAGTTGAAACAGACTGGGCGGGCCCATTGGGTGGAGGAGGAGCTGCAAATCCTGACCAACCCGGGGACCTATGAGATCCCGCCAAACGAGGCGTGGAAGCGGATCAAGACGCGGTCGAACGCGCCGCGGTTCCTGGCGGTTGTGCGCGAGTTGGCGGCCTTTCGGGAGACCTATGCCCAGGAGCGCAACATTCCGCGCAACCGGGTGTTCAAGGATGACGCGTTGGTGGAGCTGGCCTCCACCAAGCCGAAATCGACGGCGGATCTGGGACAGCTGCGGCTCTTGCTGCGCGAGGCGCGCAAGGGGGCGATTGCCGATGGGATCATCGATGCGGTGGCGCGGGGTCTGTCCTGCCCGCAAGAGGATCTGCCGATTGCCGATCAGGGGCGCGGCAAGGTGCAGGTGAACCCGGCCTTGGCGGATCTGTTGCGGGTGCTGCTCAAGGCCAAGACAGAGGCGTCTGGGGTCGCGGCCAAACTGATCGCCACCAGCTCGGATCTGGATGCGATTGCGGCAGGATTGCGGGACGTGCCCGCCCTGATGGGGTGGCGACGCGAGGTCTTCGGGGAAGAGGCGCTGCGCCTTTGCGAGGGGCGCATCGCACTGGCCGCACGCGGTCAGACCGTCAAGGTGATCGACCTTTGATCTGCGCGTGGGGGGCTTAGCGTCTGCGGGTCTCGCGGGCGTTGCGGGCGCCCTCAACCCGGATGACCCGCACTTGGGACAGCACATCGGCACTGATGGAGTGCGCGACCGTCACCCGGCGGGTGCGCTCAGGCCCGATGGCTGTCTCCCGCGTCGGATAGACGATATCGAAACTGTAGCTGAGTACACCGTCGACCGGCTCATCCTCCAGGGTGGCGGGGGTGAGTTGCACGTCATAGGGGCCTTGGCGCGCGGCGATCCCTTCGACCAGAATGATCGCACCGGTGCGGGTGCGCTCGATCCGCAGATCCGTGATTTGATCGATCGGAATGCCGGCATAGACCTCGTCGGGGCGGCTGAAAATCCCCGAACGCTCGCGCGGGACCAGGGGATTGGCTTCTTCGTCGGGCGTTGTGGCCACTTCGCGGCTGCCACCGAACCAGTTGAACGGGTTCAGGCGCGACTCCCGAACCGTGCCGCATCCCACCAGCACAAAGCTTGTGAGGATCAGTGCAAGGACCGGTTTTTTGGCGATCGTGGTCTTGGTCATGAAATCCTGCCCTGGCATGTCTTTACCCAAGGGGTTAGCGCATCGCGCGCGCGTTGAAAAGCATCAAGAGCGGACTGGACAGAGCGGATCGACCGACATAGGTCAGGCTCGACACAGCGACAGACGGGAAACGCCGATGGCCCAGGACGCCTTTGAGGAACTTGTCGAGGATTTCGAATTTCTGGATGAATGGGAAGACCGTTACCGGTATGTGATCGAGCAGGGCAAGGCGATGCGCCCGCTCGAAGACGCGCTCAAGGTGCCTGCCACCAAGGTGACGGGATGCGCCAGTCAGGTCTGGTTGCATCCGGTGATCAATGACGGACGGTTGCATTTCGATGGCGAAAGCGATGCGATGATCGTAAATGGATTGATCGCGGTTCTCCGCAGGCTCTATAACGGGTTGGCGCTTGCCGAGGTGCTGGAGGTTGATGCACGCGCCGAAATGGGCCGTTTGGGGTTGAACGATCATCTCTCGGCGCAGCGCTCAAATGGGCTGAAGTCGATGATAGCGCGGATCCGCGAGGTGGCAGCGGCCGAGTTGGCCTGAGCCGGTTTCGAATTTTCCTGCGAAAAATCCGACCGGCCAAAATCCTTATCTAAGGATTTTGGTCCGCCCAGCGATCCAGCGTCCGCTCCAGATCGCCATAGCCTGTCGGACGCCGTTCAAAGTCGAGATCCAGCCGCCTGGCGCAGTCCTGGGCGCGGGCAGTGAGATCCGGATCGTCCGTTTGGGCCTGATACACCAGCTTGGTGTAATGCGCGAAATAGGTCGCGCGCAGATCGGGATGCCGGTCGAGCCCAAGCGGTTTCCAGACAAAGGCATCGAACTGGCGCACCAGAAAATCTGTCAGATAGAACGCCGTGATCTCGTCCTCATGCGCGCCAAAGGCGGCATTGCCTTCAAAGAAGCTATAGCAATGCGGCCCCGCGATCATCTCTACCCCCAACCTGTCGCAGGCCGCCTGGAGGTGTCCGCCGGTGCCGCAATCAGCGTAGGCCACGTAAATCGCGCGATATGCCTTACGGTGTCTCAGCACCGCCTCTTCGACGGCGCCGGTGATCCGTTCGGGGTGGTTGTGCAGGATCGCAGGCAGACAGGTCAGGTCGATATGGTCCCACCCGTTGGCCGATTTCAGATCGAGGATTTCCCGTGCCAGGGCGCCGCAGGCGATCAACAGGATTTGTCCTGCGCCATCGGCTCTTAACCCGTCGCGGGTGAGGGTGGCATCATCGGGCACCTTGTCCATATCGGTTGCCTTCGCCGTGTGGGACGGGCCTTACCGGCGCGGGGTGAGCCGTGCCGCGGGCGCTTGGGTGGTCAGGCGCTCATCTGATTGTGCTTGCGCCCGACAAATTCCTTGGCCGTCTCAACCGCGACCGCGGCATCCCGGCAATAGGCGTCCGCGCCGATGGCTTTACCGAACTCTTCGTTCAGTGGCGCGCCGCCGACCAGAACGATGTAATCATCACGAATGCCCTGTTCGACCAATGTGTCGATGACAACCTTCATATAGGGCATCGTCGTGGTCAGCAGCGCCGACATGCCCAGGATATCGGGCTCTTCGCTCTCCAGCGCTTCGAGGTAGTTCTCGACCGGGTTGTTGATCCCCAGGTCGACCACCTCGAAACCGGCACCTTCCATCATCATCGACACAAGGTTCTTGCCGATATCGTGGATGTCGCCCTTGACCGTGCCGATCACCATCTTGCCGACACGCGGCGCGCCGGTCTCGGCCAGCAGCGGTTTGAGGATGAACATGCCGCCCTTCATCGCGTTGGCCGCCAACAGCACTTCGGGCACAAAGAGGATCCCGTCGCGAAAATCGTCGCCGACGATTTTCATGCCGCCTACCAATGCCTCTGTCAAGATCTTGTAGGGCGCCCAGCCGCGTTCGAGAAGGATGTTCACGCCTTCCTCGATCTCTTCCTTGAGACCGTCATAGAGGTCGTCGAACATCTGTTGGACAAGTTCAACGTCGTCCAGTTCGGACAGGATGATGTCGTCTTCATCGGACATGTCGCGTGTTCCTTCTGTTGCGGCGCACCGGCGCATACAAGCATTGCAAGCTTGTCTTTCTTTTTTGCTACTTCGGCACCTATCGACTGCGACAATTGCGACATGGTCCGCTTCGCCACCGACCAATACGGTGTTTTGATCGTGTTTGGTAATGAAGATTGCACATGAGAATTATGGGTTTATTGCATATGTTCCCTATTTGTTCTAAAACACGATGACCATGCCTGTCCCGCCTGCCAAAATAAACGATCATCCGACGATCGCGCCCGAACGCAGACGGGCGCGCGGCGCGCGGCAGAACATCTCCGGCCGGTTCGATCTGGAACGGGTGGAGGAGGCAGACGGGTGGGACATGCCCGAAGAGCGTCCGGCCTTTCGCACCCAGATCAGTTTCGAGCGTCCGCGCAGCCTGATCAGCTATAACCGTTCACCCGATCTGCCATTCGACCGGTCGATCAATCCCTACCGCGGCTGCGAGCATGGGTGCATCTATTGCTTTGCCCGCCCCAGTCATGCCTATCTCGGCCTTTCTCCGGGCCTGGATTTCGAGACACGGCTGATTGCCCGGCCCGATGCCCCTAACGTGCTCGGCCGCGAGCTGTCCGCAAAACGCTACCGCGTCGCACCGATTGCCATTGGCACCAATACCGATCCCTATCAGCCTTGCGAGGCGGATCTGTCGATCACGCGCGCCTGTCTTGAGGTGCTGTCCGCCTTCCGACATCCGGTGGCGATCGTGACCAAAGGCACATTGATCGAGCGGGATATAGATATCCTGGCGCCAATGGCGGCGCAGGGGCTGGCACGGGTGGGTGTCTCGCTGACCAGCCTTGATCCTGATCTGTCGCGTCGGATGGAACCGCGCGCGCCGACCCCCAAGCGCCGTCTCGCGACGATCCGCGCGCTCAGCCAGGCGGGGATCCCGGTGCGGGTCATGACCTCGCCTGTGGTGCCTGGATTGACGGATCATGAGATCGAGGCGCTGCTCAAGGCCGGGGCGGAGGCAGGCGCGTCTACCGCCAGCTGGATCATGTTGCGCCTGCCACGGGACGTGTCAGGTCTGTGGCAGGACTGGCTGGCCGAACACTACCCGGACCGCGCGGGCAAGGTCATGGCGCGTCTGCGCGAGATGCATGGCGGGCGCGATTATGATCCGCGCTGGGGCCACCGGATGCGGGGGGAGGGCAAGTATGCCGAACTGATCGCGCAGAGGTTCAAGGTGCATGCGCGCAAGCTGGGTCTGGATGACACTGCCGAACCGCTGCGGACGGATCTTTTTGCGATCCCGCCGCGCAAGGGCGATCAACTCAGCCTCTTTTAGCTGCTGATGCCCTTGCGTTGTCGGTGCTGGCGACACCTTGGGTCTCTGAGCGGGCGCGGCGGACGGGACTTCCCGCGTTTTTGGCGGGCGCTCTGACTGTATCAGGGCCCCATGCACCGTTGCGATGACCCTGCGGGCGGAGTTGGCGCTGGTGTGTCCCTGTTCGAAAGATGCTGCCAAAATCCACTTGCCGTGCCGCAACTTGCCTGCAATAACGCGATCACCCTTCATGGGCCCAAGTGGCGGAATGGTAGACGCAGGGGATTCAAAATCCCCCGCCTTTGCGGGCGTGCCGGTTCGAGTCCGGCCTTGGGTACCAATGGCTTAGCGGGTATTGGCTTGGCCCGAAGACCCCGCACTCCCATAGGCCACTCCCATACTCACGTTTCGTTTTCGTTCTGTTCCGATTCAGGTTTCGCGCTTTCTCTGCCCGCTACGGGACAGTTTCTTACGGTTCGCCACCTTTCGATAGTACGCGATCATTTCCACACTTTGGTTGGTGATCGCCTGAATTTGGGCGTCGGTGCACCCCCCCTCGGCCAATTGCACTATCGCCAGTTTGCGCAACCCGTGCAGGACATACTTTGAAGCCTTGGCTTCGAGGGAGGCCCGCCACTTACGGAAAGCCTTTTCGACCGCATCATAGCCAACCGGTTCAGTCAAATTCTTTGCAATCACGAACGCGCCGGACTTCCCGCGGTTGGCCAAGTAGCCACGCAAGCGATCCGGGCAATAGACCTCGAATTTCTCGGTACCTTTTTCGTCCAGGACCCACATCCACTCGCCTGAGAAATCGTCCTGCCGCATTGTGATCGCGGCGTTTGGGCGCTGTCCGGTGCCAAGGATTAACTCTGCGGCGCATTGGACCACCTCTGGCGCTGTCGGGAGCTTTTCAATCATCCAGTCAGGCCACGGCTCCCATTCTTTTTGCCGTCCGTAGAGGTCGATCTTTGCCGCCGGGTTCTTCTTGCCCTGCATTGGCCAGTCTTGCTTGTGTTCCGCGTAGTTCCACAACATGCGAACGGTGGTGATCAGCTTGTCAGCCTTGCGGGGCCTGTCGGCGTATTTGGAGTGCATGGCGCGAACCTGGGCGCGCGTCGTCGTGCGAACGTCCTTGTCTTTGTTCTTCGCCAGGATGAAATCCATGTCGCGGGCGTAGGACAATTTGCTTGATGGTTTCAGCTTCGACTGAACGCGGGGATCTGTGCGCCAGAGCTTGACCAACTCGCCCCATGTGTATTTTGCCGGAGCCTTCTGCTTGAGGTGTTGCCCAGCCTCACACAGCCAATACTCATCATCGAGCTTCTTTCTGTCGCCTTCCCACCGCAAAAGGATTGCCCGCTCCTTCGTCTTACCGCCCTGGGTCCATGTGATCCGATGGTAGGGCTCCCAGACACTTCGGTACCGGTTCCACTTCCATGTGAGGTGAGGTTTGGTAATTCTGGGCTTCGGCTGGCGCTTCATAGCTCAAAGGGTGCTTCTTGAGGGCGTGCGGCATCGCCCCTGACGATTGCACGCAAGTCGTCAACAATCCAGCGATCGTGCCCGCCAATGAGTACCGGACCCGGAAGGGAGCCGACCGACACCAAGCGCAGAAATTCAGCCGTAGGCATGTCCAGCATCCTGGCTGCGTTCCTATCGGATACTGCGATTGGCGTCAGGTCAGCCATCAGTTGTCCTTTTGCAATTCCAGCAGTATCGCCAGCGCCGCCTGGTAGTAATCCAAGAAGTTCGGGTGATCGGGTTCAACGGCAATGGTGATCCGGCAATTTTTGTCGCCTTCCACGCGAACACGATAGCGCGCCGATCCGTTGCGATTTGGGTCTGTTATGAATCCGGGAAGGTCCGCTTTCACTGGCGTCACTTCGTTACCCAGTTCTTGGGGTGCAACATTGCGGCAGGCGGACGGCCAATGTGCAGTGATTCGTTCCCGTCGCCATTGGGTGTGCCATCACCGGCGTCATCAACCGGATCGATGCCCTTTGTCACAAAGGGCACGGTTTCAACGCGGACCGATCCGTCCTTTCTGACTGTTACCGCGCTTGGCGACAGACCGGCAGCCTGTGTCGCTTCGATCGCGCGTTGGATCGCGGCCTTGGTGACGTTCGGCGCGGGCATCCTAGCCGGTCACGCTCAGGAACTGGATGTCCTTCGCCGGATATGCCCTGCGGATACGGGCTATGGCCGCGTCGACGGACTCAGCTTTGGTGATATGTTGAACCAAGCCTTCATCGGCCAAATTGATAACGAGCGTGAAGCGTTTCATGCGTCTTCCTTTGTCTTCGGTTTCCAATAGAACGGCGCGGCCTCTGCCACATGGTCGGCGATAATGTCTTTTGTCTTTCGGGCAATCCGGCCATCACCATGGCAGGAATTGCATTTGTGTTTCTTAGGGTTGCGTGCGCCCCAAAAGAAATCGCGATCGGCGTCGCGGCGCAGCTGGCAGGCGGGGCAATCAAGGCCGTTTCCGCACAGGTACTTATCAGGCACCGCCCCGGTCCTTCCGTGCCCACATATCGATCGTGGCGCTGATGCGGGAAAACACGCCCGCGCCGGGCGTGCCCTTGCGACCACGGTGCATGCGCCACACGGTCAGATGGTGGTAGAGTTGCGCGCCGCGATTGCGGGCCATCTTCCACCAGTCCGTCCGACAGGTGCTGTTGCAGAACCGCATGCCGGGCCGGTATGCCGTAGGATCGATGCGTTCCCGGCAATAGTCACAGTATCCCACGCGCAGCGGGCGAAGCGGCTCTACGTCACCGTGGTCCTTCAATCGGCCACGTGCTGGCGTTTGAGCCGTTTCTGGGGGCGCATGAGTCATGCGCTTGACGTCTTGCCGGGGCAACCGGGCTGCACGGTCCCGCGCGGACATCCGCAGTCGGGCCATTTCGGACACTCAAAAACGGGCAAGCAATCATCCGCCCCTTTGGGCGCACGGGGGCCGATCACGGCCCGATTGGTGATACCCCCGCGCTCCCCGGTTCGGGCTGGCCTGAACAGCCCTCGGATACGCGGCATCACGCGGAGCATTGCGCCGCCTCAGCGTCATTTGCTTCCAGGATGTTGAGAGCCGCTTTCAACCAGTTCTTGGGCAAGTCTTTGGCATCGTCAGCAAAGCAGGACACTTGCCACAGCGATATCTCAAAGAGCACTGGATTGTATTGCCGGGGATCATCCGGCACGGTCCAGACACCGTTGTTCTGGCACAGGTTTTTGATCTGTAGGAACTGGGTGTCCGTGGACATGGCTTCGAGCCATTCGACGGTTGTGCGGATCCTGTCGATGTCCATAAGAACGGTCCCTTATTGTGCCCTAAAATTGATCCCGCCATAACCGGCATGATCGGAGTTGTTTCGGATCGTGTTTGCAGGCGGATTCTTCGCCCACCTTTTTTCGTCGTGTCTGGCCATGGCGCGCCGCTCTTCTGGCGTGGCGTGTTCACAGGTGATCGCGTGGTTTTCGCCTGCCGACAGGATGAACCCAAGCTGCCCAGACCCGTGCCTGTTGTAGACGCGCCAGTACCGACCGCAGAAAGGACATTGGGCCTCTGTGTTCGACAGCTTGCTTATCCTGCGCTCATTTCGAAACTCAGCCTTCGCAGCACGATCTTTCGCCCGTTCGCGCCGCTGTCGACCTCTATAACGCCCGTCGCGATTTGGGGGAGGCCATCGCCATCTCGGCCCAGGACATGCGGGCGCTGGTCGTCGAGGATCGGGTGGCGATTGCCAGCCTCGAAACCTTACTCGCAGCCGCGATCAACAACACCGCCGCATCGCTCAAGTCCGAGCAGCTGGTGCGATCCGAGGCCGACGATGCCCTTGCCCAGGATATCGTGACCGTAAAGGCCAGTTTGGAAAGCGCGGAGGGCGATATCGCCGCGAACGCCACGGCGACCAGCGACCTCGCTGTTCGGACAACGGCGGCCGAGGGCGCGATCACCAGTCAGGGCCAGAGCATCGATACGCTTCAGGCCGGGCTGACCACCGCGCAAGGCAACATTGCTGCGAACGCCACGGCCACCAACAACCTCGCTGTTCGGACAACGGCGGCCGAGGGCGCGATCACCAGCCAGGGCCAGAGCATCGATACGCTTCAGGCCGGGCTGACCACCGCGCAAGGCAACATTGCTGCGAACGCTACGGCCACCAGCGACCTCGCTGTTCGGACAACGGCGGCCGAGGGCGCGATCACCAGCCAGGGCCAGAGCATCGATACGCTTCAGGCCGGGCTGACCACCGCGCAAGGCAACATTGCTGCGAACGCCACGGCCACCAGCGGATTGACGGTCCGCACCACGGACGCCGAGAATCAGTTGGCGAGCCAGGCAACGCAGCTTACCAGCCTCACCTCGACCGTGGGCGCGCAATCCACGACGATCCAGTCGCAGCAGACCTCGATCGATGGCATCGAGGCGGAATACGCCCTGCGTATCGACAATAACGGTGTCGTCTCCGGCGTCGTGGTCCGCTCCGATCTGGACAACGCAGGTGTGCCCACAACGGCTGCGGTCTATCAGGTCGACAAGTTCTCGATCATCGCGCCGGGCGATCCATCCGCCTCCTCTATCTGCAACGCCTGGCCTTCGGGGGGAGGGCGGACGGGGTCTTTGGTGTGGCAACCGGAAGGACGCTCTTCTCGCTGTCGCGATTGGAGCCTCTTTTGGATGCCGCGCATGCGCGGCTGGATGGTGTGGTCCTCGAAAACCTGGACTGGTCCGAGCTGGTGCGGCGCTATGACAGTTCCGGTTCTCTGTTCTACCTCGATCCACCTTATTGGGGCGGGGAAGACGATTACGGCAAGGATCTCTTCCAAAGACCCGATTACGCCAGGATGGCTGCCCAATTGGCCGACATCGAGGGCGCGTTCGTGCTCTCCATCAATGACCGGCCCGAAACGCGCGCTCTGTTTGCGTCATTTGAGATCGAGGCTGTGTCGCTGAAATACAGCGTGTCCCGGGGGGACGCGACCGACGCGGCCGAGTTGCTTATCTCCAACCGCAAACCCGACGACCTGCTGCTGTGATCGGGGTGTTTTCTAGTTGGTGGTGTCAGTGCCATGATGGGGCATGTCCGAATTCACAATGCGCCCATGCCGGATCGGCGGCCGAACAGCGCCGAATGACTACCTTGTCTCGTACCAGGGCAGCCCAATTGGCCGCATCTTTCATCAAGAACTCGGCTTTGCGCGGTGGTGGATTTGGGCGATCCAGACCTTTCCGGCAGCAGATGGCCGATCAGACACGCTTGAACAGGCGCAGGCGCAGCTCAAGGCGGCTGTGCTTGCTTTGCCCGACGGTAGGAGGATCAAGGCGGAGGGGAGGGTGGCCACCCTCGCGTGTCCGCTTAGCGCAGAAACTGGACTTTGCAAAGTCAAGATCACTCGGCCCCTCTGAAGGCAAGGACGGTTCATTCCTGCCGTACACCTGGTATGTAAGACGCTGCAGTGCGGCCCGTCATCCCGACATTCGCTGCGATCGCAAAATGCGCAGTTGTTCGAACTCACAGTCTGCGGGACTTAGCCGCCGTCCGTCGACCCCCTTCGAATGGCCGGGTTCGACGCACCCGCGTGTTCGCTGTCATGTGTGCACAACATGTCGATCACTGCTTTTCGCTCCGCCATAGGCCACAAGTATCGCACCGGTGACGTAGATAATCAGGCCGGTCATCGTTGCGGGGGCATAATCAACGCGACCTTCGATGAGCTGGAATAGAAAGACGAAAAGCGGGCCGAGAGCGGTAATCGCGGCGAGGGTCAAGGTAGACATCAGCGAGATTGCCTTCTGCATCGCAAAGACCGGGAACGCCATGATGACAAATCCGATCAGAACCACGATCATCAAACCGCTCGGATCGACGGGGCCTTTCTCATCGAAACCGAGCGAGGCCCCTGCGAGTGCGACCGCCACATAGAGCGGAAACCGCAGTCCATATTGCGCGACGGGAGAGACACCCAGACGGTTGAGCCGCTGACTATAGATCATCATGGCAGCGAGGCTTGCCCCTGAGATACAGGTCAGCAGCAATCCAGTCAGTGCAACTGTCCAGTCTCCTCTCACAAAGCCAGACCTGCCGAGGATGGTGATCGCCGCGAGATAACCGACACCGATCACAATGATGAGCAAGCCCGCGCCTTCAGTGCGGTTTCGCAGCGGCGATGCTCCCGGAACGCCAAGGGCCCAGGCGATCAGAATAGCGACCGGGATCAGACCCGAGAAGATCGTGAACACGACCGCCGGTTCGATCATCTGAAGCGCGAAGAAATAGGCGATCCATACAAAGGCAGTCGACAGGTTCAGGCCAAAGAGAGCAGCGCCGTTACCCCATGCGATACGCAGTTCATCTGCGGCACGGATACCTGTCCATGTAAGAGCGCCCAAGGCGGTGAAGCCAAAGACGGCTGCTCCGATCAGAAAGGAATCGTAGCCCTGAAACACACCCCCGAAGAACACGGCCTGCGCCGCTTCCAGAATGACAAAGGAGAAGGCCCAGATAAGGCCGAGGGTTGTGTTGCTCATGTCGAGGTTCCGTCGCTTTTTCGTAGACTTACGACAAAAGCAATGGAAAGTGTGGTCAAAATCTTCGATATTTTGGAGTTATGAACCACGGGAGGCGGACATGACCATGGATGCTCTGGATCTTCGGATCGTCGCTGCTCTTCAAGCGAACGGCTCCCTGACGAAGGCAGAACTGGCGGAGGCGGTCGGGTCAACACCATCGACCTGTCTGCGGCGCGTCGCCGAGCTACGCCACGCCGGGGTGCTCATAAACTGTGTCTATTTGGCCGATCCTGCCAAACTCGGGCGGGGCATCCGGGCCATCATCACGGTCACGACCCGGAATCACACTAAGGACCTGCGCACCTCTTTCTCATCCCGCATCTCAGAAGAACCAGCAATCACGCAAGCCTATGGCGTGACAGGTGAGCTTGACGCGGTTCTGATCGGCCATTTCAACGATATGGAAGAGTATCAGGGACTTTGTGATCGGCTTTTTGATAGCGACCCAGACGTGGTGCGCTACACGACGCTGTTTGCAGTTGAGACCTATAAGGAGACAACCACTGTTGAACCGGCCGTCATCGGGTAAGCAGTCATTAGAACATCTCGCAGCGTTCAGCACTTTGGGCTCGGAGCCGACCTCAGATGCGACGCAGCATGTTGTGATACACTGCCTCGTCAACGTCGGGTTGGCGTTGCGGCGGGGCGTGGTGGATTGGAGGACCCACCATGCGCATCCCGAATTTACCCGCCATTCGCGCCTGTCGCCCTGCTTGGAACAAAGGGCGCATCGTCGGCCAGAAAAGGCCCTTGCTGCCGAAACACGTCTGGGCGATCCGTGTTCGATTAGATATCGCGGACAATTTCCGTGACCTAGCGCTCTTCAACCTTGCCATCGACAGCAAGCTGCGCGGTTGTGATCTGGTCAAACTTGTGGTGGCCGACGTTTATGCCGCTGGTCAGGTAAAAGAACGAACATCAATCATCCAAAGCAAAACGCAAAAGCCGGTGCGTTTCGAGATTACGGAAGGAACTCGAAAATCACTCCTGAGGTGGATGGAGGAACCATTGATGGTCGGTTCGGAATACCTCTGGCCCGGGCGTTTTCACGAGCGCCTTCACATCTCGACACGGCAATACGCACGACTGGTCCGCGAATGGGTCAAGTCGATTGGGCTGGAGCCAAGTGCGTATGGCACCCACTCGATGCGCCGAACCAAGGTTTCGCAGATTTACAAGAAGACCGGTAATCTGCGGGCGGTTCAACTGTTGCTGGGGCAAACAAAGATGGACAGCACGGTCCGATATCTTGGAGTCGAATTGGAAGATGCCTTAACAATCTCGGAATCCGTTGAAATCTGAAAATCAGGGCCGCCTTCGCGGGCGGCCCATAGCTGCCTTTGGCTAATACATCTCAATGCTGCGGTCGCAGCCCGCATCTCGGACATTAGTCATCATGCAGCCATATAGGTTTTTAGTTGAACCTGGTTATCCAAAGCGTCCCCAAACATTCGCATCAAAGCGATGGTTGTGTTTGTGACTTCATCTAAGTCGTCTTTCGCAATGAAGGTGTCTTCACCATGGGCAATCGCATTGCGCCGTTTCAGAAGCATTGCATCAATAAAGGCCTCATGTTCAATGAATTCTTGGTAAGAAATGTCGCAAACCAAACATATCTCTCGTAGCACCTCAGAATTTAAGTTCGATTTGGTGTTGATCAGATCATCGTTCACTCGACTGAACTGCTTGTTTGAGGACGTAAGGATTTCATCTAGAAGGTTACACCTCGACTCGATACTGCCCTTGCTCTTCGATAGCGCCGTCAGCCGCGGCAAAAAGTAGTTCTTCAAAAACTGACTGTTGAGACTTGTGTATGGATGCTTACGCAAAGCGACATGTATCAAATACAGTTTTGCAGAATTTCTCACATGACCCTCCCAATGAGCATATGAGATTGTAACTAGTGCCCTTAGCAGGACTTTCCCCAAGTTCTGATCTGCCCTTCGAATCGCGGTCTTTAGATCCGATATCTCGCGGATACGCCAAGTCCTGTCCGCGGTTACAAGACTCGAGAAGTCGTCCGCGGTATATGGCTTGCTCATGGCTTGAACCACTCGCTACCAAAAGGCACTGTTTTCTGAATCCGCGTTGTTCCGCGCATGCCGGGTGACACGAAACTTTCAACGTCTGGCTGCTCCCAAAATGCCTGAGACTTGTCCCGCACAAAATTTGCCGGGTCTGCCTGCTGCTGTATTGCCGTAAGGTTCTTTGCGACTCCTACTGCGATCGCTTCTAAGCCCACCAGTCCTACCCTTCCAGAGTAGTTTCCATCTTGGAAACGCCGGAGAGCATTCCCGCCCGCGGCTTGATGCAGAAGGTCTATAGTGCTGTTGATAGTCGTGGAGGCTCCGGCAATATCAGCGTCCATCGCCAATTTTACGATACCGTCGTCTATGTATTCGCCAACGTCTAGGGTTCCATCGTAATTTACCAAAGTGTGAACCAGCAATCTTACCGCCATCTCAATGTGTCGTTGCTTTTCTGTTTGACCGTCGCTCAGGCCCGTTACCGAAAGAAATTTGTCACTCTCAGCCGCGGCTTTAATCGCCCTAAAGTAGTCAGCATTGACCATCAAAATTATGCAATTTCGTATCTCTTGGGCGTTCGCGGCCGTCCCCCCAGCATTTAGTCGTTGAAACAGGTCAAACTTCGTCATGCTATCGCTCGGACGCTTGAGGATTTCTACTCCAATGCGAGACCTCTTGATGGCTAGCTGAAGGCTTCGATCAAGTTCGAGTTGTTCATTCTCTTCCACGTCAGCAATTGCTGCGCCTTTTTCCCAAACTGTATTGCGGAGCGACGGCAGGTATTTTGTTGCTTCCAAGATGGATGGTGGGCAGGCCGCGCCATTTTCGTTTTTCAATTTACCCATGAACTCAAGGATTGATGAAACCCTCTGCAGCCCGTCTACGAGCTCCCACTGCCCGTTTTCTAGCTCGTAGACGAAGATAGATGGCAGAGGAATGCCCAGCAGCAGAGACTCGATCAATTTTGATTTCTGGCCTATTTCCCATCTAAACAGTCGTTGGAATTCCGGAGCAATTATTATGTCGCCGTCATCGTAGAGATTCACAAGCTCACCAATAGACATCTGAAAGGCGTCTGTACGAACATTCCGTTGTGCGGTTTCGATTTCTTCAAGTAGCATTCGTTTCCCAGCTTCCTTGGTGTTGCATGTAAAAGAGAAGCGTCGCCGCATCTCAATGAGGAAGTACCCGCCAGACATGTCTTCTGTCACGTTCAGCCATTATGACCACATAAACCGCTGCCGCAATATCTGCACTCCCAAACGGTATTTTTAGCATCGCTTAAGCGAGCGTCTGGTTTCACAGAATGACCAAGATCACTCCGCAGCCGCAGCAAACGACCGCTACCCGCCGCGACCTGCATGTGCCCGTTGGCCAACTGATCACTCGGTTTGGGTCTGCTTCGGGCTGGCTGCGGACACCTGCCCACGCACAGTAAGGGCGTGAATGGCGCTCGCAGTTCAAAATCCGCGCGCTGCGTTGCCGCAAGGCGGCAGAGAGCCCATTTTGTTGAAGAAGTCGCCGAGATTTGAGGTTTTGCCTGCTTGGCGACTTCAATCGCAAGCTTCTTGATCCGCCCGTTGCATTGGGCGGCTTGTTGGTCTGTCGTTTTGCCGTTTCAGATCATATCGCGATCCTCGTTTCGTGCGTCTTGGGTCTTAGTTTTGCAAGTTTTCGGAGGTTCTGAGCGATTGCTGCGAGCGTAAATTCGTCCTGTACACCACATGGCCCTCGAAGTCTGAGCCGCCCGAGGCCGAGAATGCGTTTGAGGTGAGCGAAGAGCATCTCAACCTTTTTGCGTTTGGCCTGGGCCTTGGGGTTGAAGGGAGACTTTGCAGCCAGTCGGGCGAAGTCGCGTGCGTCCTCGTGTTCCTCACGACCGATAAAGCGCGTATTTGTGTTTGGACAGCATTTTGGTTTCGACGGGCAGGCATCGCATATGGCTTTGGTGGCGCGGTATCTACGGCGACCTGTTTTGGGTTCTTTTCTGCGCGGGTCGGCATCAAAACCGACCTTTCTTGGTGGGTTTGTTGTGCAAGTGGATGACCAGGGCGGGACCTTCCCGTCGCTCTCTATGTCTACAGACTCCAATATGCTATAGTTGATGTAATTGGCCCGTTCGTGCCGGGACGACCGATGGCGCGGGTTGAAATCTGAACAAAGCGATTGGTGCATAGGGTTCTCAAACACACCAGATGCTCAGCTAGAAATCTTGAAGACTTTAGGATTAGTTGCGTTGTCGAAGAAGATTTTATTTTGCATTGCCGCAATAATCGCAGTGTTTACTTCTGCCCTTAAGGCGGAAACGGTAGTCGAGTTTGGGTGCATACTTCTCGACACAGATCACCCGGACGTGGATCGAGACTGGACGGAAGCATTTGTTCCATTCTGTGATATCAGACCGGACCAATCGGTAGTCCAATGCTATGCTCTAACGTTCGAAGGGGAATGGGAAGCGACTGATGCTTTTGCGCCAGACCTAGTTCTGGACAGACAAGAGGGTGGCAAAAGACTTTGCCCTGCAGGGACGGACGATGGAAAACTCCCAACCATCCGTGGATGACCCGAAGCCCGAGATTGGCGGGTCGGAGGATGCAGTAGCCATCCCCAAGATCGAAGTCAGACTGACGTCCGATCCATCCCCGCCGTCATTCGCTTCGCGCCTGACTTCTGCCATCGCCCCCATTCTTCTAGTCGGGGGGTACATCGGCGCGTTGCTGCTGAGCCTTGGATGGAGCTTTGCTTGGCATTGGTTCGCGACTTGGAACGTGCCTTTCACAAGCCTTGGCGTAGGTCCTGATGTACTTCTGGAATACGGACGTATCGTTGTTCTACATCACTGGTGGCAATTTCTAGTATGGGTCGCCCTTGGCGTTGCGGGGATGTGGGCGATCATTTACCTCAATCTTGGCAAAGGGTTCCTTACTCTATTTTGTCTCTCTACATTTCTGGTTCCGTGGCTTGCCAGTCATTCTTTTGGCAAGCGGTTGGCCGACGCCGAGGTCCAGCAGATACAGCGGGAACGGTTTGTTGGACTGCCCGTCGTGAACCTATACCTCGAACCTGGGCTTGATGAGGCGCTGAACGAACGAGCGCGAGCTGCTCTCGTCACGGGTCCCAACTTGTGTCACCGGTTGCTGTACAAGGCACTAGATGGGCTTTGGCTTTTGCGATTGCCCCGGTATCGGCCGACCCTTCGGCGTGTCAGCCCAATACAATCACTTCCTTCGCACGCTCTTTCAGGATCGCGCAGATCTGGGCGGCCAGTTCCCGAAACTCGGCCTCGCGCGCGGTGCCCTTTCGCCAGATCATTCCAATGGTTCGCGACGGCGGAGAGCCGCGAAACTGGCGCGCGACGACGATGTCCTGATGCGCCACCTCGGATTTGACATAGAGCGCGGGCATCAGCGACAGGCCCATGCCCATCGCCACCATCTGGCGCAGCGTATCCAGGGATGTGCCTTCATAGTCGCGCGACAGGTCCGCGCCGTATTGCTCGCAGATGCGCCGCACCTGTTCATAGAGCTTGTGGCCAGGTTCCAGCGACAAAATCGTCTCGCCCCGCAGCATCGCCGGCGCGATCTCACGTTCGGCTGCGTAAGGATGATCGCAAGGCAGGACGATCTCGATGGGTTCGCGGAAGATCGACAGGCTTTCAAAGTCGGCCCGCCGCACGGGCAGCGGGAAAAACAGCAGATCCACCGTGCCGTCCGACAGGCTTTGCAGCAGATAGTCGGGCAGCCCTTCGCGCATATAGAGTTTCAGGGCAGGGTGGCTTTGATGCAGGCCAGGCACGATCAGCGGCAACAGGTACGAGCCCAGCGACTGCACCACGCCAACACGGATCGTGCTTTGCAGATGGCTGTGGCTTTGCGCGGCCAATGTGTGGATTTCGTCCACTTCGCGCAGCGCGCGGCGGGCCCGATCGACCACGGCCTGACCCAGCGGTGTGATGATCACATGGGATCGGCTGCGCTCGACCAGTTCTGCGCCCAGTTTCAGCTCCAGACCTTTGAGCTGTGCGCTGAGCGTTGGCTGGGTGACATGGCACATTTCGGCCGCGCGCCGGAAATGCAGGGTGTCGGCCAGGGCAATGAGGTACCTGAGTTGCTGTAAAGTCGGCAAATGATCGCCTCTGATAGATACTTTCTATCAAACTAATGCCCCGTTTCGATTTGATCAATCAGGCAAAGCCGCCTATGTGACCTCCATCAGCGAATAGGGGGCCGCCGATCCATGCAGCGATTCAAAAAGATTCTGGTTGTGGTGGATGAGGCCAGCGTATCGGACGCGGTGTTCGAGCGCGCGACCTGGCTGGCTCAGGCCAACGCGGCCGAGCTGACGCTGGTCGACATCATCGACGGAGAACCCGGTGAGCTTTCGCGGCTTTTCGCGGCGTTGCCGGGGCGGCGCGCCACGGAAGTCGAAGAGCAGGTGATCGCGTTTCACCGCACGCGTGTTGAGGATCTCGCACAGCCCTTGAGGGAAAAGGGCATCGCCGTCGAGACGGAGGTTCTGAACGGAGCCAGCTTCATCCAGATCATCCGCCGGGTCTTGCGTCATGGTCATGACCTGGTGCTCAAGGGCGCCCATCGCGGGCCCGACCGCCCGTTCCTGCGCGCTCCGGATCTGCATTTGTTGCGCAAGGCGCCCTGTCCGGTCTGGATCCTGAATGGCGAGACGCGCGCAAAATCGGAGCGTATCATGGCCGCGGTCGATCCTGACCCCGAGGATACCGTACGCGATGCGCTCAACCGGATGGTCATGGAACTGGCGACATCGCTGGCGCAGCAGGACGCAGCCAAGCTGGATGTGATGAATGCCTGGCATGTGCAGGAGGAATCGACCCTGCGGCACGGGCTGGTGAAAATGCCCGAAGACGAGATTCAGGCCATCCTCAGCAATGAAGAGCGCAAGAGCACCCAGCGCCTTGATCAACTGATGAGCGGCTTCATCGAATTCTCCGATCTGATGCGCGTTTTGCACATAAAAGGCATTGCCGCCGACGTGATCCCGGAACATGTAGACAGCGAAGGGATCGATACGCTGGTAATGGGCACGCTGGGCCGTACCGGAATTTCCGGTTTTTTCATCGGTAACACGGCCGAGACCATTCTGAACCGGGTCAGCTGCTCGGTTCTGGCGATCAAACCGATGGGCTTTGTCTCGCCGGTGCGGCTGGAAGACGAGGACTGAACACATTGAGCACATCCGCTGATCCGACTGGCGTGCCGCGCGGCAACGGCCTATCCGGGCTGTTGTGCACCGGTTTGTCCGCGCTGTTGTTCGTCTGGTTTCTCACCCTTGCCCCCCAGATCGCCGACGGGGCAAGCCTGCGCTATGTAATCGAATGGGTTCCCAGCCTTGGCATTTCGCTGTCGTTTCTGCTCGACGGGCTGTCTTTGACCTTTGCCTTGCTGATTTCGGGCATTGGCGCGTTGGTGTTTCTCTATTCCAACACATATCTGGCGGGACATCCGCAATTTGACCGGTTCATGCTGTTCCTGTTCAGCTTCATGCTGTCGATGCTGGGCCTGGTTCTGGCCGACAACCTGATCGCGCTGTTTGTGTTTTGGGAGCTGACGACGATCACCTCCTATCTGCTGATCGGGTTCGGACACGAGACGGCCAAGGGACGCCGGTCCGCGCTTCAGGCGCTCTTTGTGACCGGGGCAGGGGCGCTTGCCCTTTTGGCCGGGTTCATCCTGTTGGGCATGACGATGGGCACGTTCGAGCTGTCGGAGATCCTGGCCCGCGGCGATGAACTGAAGGCGCATGCCTATTACATACCGATCCTGCTTCTGATCCTGGCGGGCACCTTTACCAAATCGGCGCAGTTCCCGTTCCATTTCTGGCTGCCCAATGCGATGGCCGCCCCGACGCCGGTATCGGCCTTCTTGCATTCGGCCACCATGGTCAAGGCGGGCGTCTATCTGATGGCCCGGCTGCACCCGGGCATGTCGGGCACCGATATGTGGATGTGGACGCTGACGATCTTCGGTGCGGTCACGGCCGTTGCGGCCAGCATATTCGCGCTGCGCCAAACCGACTTGAAACAGGCATTGGCCTATACCACGCTGATGGCGCTGGGCACGCTGATGCTGTTCCTGGGCCAGCAGTCAAGCTATGCCATTACCGCGTTTGCCACCTTTCTGATCGTGCATTCGCTTTACAAGGCGGCCCTCTTTCTTGTGGTGGGCTGTATTGATCATGCCACCGGCACACGTGAGGCCGACGTGCTGGGCGGTCTGGGCCGTGTCATGCCGTTTACCGCGATTGCTGCGGCCCTGGCGGCGCTGTCCATGGCGGGCTTTCCACCGTTTCTGGGCTTTATCGGCAAGGAGTTGAAATACGCCGGTGCTCTGGGTGTCGCGTCCGAACCCCTGTTCGTGGTCGGTGCGGTGCTATTGGCCAACGCGCTGATGTTTGCCGTGGCAGGGGTCGTGGCGTTCCGTCCGTTCTGGCGCAAGGCGGGTGGCGCGCTGCCCAAGACCCCGCATGAGGCGCCCTGGCCAATGCTCGCGGGTCCGGTGATCCTGGCGGTGCTGGGCACGGTTTTCGGGATCTATCCCGATCTTCTGGAGCGGTCGCTGGTGGCGCCCACGGTGGCCAGCCTGCTGGGCGAAATCGAAGATGCGAAAGAGCTCAAGCTCTGGGCCGGGGTGAACATGCCGCTGCTGTTGTCGATCGTGACGGTGGTCTCGGGCGCGATCATTTACGCGGTGCATCGGCAGGCGCGGACCATGCTGGAGCGGATGGATGCGGCCACGCCGTCCTTTGACGCGGGCTGGGATCGGTTTTTGGATGGCTTCAAAGCGCTGGCCGCCTGGCAGACCGGCGTGATCCAGTCCGGTGTGCTGCGCAAATACATGTTCGTGACCTTCGTGACCGTGCTGGTGGGTATGGGTGGCACCATGATGGCGCGCGGCCTGGGCCTGACGGTGCCCGACTTTTCGGATGCCACAGGGCAGAGCGTGGCGCTGGTGTTGATGATCCTGGGCGGCGCGCTGCTGGCGACGCTGACCTCCTCGCGCATCGCGGCGATGGCGGCGCTGGGCGTTGTGGGGATCGCGGTCGCGATGGTCTTTATCGTCTTTTCGGCACCGGATGTCGCCATTACCCAGCTCTTGGTCGAGACGCTGGTTGTCGTTCTTGTCGCGGTGGCCCTGCTGCGCCTGCCGACACTCGATTCCGGCGGGCGCCACTGGCGGCCCTGGGATGCGCTTTTGGCATTGGGCGTCGGTACGGTGGTGACCTTGACCTTGCTGGCCGTTTTGGCAACCCCGCTGGATCGGCGCCTGACCGACTATTTCGAGATCACCAGCTGGCCCGAGGCCTTCGGGCGCAACATCGTCAACGTGATCCTGGTGGATTTCCGCGCGCTCGACACATTTGGCGAGATCGCCGTGGTGGTGATCGCGGCGCTGTCGGCCTATGCGCTGTTGCGCACAACAACGACAAAGGGGCAGGGCAAATGAACTCGGTCATCCTGCGGGCGGGCACCCGGTACCTGACGGGTCTTCTGCTGATCTTTTCGGTCTATATGCTGCTGCGTGGTCATAACGAGCCGGGCGGTGGGTTTATCGGCGGTCTCATCGGATCGACAGGGTTCGTTTTGTTTGCGGTGGCCTGCGGCACCGCCGATGCGCGGCGCGCCTTGCGGGTGGATCCGCAAAGCATCGCGATGGTGGGGCTCGGACTTGCTTTGTTGTCGGGTCTTTTCGCGGCCTTTTTCGGCGATGATCTCTTTACTGGCCAATGGCTGTTTCTGGGTGCGACCGAGACCGAAAAGGGCTTGCCGATCTCAACCGTGCTGGCCTTTGACATTGGGGTCTACCTGGTGGTTTTCGGATCTGTTCTGACCCTCGTCTTTGCGATGGAAGAGGAGATCTGAGGCTATGGAAGCCCTTCTTGCCATCGCTATCGGCGTGCTTGTTGCCGCGTCGGTCTATCTGATGCTGGCGCGCAATGTGCTGCGGTTTATCTTTGGTCTCGTGCTGATCTCGAACGCGGCGAACCTGACGATCTTTGTTGCGGGCCGTCTGACCACAGGTGCGCCGCCGTTGATCGCCGAAGGGGCCGAGGCGCCCGCAGGTCTTGTGGCCAACGCGCTGCCGCAGGCCCTGGTTCTGACGGCCATTGTGATCGGCTTTGGCCTTTTTGCCTTTGCGCTGGTCTTGATGTTTCGGGCCTATACCACGCTGGGCACGCTTTATTCCGACGAGATGCGCGTCGCCGAACCGCGCCCGGAGGATGAGCGATGAGCTGGTATCTCGCCGCACCTCTGGCGCTTCCGTTCTTGACGGCGGTGGTGGCCTTCCTGCTGCGCAATTCCGGCGCGGGGCGCTGGGTCAGCCTTTTGGGCAATGTCGCCCTTTTGATCCTTGCCGCCCTTTTGATGGGGCAGGTTCTGGACCAAGGCGTGATCGCCGGGCAGATGGGCGGCTGGCAGGGGCCGTTCGGGATCACCCTTGTGGCCGATTACCTGGGCGGGGTGATGGTCGTCATCACCGCGATTACCGCGCTTGCGGTTTCGATCTATGCGCTGGGTGATATTGACGAACGCAAGGAACATCTGGGCTATCATGCGCTCTTTAATGTGCTGATCGGCGGGGTCACCGGCGCGTTTCTGACCGGAGACCTTTTCAACCTCTATGTCTGGTTCGAGGTGATGCTGATTTCCTCCTTTGGCCTTTTGGTCCTGGGCGGCAGCAAGGAGCAGATCGACGGCGGTGTGAAATACGTCACGCTCAACCTCGTCTCGACGATCCTGTTTCTGGCGGGCATCGGGCTGGTCTATGGGATGACCGGGACGCTGAACATGGCCGATCTGGCGCGCACCATGCCCGAGGTCGAGAACCAGGGGCTGGTGACGGTCGTGGCGGTGATGTTCATGATCGCCTTTGGGGTGAAGGCTGCGGTGTTTCCGTTGTTCTTCTGGCTGCCCGCGTCCTATCACACGCCCGCGTTTTCGGTTTCGGCGGTGTTTGCTGGACTTTTGACCAAGGTTGGGGTCTATGCCCTGATCCGCATGTTCACGCTGGTCTTTGACGGGGATGTGGCCTTTACCCACACAATCTTGCTGTGGGTGGCGGGGTTTACCATGGTGACCGGGGTTCTGGGGGCCGCGGCACAAAACGACATCCGCAAGATCCTGTCGTTCCACATCGTCAGCCAGATCGGGTACATGATCCTGGGTCTGGCCCTGCTGACCCCCTTGGCGGTCGCGGGTGCGGTGTTCTATCTGGTCCACCATATCATAGTGAAGGCCAACCTCTTCCTGATCGGCGGGGTGGTCGAACGTGCGGCGGGATCGACCGACCTCAAGAAGATTGGCGGGCTTTACAAATCCGCGCCTCTCTTGGCGGTGCTGTTCCTGATCCCGGCCTTTTCGCTCGCTGGCTTTCCGCCGCTCTCAGGCTTCTGGGCGAAATACATCCTGGTCGCCGCCTCGCTGGAGATCGAGGCCTGGGTCATCGCCGGCGTTGCCTTGCTGGTCGGTTTGTTGACCATCTACTCGATGACCAAGATCTGGGCCGAAGCCTTCTGGAAGGCCCATCCCGAGGGCCTTCAGCCAGAGCTGTCGCGCATCGAGCCGCGTGTGCGTCGCGCCATGCTGCTGCCCATCGCGGGGCTGGCGGCGCTGACCTTGGTGATCGGGTTCTTCCCCGAACCGTTTGTGGTCTTTGCTGAAACGGCTGCCCTGCAACTTCTCGATCCAACGGCCTATATTATGACCGTGTTGGGAGAGGGCGCATGAACAATCTGGTCGTCAATCTGCTCTTTGCGCTGGTCTGGGCGTTCTTCTTTGGGGACTTCTCGCTGCTGACGCTTAGCTCTGGCCTGGTGCTCGGCTATGGAGTGCTGTGGCTGCTGCAACCTTTGACCGGGGGTCCATCGGGCTATTTCCTGCGGGTGTGGTACTGGTTCAAGCTGATCGTGATGTTCCATTACGAGCTTGTGGTCTCCAGCCTTGAGGTTTTGTGGGATATCCTGACCCCCACCCATCGGGCGCGGCCCGCGATCATTGAAATGCCGCTGGATGTCAAAAGCGATGCGGGCATCCTGCTGGTGACCAACCTGATCTCGTTGACGCCGGGGACCTTGTCACTGGATGTGTCTGCAGATCGCAAGACACTGAGTCTTCATGCGATGTTTGCCGATGACCCGGACGCGGTGTGTCGGCAGCTCAAGCAGGGCATGGAAAAATGGGTGATTGACGCGGTGGAGAGATCATGAACGCCGAGTGGCTTTTGCAAACCAGTGTCAGCTTCGGATTTGTCATGGTCTTTGCGACCGTGTTCCTGGCGTTCTGGCGGCTGATGCGTGGACCCAGCCTGCCGGACCGGGTCGTGGCGCTGGATATGATGACCGTGGCGATTGTCGCCTTTTGCGGTCTTGCTGCGGTGCGGTCGGGCGATTCCGCGTTTCTGGATGTCGCGCTTGCGCTTGCGTTGGTGGGCTTTCTGGCCACGGTCGCGCTGGCCCGGTTCGCGGAACGGCAGGTTCTGCGCAAGGAACAGCAGGAGGACGAGACATGAGCACCGTCATCGCGGCCATCTTCCTGTTTCTGGGCGGCGCCTTTACCCTGGTAGCCGGGATCGGGATTTTTCGAATGCCGGATGTGTTTATCCGCATGCATGCCTCGACCAAGGTCGGCACGCTGGGCTCGGGGCTCATTCTGGGGGGGGTCGCGATCCATTTCTGGGAGCCGCAGGTGGTCTTCAAAGTGGTGCTGGTGGTCCTGTTTCTGGTGCTGACGGCACCGATCGGCGCGCATATGATCGGCCGCGCGGCGTTGCGGATCGGGATCAAACCCTGGGGTCTGAAATCCGACGAGCTCTCCTCTGAACCCGGCGACAAGTCGCCATAGGCCGATTTTTGCCCTATTTCGATGCAGCAGGCATTGGCAGGGCGTTCGTCAACGGAATAAGGCTTCTTGGTGTCATCATCGGGTTTCGAATCACCGGTGACGGGGTTTTCTGTGCATAGTTGAGCGAAGAGCCGCTCATTGGTTCCAAAAGTTGAACGACCCTAATGGCCGACCCTCCTTCGCACCGCCACATTTCGGACGTGGTTAAGGTCGGCACCTATTGTTTCTGTTTTTTGAACGTAACCCGCCTATTTCCGCGTATTCACACTGCATCATGCAGTTTTTTTGTAAAATTAGCCCTGATTTGGAAACAAATGCGCCAAGAGTCAGTGCCGATTTCGCCTTAATCTGACCTCGATCAGCCACATTTGCCCATCTTGGGTGCGGATTTCGTCACATTTTGCTTTGTCTGCCGCAATCTCGCCGGTATCTCTATCCCTGCCCACTGGGGGGCGATGTCTGTTGGTCACGGGGGCGACCACGCAGAGCTTGCATCTTGAGATGCGAGAGAGATGTGTTCGCAAGCTGTCGCACGATACCGCGCACAGCAGGAAGGCACCGACCAAGGCGGTAACGTCTTGGACGCTGTTGGCTGCATCCTTTCCATTCTCAAGCGTCTGCGAAGGTGTGTTTGACCTTCGCTGCGGCGGCCGAGCTTTGTGGTTGTGAAATATTTGGTCCGCCCGGGGCGGTTGGCAACAGTGAGTGCCACTAAGGAGAGTATGATGACTAACACTTTTGACAATCCCCATGCGGCAAACCTGGTTGGTTTGTGGGATTTCCTGGCAGGTGGCGAATCCGACGACACCGGCCTGGACGATGGTTTCGCACAAAATGGCGCGTTTGTTGGCGGGGCAACAGCCTCGGGTGGTCAACTGCAACTGAACGGCGACCCGGACCGGTTCGACGTGGGCGGCAATGACGACCCCTTCGATCTGGCCGAAGGCACGCTCATCACGGAATTCACGCAGGAAGATAACTCACGCGGGATCTTTCAGGCGGTCGTGAACCGGGGGGAATTCTTTGACAGCGCCTCCGAAGGGTTCTTTGAGATCCAGGTGGGACAGGACGGCGCGGTGCAGGTCATGCACGTCTCCAATGGTGTGACCATTGTGGAAAGCACCGGCGCGGGCTTTGCCCCTGTCGGCGACACCATCCGCGCCACCTATGAGTGGTCCGAAACCGAGGGCGGCCGTTTCCTGGTCGAGAATCTGACAGCCAGCACCTCCTTTGAGGTCGACACACCGGCGGGGGTGAATTTCGACATCGGCGACAATGACGGCACCAGCTTTATCTTCGGTGTGCGCGAGAACGTGGATGAGATCCAGGAATTCAACGTCATCAGCATTTCGACGGCTCGATCGATTATGTCGCCGTCTATGACGGCAAAATCGGCGTTCCCCCGACAACCTCGGATGGTGTGATCACCAACGATGACGATGGCGATCTGATCGACACCTCCTATACCGGCGATCCGGATGGGGACGTCGTGGATGGCGGCGACTCGATCTTTCCGCCGGTTGGGTCCGACGATGACATCATCGATGCGAACGGTGGCGACGACACAATCGAAGCCGGGGAAGGCAGCGATTCTGTCGATGGCGGTGCCGGTGACGATCTGATCAATACCGACGGCGCGGGGACACCGGCGCTTCCCGATGACGGCATTCCGCCCTTCAACGGTCAGCCCGGCGTGGCGGCCGACCCTGATCCAAGTGACGATCTGGACACCGTGAATGGCGGCGCGGGCGACGACACAATCAGCACTGGCGACGACAATGACGTTGTCCAGGGCGGTCAGGGCGATGATGTCATCGACGGCGGACTGGATGACGACGAACTGCGCGGCGGCGCCGATGACGACGATCTGACCGGCGGTCAGGGCGACGACACGCTTGTTGGCGGCAGCGGTGACGACACAATCGATGGCGGTGACGGCAGCGATTCGGTCTTTGGCGGCGAAGGCGACGATCTGATCGAGACCGGCGGCGGCACGCTGAACGGTCTGCCCGATCTGGGCTTTCCCTCCTATAACGGCCTGCCCGAAGTGCCCGCGGATTCGATCCCGGACAACGATCTCGACACTGTGTTCGGTGGTGCGGGCGACGACACGATCAGCACCGGCGACGATGCGGATCTGATCTCCGGCGATGAGGGTAATGACGTTATCGACGGCGGCCTCGATGCCGATACGATCGATGGCGGCGTGGGTGATGACAACATCATCGGTGGCGAAGGCTCGGATTCGATCCTGGGTGGCGATGGCGCCGACACCATTTACGGCGGTCTGGGCCCGAGCTTTCCCGATGCCACGAACATCCCCGACGATTTGCCGGGTGCTCTGGCCGATCCGCGTCCCGATAACGGGCAGGATGTCATCGACGGCGGTGCCGGAGACGATCTGATCTTCGGTGAAGATGACGACGACACCATCGAAGGTGGGGCCGGGAATGACACCATTGACGGTGGCATTGACGAAGACGACATGTCCGGTGGCGATGATCGCGATACATTCGTCAACATCAACGGCGGCGACCGTGTGGATGGCGGTGAAGGCTTCACCGCAGCGCCCGAAGACGACTTTGACACGCTGGATCTGCGTGGGTCTGTCGACAATACGGTTCCGGGCGGGCGTCTTCAGGTGACCCTGGACGGTGGCAACCCCGAGAACGGTGTCGTCACCTATTTCGACGCCGATGACAACGTGACCGACACGGTCGAGTTCTTCAATATCGAGCGGGTCATTCCCTGTTTCACACCGGGCACCATGATCGCCACCCCGCGCGGCGAGCGTGCGGTGGAAACGCTGGAGGTCGGCGACCGGATCATCACCCGGGATAACGGCATTCAGGAAATCCGCTGGTTGGGAACACGCAACCTGGACCGTCACGAGATGATGCAGGCCACGCATATGCAGCCCGTGTTGATCCGTGAAGGCGCTCTGGGCAAGGGTCTGCCCGAGCGTGACATGATGGTCAGCCCGAACCACCGGGTTCTGGTCGCAAACGACAAGACCTCGCTTTACTTTGACGAAAGCGAAGTGCTGGTCGCGGCCAAGCATCTGACCGGTCTGGATGGCGTGGATTTCGTCGAAGTGTCCTCGGTGACCTACATCCACTTTATGTTCGACCAGCATGAGGTGGTCCTGTCGGACGGCACATGGACCGAAAGCTTCCAGCCGGGCGATCAGACCCTCGCCGGGATCGGTAACGCCCAGCGTCAGGAGATCTTTGAGCTCTTTCCCGAGCTGAACACTCCCGAAGGGGTCGAGGCCTACCAGGCCGCGCGCCGGTCGCTGAAAAAGCACGAGGCCTTCCTCGTCGTGAATTAAGGTTGCAGCCTCCGCGCGAAGGGGGGGCTGTTCGTTGCGGAAAACGAAAAGCGGGGCAGGTGACTGCCCCGTTTTTTCCGTTCGGGTCAGGACCGTTCCGGGTTTTCGGTGCGCCAGCGGTCCCAGTCCCGGGGCGTGTCAAGATCGGCGCGCGCGCGGGTGCCGGGCAGGGCTATCAGGGTGATCCGGCCCTGCGCGGCCGCGACAACGCTCTGCCCGCCGCTATCTCCGGTCAGCTCTGCAAACCTTGGAAAGAGCGTGTTGCGAAAGACCACAGGATGACCTGGTTTGCCATCCTGGGTCATACCTCGCCAAATCAGCGTTTCAGACGTGAGATCAACCGCTTCAAGAACGGTGTTCAGGTCCTCTTCAGTGACATCCGGCAAATCGCCCAGCAACAGCATCGCTGCGCTCGCCGTGTCTGGCAGCGCTGCAAATGCGGCCCTCAACGAAGCATTCATACCCTCGCTCGCATCCGTGACTTCGATACGTGTCACATCCGCATCCTCAAGCACCGCATAGCGCGGGTGCGGTCGCGGCGGCAGCGCCACGAGCACCTCATCCGCAACCGCACGCGCCATGTCGACCTGTCGGCGTACGAGCGGTCGCCCGTCCACCTGTTGCAAAAGCTTGTCGATGCCGCCCATGCGCGATGACGCGCCAGCAGCCAGAACGATGACGGGGCAGTTCATGCCTGCGATGCTAACCCAGATCGCGCTACAGTCTAGCCCCGCATGCGTGCGCCATCCGCATCGAAAAGCGGCTGGGCGATGACCCGCGCGGGGCGCATCTGACCCAGGATCTCGATCTCGACCTCCAGCCCTTCGGCCACCCGATCCGTGGGTAGGAACCCTTGCGCGATGGATTTGCCCGCCCAGTGCGAATACCCGCCCGAGGTACAGAACCCCATGACCGCGCCATCCAGCCAGATCGGCTCATAGGCCTGCACATCGGCATCCTCGGCTTCCACCTCAAAGGCGCAGAGACGCCGCATAGGGCCACTGGTCCGTTCGGCTTCTGCCGCCGCGCGCCCGATGAAATCGCTGTTCTTTTTGAACGAGATAAACCGGTCCAAACCGGTTTCAGCCGCCGTATAGTCCGGCGAAAACTCCGACATCCACGAGCCAAAGAACTTGTCGAGCCGCAGCGACATCATCGCGCGCATGCCAAAGGGCACCATCTTATGGGGTTCTCCGGCGGCCCAAAGCGTCCACCAAAGCTGACGCTGCGCCATGGGATCGCAATAGATCTCGAAGCCCAGATCGCCGGTATAGCTGACCCGCTGCACGATGCAATCGGTCTGTCCCACGGTGATCCGGCGCACATCCAGAAACCGCATGTCGCCGATATTCGCGCGCGTGCACGCCGCCAGCACATCGCGCGCCTTGGGTCCTGCTATCTGGAACCCGTTTCGTTTATCGCTGATATTCTCGATGGTTACGCCATCTTCTGCATGTTGCAGGAACCAGCGCATGTGAAAGGCCTGACTGCCGTAGGAGGCGGTCAGCTGAAACAGCCCGTCCGAGAGGCAGGACATGGTGAAATCCCCGATCAGCTTGCCCTTGGCGCTCAGCATCGGGGTCAGTGACAACCGCCCTGGCTGCGGCACACGGCCCGCCATGATCCGGTCCAGCCAGGCCCGGGCCTTTGGACCGCTCACAAGATATTTGCCGAAGTTATGCACCTCGTTGATACCGACGCCTTCGCGCACGCCGCGCACCTCACGGCCCGTGGCCCCAAACGCGTCCGAGCGGCGGAAAGACGGCGTCTCATATCCCGGCTCATCACCTTGGGCGAAATAGTTCACGACTTCCAGCCCATATTGCTGACCCCAGACCGCGCCCATATCCGAGAAGATGTCATACATCGGCGTGGTGCGATGGGGCCGTGCGGCAGGCAGCTCTTCGTTCGGATAGGCGACCGAGAAGCGTTTCTGGTAGTTCTCGATCACCTTGGGCAGGGTATAGCCGGGACTGATCCAGTCGCCGAACCGCGCCACATCCATGGCAAATGTGTCGCGCTCGGGCTCGCCCTCGATCATCCACTGGGCCAGCATCAGGCCAACGCCGCCGCCCTGGGAAAACCCGGCCATCACACCGCAGGCCGACCAGTAATTGCGCACGCCCGGGACCGGCCCCACCAGAGGGTTGCCGTCGGGGGCAAAGGTAAACGGCCCGTGGATCACGTTTTTCACGCCAGCCCGTTCCAGATCGGGAAAGCGCCGATAGGCAAACGCGATGCTGTCCTCGATCTTGTCGAAATCATTGTCGAGCAGATCTTGGCCGAAGGACCAGCTTGTCCCATCGACCGCCCAGGGGCGGCAGGGCTGTTCATAAAATCCGATGCAGAGGCCACGCCCTTCCTGCCGAAGATAGCTTTCGCCGGCCGGATCCATCACATGCGGATGCTCTTTGCCGTCGGCCATCATCTGGGCGATCAGCGGCACCTCTTCGGTCACAAGGTACTGATGCTCCATCGGGTGCAGCGGAAAATAGATCCCCGCCATGGCCCCCACTTCCCGCGCCCAGAGGCCGCCCGCATTGACCACATGTTCAGCGTGGATCGTGCCCGTGCCGGTGACCACATCCCAGGTTCCATCGGGCCGCTGATTGGTCTCGTGCACCATGCACTGCGTCTTGATCGTGGCCCCACCCATCTTGGCGGCCCTGGCATAGGCATGGGTGGTGCCCGAGGGGTCCAGATGCCCGTCAAGCGGATCCCACAGCGCCCCGATGATCCCATCAGTATTGGTCACCGGCGCCAGCTTGGAGATCTCCTCCGGCCCCACGATTTCCGTCTCCAGCCCCATGAAGCGATGCTTGGCGCGTTCGGCCAGAAGCATGTCGAACCGATCCTGATTGTCGGCCAGCGTCACACCCCCCACATGGTGCAACCCGCAGGACATGCCGGTGATTTCCTCCAGCTCCTTGTAAAGCCGGATGGTGTACCCCTGAAGGGCCGCCATGTTCGTGTCGCCATTGAGCGTGTGAAACCCGCCCGCCGCATGCCAGGTCGAACCTGAGGTCAGTTCTGATCGCTCGATCAGCATCACATCCGACCAGCCCAGCTTGGTCAGGTGATACAGAACAGAACATCCAACAACGCCGCCGCCGATCACGGCCACTCTTGTGGTGGTTTGCATGAGATCCTCCGCAATTGCTGCCCCAGACCTACCCCAGAGCCCGCCGCCTCAGGAGGGATGAAAACGACAGATCATGTCGCATGTCTTCTTCTGGCCAGAAATATTCCCAGGGTTTGGGACAGCGTCCCAAGGCCCGCGCGGCCCCGCGCAAATAGGATAAAATGCGGCGCAGCCGCCCCTGTCGAGATGGGGCCAAGGGTGCCCCAGCGACAGAACATGTCGCCAGCGCACAAGTGGGCCTGCGGCAATCGCGCCAGTCTGCTGGTCAGCATAGCGAAGAAAAAGGCAAATCCCATGCGCACCCACGCTCAGGCCGTCGTGATTGGCGGCGGCGTTATCGGATGTTCGATCCTCTACCATTTGACAAAACTGGGCTGGACAGATGTGGTTCTTCTGGAACGCGACGAGCTGACCTCCGGCTCCACCTGGCACGCGGCCGCAGGCATTCACGGGCTGCACGACAGCGCCAATATCAGCCGCCTTCAGCATTATACCATGAACCTCTATAACAGCCTGGAGGCGGAGACCGGCCAGTCCTGTGGCGTTTTCCAGCCCGGCAGCCTCTATCTCGCCCAGACCGAAGAGCGCGAACACCAGCTGCGCCTCCAGGCCGCCAAGGCGCGGCTCTACGATATGGAGTTTTACGAAATCGACCGCAACGAGGCCGAACGCCTGCACCCGCTGGCCGATTTCGATGGCATCCGCTGCATCATGTGGGAACCCTCGGGCGGCAATGTCGATCCCTCCGGCGTGACCAACGCCTATGCCGTGGGTGCCAAGCAAAAAGGCGCCGAGATCCACCGCTTTACCCCCGTCACAGCCACCCGCCCTCAACCCGATGGCAGCTGGATCGTCGAGACGCCGAAGGGTGCGATCCACACCGGCTGGGTGATCAACGCCGCCGGTCTCTGGGGGCGGGAGGTGGCGGCGCTGGCAGGCATCGACCTGCCGCTCCAGCCCACCGAACACCAGTATTTCGTCACCGAAACGATTGACGAGATCGCCGCCATCGGGCGCCGTTTGCCCTCGGTCGCCGACCGGGACGGCGAATACTACATGCGGCAAGAGGGGCAGGGCCTGCTCATCGGCGCCTATGAGAAAGACATGCGCTTGTGGGCCGAAGAGGGCACACCGCTCGATTTCGCGCATGATCTTTTTCCCGACGACCTCGACCGGATCGAGGAGAACGTGATGCGCGCCATCGATCGGGTGCCGGTGGCCGCCAGCGCAGGCATCAAACGGGTGATCAACGGTCCGATGATCTGGTCACCCGACAGCAATGTCCTGCTGGGTCCAGTGCCGGAGCTTTCGGGCTATTTCTGCTGCAACGGCATCATCCCGGGGTTCAGCCAGTCGGCGGGCATGGGGCTGATGGTGGCGCAGTGGATCATCGAAGGCGAGATGGAATACGACATGTTCGCTTGGGACATGGCGCGCTTTGGCGCCTGGGCGGGCAAGGCCTTTACCAAAGAGCGGGTGCGCGATGTCTATGCCCACCGCTTCAAGATCCATTTTCCGGGCGAGGAACGCGATGCGGGCCGTCCCGTGCGCACCCGTCCTGCATATCAGATGCAAAAGGATCTTGGTGCGCAGTTTGGCCTGAACTATGGCTGGGAACATCCGCTCTACTTTTCCGCTGAGGTGCAGGAGAGCGCGGGGTTCACCCGCCAGCCCTGGTGGGAGGTCGTGGGTGCCGAATGCCGGATGCTGCGCGACCGCGCGGGCATTATCGACATCTCGAACTTTGCCAAGTATCGCTGCGCAGGGCCCGGGGCCGAAGCCTGGCTGAATGCGGTATTTGCCAACCGGATGCCCGTGCAGACTGGCAAATCCTGCCTCACGCAGCTGATTGGCAAGCGCGGCGGGATCGCGGGCGATTTCACCGTCACCCGCCTGGCCGAGGAGGAGTTCTGGATCATCGGATCGGGCATCGCGGAACGCTATCACCAGCGCTATTTCAACGAGGTCCCTCTGCCAGATGGCACCATTTTCGAGAGCCTGACGCAGACGGTCTGCGGGTTCAACGTGGCGGGTCCGCACTCGCGCGCGCTCCTGCAGCGGCTCACCAATGCCGCGCTCGAGACGGCCGATTTCCCCTTCATGACCTCGCGCCGGATCGAGTTGGCGGGGATCGACGTGATGGCACTGCGCGTCTCGTTCACCGGCGATCTGGGCTGGGAGCTGCATTGCCGCGAGGCGGATCAGGCCGCGCTCTATGCCGCATTGATCGAGGCGGGCAAGGATATCGGCGCAGGCCCGGTCGGCGGGCGCGCGCTGATGAGCCTGCGGATTGAAAAGGGGTATGGCTCCTGGAGCCGGGAATACTCGCCCGAGTACCGGCTCCAGGAGGCAGGGCTTGCGCGGCTTTGCAAGCTGGACAAGGATTTCCTGAACAGATCCGCAGTGGCCGCCGTGATGCAGAACCCTCCCCGCGAAACGCTGGTGCTGTTGGAGCTGAACGAGGCGGATGTGACCGCCTCGGACGCCGACGCCAGCGGGGGCGAGCCGATATTCAAGGATGGTGTGGGCATCGGTCGGGTCACCTCGGGCGCCTATGGTTATAGCGTTGGGATGAGCCTGGCGCTGGGCTATGTCAAAGGCGCGGGTCCGGGGGACACGGTCGAGGTGATGGTGTTGGGCAAACCCCACCGGGCGCGTATCCTGCATGCGCCACCCTTCGATCCCGAAGGAGATCGTTTGCGCGCCTGATCTTACGAGATACCAACGGGTTATTCGTCCGTCTTAAAGCGGGAACGCTGAACCATCCAGATCGCGATCAGGGGTGCCGCCACGGTGACCAACGCGACGCTGATCAAGAGCCACCCCAACTGTGTGTAATCGGCGGCCGTCATTATGGCCCCGGTGGCGGGGTCGGTGACCTGGCGCGTGACCACGAAGATTTCGTTCAGGTAGCGCGTGCTGAGGCTGGAGGCGGACAACGCGAGATTGGTGAAGGACGCCATCACGGCAAAGAACGTGGCTTTGAGGTTGTCGGGCGCGTTTCGCGCGATCCAGGCCAGCATCGGGATCATCGCGATCTGGCCCAGCGGCGATTCCACGGCCGTATCCATCACCGCGATGAACCGGGCATCCACCACACCGCCTGTCATCGCCGCGGTCCAGTGATGCAGGCCGTAATAGAGGCCCAGGTTGGGCATCGAAAGAACACCGGCGGCCAGCGTCAGCAGGATCACGATATAGACGATGCTGCGGCGCGCCATCAGCGGACGCAGGATCACCAGCCCCGCCAATGTCAGTACGGCGGTGATCAGCGACAGGACCGACAGGAACTGTTGGTCAAAGCCCAGCGCGTCGATCTCGAACCAGGTCAAACCGGCGCCGGGCAGAGGGACGGCCCGAAACACGAAAATGATGATCGCGGTCCCTACCAGAACCTGCGCCTGGGCCGGATCCAGTGCGCGGATCAACTGGCGCATCAGGATCAGTACGATGGTCATGGATCCTGCAAACACGATCTCCTGCGCGAACGGCACCTCTCCCAGACCAACCGTCAGAGACACCGCGACAAAGGCCGCCCCGCCGGTGAAATACCAGTGGTTGAGCTGCACTGCCTCGGGGCTGCGAAAGACCCGGGCCGTCGCGTCGGCCCGTCCCACACCTGCCGCCAGCAGGGCCCGGAGCCGCATCCGCGCCTGAACCGTCGCCAGAACAACCCCTGAGACCGACAGGCACGGCAGGATCAGCGCCAGCAGGTAGATCCGTCCATAGATCGCCTCCTTGGCCTCTCGGGGCAGATCCTCGATCCCGGCAAAGAGGAAAATGTTGACCGCGGCCACCAGGCTCAGCCCGCTGATCAGCGCAAACCGGCCCAGCGTCTGCATGGTTGTATGCATCGTGCGGGTTTGATCCTCGGGCAGGGGGAGGCCGTTTTCGTCGACCTCCGGCACCGCCTCGACCGACATCGCATCGGCCACGGCGTCCTGAATGACATATCCGCAAGGGGCCAGCAGAACCGCCAGCACATACCAGGCCGTCGCGCTGATGATCTCGGTCATCCAGGGGACGCGCGTTGCCAGACCGAACATGATTGCAAAGGAGGCGGCCATCAGCGCCGCTCCCAGCCAGACCAATCCGGCCTTCCAGCGCCAGATCAGGTCGACCAGATGCCCCAACGGCATCTTGAGCGCCCAGGGCAGGCCCGCCCAGAACGCAAGCCCCGCCAGAAACGCGGCCGACAGATCGAGGTACTCCTTGACGAAGAACGTGCCGACGATGGCGGTGATGCCCGATGCGCCGAAGGCGAAATAGACCATCAGGGGCGGCAGAAAGGACCAGCGCATCTGGCGTGCCAGATCCAGAAAGATATCGTCGAACCAGCCCGCGATCCGCGTCATCGTGTCAGAGCGGTCTGATTTTCAACTGTGTGATCCGGTTGCCCTCGCGGGCCAGCACTTCGAACCGGAAGTTGTGAAACGAAAAGACCTGACCCTTGGTCGGGATCATCTGGGCCTCATGGATGACCAGACCGGCGACGGTGTTGGCCTCGTCATCGGGCAGGTTCCAGTCAGTGGCGCGGTTCAGATCGCGGATCGTCATTGCGCCGTCAACGACGTAATTGTCGTCTTCTCCCTTGAGGACCGGGTGATCGGCATCGGGGTCGAACTCATCCGTGATCTCGCCCACGATCTCTTCGAGAATGTCTTCCAGTGTGATCAACCCTTGCAACGATCCATACTCGTCCACCACCAGAGCGAAATGGCTGCGCATGCGCAGAAACTGCCGCATCTGGTCGTCCAGATTGGTGGTCTCGGGGATAAAATATGGCGGCATCGCCACATCCGTGATCTTGAAATTCTTCAGCGCACTGGCATCGCCGTCCGCTCCGCCGATCAGCTTGTTGATCGCGCGCAACAGATCCTTGGCATGGATCAAACCGATGATGTTCTCGGGATCGTCCTTGAAGACGGGCAGGCGGGTGTGGTTGCTCTCCAGACATTGTTGCAGGATTGCGTCCGGCGGGTCGTCGGCATTGATCATCTCGATACCGGACCGATGCAACATGATTTCTTCGACCAGCCGTTCCGACAGATCCAGCGCGCCCAGGATGCGGTCGCGGTCCTCTTTCTCGACCACCCCTTCGGAATGACCTAAGGTCAGCGCGCCGGCGATCTCTTCGCGCACGGCCATGATGTGACTGTCGGGATCGGCCTGCACACCGAACAAGCGCAGCACGCCGCGCACGAAGAACCGCACCGCAGACACCACGGGCGCAAACAGCGTGACCACCACGCCGATCGGGCCTGAGACGGCAGAGGCGGCTTTTTCGGCATTGGTAATGGCATAGGTTTTGGGCAGTACCTCAGCAAAGATCAGCACCAGCAGCGTCATCACCAATGTGGCCAGTGCCACGCCGCTTTCGCCAAAGGCGCGGGTGAAGATCGCGGTAGCCAGAGAGGCTGCGAGGATATTCACCAGATTGTTGCCCAACAAGACCGAGCCGATCAGACGTTCGTTGTCCTCGGTGATCTTGAGGGCGCGTTCCGCCCCGCGGGAGCCTTTATCGGCACGGGTGCGCAGCTTGCCGCGCGAAGCCGCTGTCAGCGCGGTTTCAGAGCCGGAAAAGAACCCCGACAGCACCAGAAGAAACAGGATCACGCCAGAGGTGATCCAGAATGCGCTGTCCAGAGCGCCCGTCGTCTGTGCCGCGGCAAGCGACGCTGTTGCAGGTTCCATCTTACCCATATTCCGTTACTGTTGCAGGTGGTTATGGGCGCGACCGGCGCATCGTTCAAGGGCTGCGTCGCATTTGGCGGCCCGAGCGTTGCGGTCACACGCCGCGTCAGTCGCGGTTGCGGTCGGCCTCGGTGGCCAGCGGATGGTGATCCATGACCAGCTGCTGCAACCGCTCTTCCAGAACATGTGTGTAAATCTCGGTCGTGGCGACATCGGCGTGACCCAGCAAAGTCTGGATCGAGCGCAGATCGGCGCCATTGGCCAACAGGTGGGTGGCAAAAGCATGGCGCAGGGTGTGGGGTGTGACCAGATCCGGGCTGACCCCGCCCGCGACGGCCAACTCCTTGATCAGGAGATAAAAGCGGTGCCGCGTCAGATGCCCGGACTTGCCGCGCGATGGAAACAGAAAACGCGAGCGCGGCAGGCCACGGGCCACGGCGGCGTCCTCGGCGGCATCGCGGGCCTTGAGCCATGCGATGAGGGCGGTCCGCGCCGGGGGAGAGAGCGGCACCATTCGCTCCTTGCCGCCCTTGCCCAGGATCAACAGCATCCGGGGATCGCCGCGCGCGGCCGAAACCGGCAGGCCCACCAGTTCGCTCACCCGCATGCCAGTGGCATAGAGCAGCTCCATCAGGCAGGTGTTGCGCTGGCGGTCGGCCACTGCGCGGCCATGGGACCGCGCGGCCTCCAGCAGCCGGTCCACCTGCGCGATATCCAGCGTCTTGGGCAGGCGTTTGTCGCGGCCCGGTCCCCGGATCTGAATGGCTGGGTTGTCGCTGCGCCAGCCTTCGTCAAAGGCAAAGCGATAGATTTGGCGGATCGCCGAGAGGCGCCGTGCCCGGGTGGATTTGGCCAGACCCTGATCCGCGCAATGGATCAGATAGGCCTCGATCCGCGCGCGGCTGGCGGTCCCGAATGCCTCGCCACCGCTCTCCAGCCAATGAGCGAAATCCTTCAGATCGCGGCCATAGGCCAGCTGTGTGTTGGTGGCCGCCCCCAGCTCGGCTGCCTGTGCGTCCAGAAAGGTTGATATCCAACGGGCCGAAGACGGCATGGTTTACCCTTCCTCCCGGATCATCAGGTGCAGGGATGCGCGCCGCGCCACGTCTTCCAGACCCAGCGCGCGAAAGACGCCGATGGCATCGCGCAGATCGCGCAAGTTGCCTTCGGCGCCGCGATTGAAAAGAACCATCGCACGCAGGATCGTTTCGCCCAAACGGTCGGCACTCAGGCCGCGCGGCAGGTCGGGCGGGGCGGAAAACCCCGCAACAATCGTTTCGGCAAGGGCCGATGGTGCGGGGGCCGCTTCCGGTGTGCCTTGCGCCAGGGCGACAAGGAAGCGGTCCAGCGGGGCCTGCGGGGTGTAGCGCCGTGAGAGTGCCTCGTACTCCGGCGACAGCAGCGCCATTTCCAATGCGCGGCGTTGCGGCTCCCCTTGTGTCAACCCGATCTCGGCCAGTTGTGTGGCGAAAAGATCGGCTAAGGGCACCAATAGGCCCGCGCGCTCCATATGATCCCAGGCTTCGGTCAAGGTCTTGGTAACCGCATCAGCGCTGCGGGTTTGCAAGGCTGTCTCGAACCGCTGAATGGCCGCCACCCGTTCCCAAACGCCGCCCGACGCCGCAGGCAGGCGTTCGGTGTAAAGCCCAAGCAGGGTGTTCGACGGAATCGCCCCGGTGCGGGCCAGCCGTTCGGCGGCCTCCAACTGGGCCTTCCAGCCTGCCACATCCCGCAGATCGGCCACCGCGAAACGACGGGGAAGGGAGGCGGTCGGCACCCGTTCCCCGATGGCCTCAAAGAGGCGAAAGGTCAGCGGACGTGGCGCGCGCGGCTGGCTGAGCGGGGCGGCGTCCTCAAAGAGCTCGGGATGCAGGAATCGATCGAGCGCGGGCGCGATGCGCGGATCAAGATCGTCAAGCACCAGGCTGATGTCAAAAAGCAGTGTCGCCGCGTTCAGATCGCCCCGACGTGCGGTGCAGAAAATCAGCGTTTCGCGGTCCGGTGCCAGATGCGGCCTTTGCGCCAGCGTCGCGCAAACCTCGCCCTCGCTTCCACTCAGAAAGGCCATGTCCGCCCAGCGGGTCATCAGGGCGGGGCTGCGTGTGGGGCCCGCCTGTTCGATCAGCGCCTTGGCCGGATCAATCGCGCCCAGATCCAGAAGCCGGTCGATCCGGGCGAGAGTAAGCGCCTGGGCACCCTCGGGCCCACCAGGCGGGATCGCTTCGGTCAGGAGCATGGAGTAAAGCAGGGATTGCAGGGGGGCATGCCCGGTCACAGGGGCGGTCTCGATCAGCCGCGTCAGCATCTCGGGCATGCTGTTTTGCCACAGCGTGACCGGCAGACCCGTGACCGAGGGCGGGACCAATCCGATCGGCGGAGCCGACCGGTCGAGCGGCTGAACCTCGATTTGGGGTTGTACGGCCGTTTCGGTGACGGGGGGGGCAGATTGCGGGCCCGATCTCTCTTCGGTGCCAAGCCAGTCGATGATCGACAGCGGCGCTTCGGCACGGGCCGATCCGCCCCAGATGAGGCAGGTGACCGCAAGGCCGATGGCTGGCATCGGATGCCGCATGCGCGTCAACTCCCGTCCAATGTCACGGGCTCGCGGATTTCGGTTTGGGGGGCTGAGAAATCAGCACCGAAAAACGGACCCAGATAGGCATAGCCGACAAGGCCGATACCACCCAGAATAGTCATAAAAATCAATACTTTGAGCAATCGCCACATAAGGGGTCCCCGATTTGCCTGCCTGACGCCTTTTGGCGCTGTTTATATATGGCCTTTTTGCCAAGTTCACGTCATTCAGAGAAGAATGAGCGGAATTGAGCACAGCATGGCCCAAAATAACGGCCCTTCAAGTGGAGGGCTGTTGAAAAAGACCGTCGTGATGGTCGGAATGATGGGGGCGGGCAAGACGGCCGTGGGCCGCGCGCTGGCGGCACGGCTGGGGGTGCCGTTTCTCGACAGCGATGCCGAGATCGTGAGGGCCGCCAATATGTCGATCCCGGAGATTTTCGAGCGCGACGGAGAGGCGTTTTTTCGCGACAAGGAGGCCCGGGTGATCGCGCGGTTGCTGGAGGCCGAACCGGGGGTGCTGTCGACCGGCGGTGGGGCGTTTTTGGCGGACCGCAACCGGCAGGCCATCTCCGATAAGGGGGTATCGGTCTGTCTGGTGGCCGAGCTTGATGTGTTGTGGATGCGGGTCCGGCACAAAGATACCCGCCCCTTGCTGCGCAGCGCTGACCCCTACGCCACGCTGAGCGGGCTTTACAGTGACCGGATGCCGATTTACGCGCTGGCAGATCTCAAGGTCGTGTCGGATGGCGAGACCTCGATCGAGGCGATGGTGGACAGGGTCTTGGCCGCGCTGGCCACGCGACCCGATGTATTGGCGGAGGCATGATGCGCGAAACGGTGCATGTAAAGCTGGGCGCGCGTTCCTATGACGTGGAAATTGGCCCCGGCCTGATTGACGAGGCAGGCGCGCGCATCGCGCCGCTGTTGCCGCGCCCGCGTGTGGCGGTCCTGACGGATGAAACGGTTGCGGCGTTGCATCTGGAGCGGTTGCGCGCCGGGTTGGCCCGCGCCGGGATTGAAATGGTGGCATTGGCATTGCCGCCCGGAGAGGCCACCAAGGGCTGGACGCAATTCTCGCGCGCGGTCGAGTGGCTCTTGGATCAGAGGATCGAGCGCCGCGATCTGGTCGTGGCCTTTGGGGGGGGTGTGATCGGCGATCTGGCCGGTTTTGCGGCGGCGGTCCTGCGCCGTGGCGTGCGGTTCGTGCAAATCCCCACATCGCTTCTGGCGCAGGTCGACAGTTCGGTGGGGGGCAAGACGGGTATCAACACCGCGCAGGGCAAGAACCTTGTAGGCGCCTTTCACCAACCCGCGCTGGTTCTGGCCGATACCGAGGTTCTGAGTTCTCTCGGCCCGCGCGACTTTCTGGCGGGCTACGGTGAGGTTGTGAAGTACGGTCTTCTGGGCGATGCCGGTTTTTTCGGTTGGCTGGAGACGCATGGTTCGTCTTTGGCATCGGGCGATTTGGCAGGGCGGGTTCACGCGGTCACCCGATCGGTCGAGATGAAGGCCCGTATCGTGGAGCGGGACGAAACCGAAGAAGGGGATCGTGCGCTTCTGAACCTGGGGCACACGTTTTGCCATGCGCTGGAGGCGGCAACAGGGTACTCGGATCGCTTGCTGCATGGCGAAGGCGTCGCCATCGGCTGTGCGCTTGCCTTTGAATTGTCGGCCCGATTGGGGCTGTGCAGTCAGGAAGCGCCCAGTCGGGTGCGGGCGCATCTTAAAGCGATGGGGATGAAGACCGATCTGTCGGATATCCCCGGGGATTTGCCGGATGCCGCAAGCCTGTTGGGCCTGATGCAGCAGGACAAAAAGGTCGTTGACGGTCAGTTGCGGTTCATCCTGGCGCACGATATCGGCGATGCGTTCGTGACCGGCGACGTCGGGTCCGAGGCTGTTCTGGATCTGATCGGCGACGCGCTCGCCAGAAACTGACACAGTTTCTGGCCATTTTCTGTCTCAGAAAATGGTGCGGCCCGGACGTGCGCGGTTTGCTTCGGGCAGGCGCAGGCCGGGCGCTGTCACTCAGAACGGAATCTCGTCATCCATATCGCGGGACGAAGCCGGTCCGCCGCCACCCATATCGGATGGTCCGCTCTCATAGCCGCCATATCCGCCGCCCGAGCTGCCACCGGTCTGGCCACCGCCACCGCTACCTTCACGGCTGTCGAGAAAGGTCAATTCGCCCGCGTAGGGGCGCAAGACAACCTCGGTCGAGTATCTGTCTTGACCTGACTGGTCCTGCCATTTGCGGGTCTCCAGCTTGCCTTCGATATACACTTTCGAGCCCTTGCGCAGGTATTGCTCGGCCAGACGCGCCAGATTCTCGTTGAAAATCGCGACGCTGTGCCATTCTGTGCGCTCTCTGCGTTCTCCGCTGCTGCGGTCTTTCCAGGTTTCGGACGTGGCGATACGCAGGTTGCACACCTTGCCGCCGTTTTGAAATGTGCGCACTTCGGGATCGCGCCCGAGATTTCCGATTAGGATTACTTTATTGACCGAGCCAGCCATCTTGCCCCCAGGTTACTACTGTCTGTGTTCGTGGCCCGATCTCGAATCCGTCCGGGCGTTTCGCGACAGCCTACACTCACCCCGAGCCGGTTGAAACATGGTTAACACCAGCGAATCGGGGGATGATCGGTCCTAGGTCACCTCACCCCTGGCAAATTGAGGCAAACTGAGTATATTTCCGCAACGGGAAATTCTTGGGGCACGTGGTGACATGCGGGTATCTCTGACGGCGCTGCTGATCGTGGCCCTGACCATGCCGGTCGCGGCATCGGCAGATATCTTTTCTTCAAAGAGCCGCACACAGCTTTTCAGTTCGCAGAAGCGGGTGCTTGATACCCGGGCGGCCAGCCAGTATGCCTCGTCGGTTCGGCTCAGGCCGCAGACGATCCACACGCCGTCAAAATGGGATTCTCCGGGGTATTCCGGAGCGTACCGGGGGGAATTCCTGCCGATCGCGCGCGACGCGGCGCGGCGCCACGGGGTGCCAGAGGATCTGTTCTTGCGTCTGGTGCAACAGGAATCAGGTTGGAATCCCAATGCCAGATCGCACAAAGGGGCCATCGGTCTGGCCCAATTGATGCCGGGCACTGCGCGTGACCTGCGCGTCGATGCGCTCGACCCTCACGAGAACCTCGACGGAGGCGCCCGTTATCTGGCCGAGCAATACCGCCGCTTTGGCTCGTGGCGCCTTGCCCTGGCGGCCTACAACGCGGGGCCCGAGGCCGTGCGCAAGCACAAGGGTGTCCCGCCATTCCGCGAGACCCGCGACTACGTGCGCATTATCTGGGGCAGCTAGGGGCGCGACCGGGAAAGGCGCGTCTATTTACCGCCGCTTCACCAATGCGCTGTATCTCCTGATCTTCAGGCAACCCTGACGGATGGAGAATCCACCCATGAGCGCTTTGGCCAGCCATGCCGCAACGTCCTTTCCGCTTCGTCGGGAAGGGGCGGTCGAGACCCGCGTTTCCGATCTGATGGCGCAAGGCGCCTATGCCGAGGCGTTAAAGCTACTGCTCCCCCGGCTCAAGTCGGGAAAGCTTGATGTCGCAACGCTGGATCTGGCCGCAAGTTGCTATTGGTATCTTGATGATTCGGACACTGCACTGTCGCTGGTTCAGGTGATCGTCGATCAGTGGCCGGATCGTTGTGCGGGCTGGACCAAGCTGGCCGCGATGGCGACCAGCGTCGGCCAGACCGAACGGGCGCGGGCCGCGCTGGATCAGGCACTGAAACGGGGGCCGAAATCGGCAAATGGGTTGGCTTTGCTGAACCGGCTCGATCCAATTCGCCGCGACAGCGCCTCGGCGCGCAGGCTCAAGGCTTTGGCCACGGCAACGCAGACCCCGGCGCGTGACAAGGCCACGGCGATGAACACATTGGGCCGGATCGAGGATCGCGCGGGCCGCCCTCGGGCGGCCTTTCGCTGGTTTGCGTCAGCCAAACGCGCCTATGGAGAGGAATATCGCCCCCGTGAGGTGACCGCGATGGTTGCCGCCCAGATTGTGCGATTTGACCCGACCGGCCTGCCTGACATGGCTGAGCAAACCCCGCGCATGCTTTTTGTGGTGGGCATGCCCAGATCCGGGACCACACTGGTCGAAACCATCCTGGCCCGGCATTCCGATGTGCGTCCGCTGGGCGAAAGCCAGGCTCTGACGCGCACAGTGATGGCGATGCGCCAGCATGTGGCGCAGACGGCAAACACCACCTCCGCCTGGGACTGGTTCGAGGAACTCTCCCCGCAGGAGGTGGGTGCCTTTCGCCGTCTCTACCTGTCATACCTGCCGCCCGGTGCGGCTCAGGGCAGACAGATGCTGGTCAGCAAGATGCCATTGGATTGTTTTGATCTCGGTGCTGCGCGCGTCTTGCTACCGCAGGCGCGGTTCCTCCTTATGAACAGGCATCCGCTGGATGTGGGGCTGTCGAATTTCACGACTAATTTCCACGAAGGGAATGCGTTTTCCCGCAGGCTGGACTGGACGGGTCACATGATCCGCTCGGTGGCGCGGTCCGCAGATGACTACGAACGCAAACTTGGTGCCCGGTTCCGCCGCCAATCCTATCGCGGCCTGATTGAGAAGCCAAAGCGTCAGGTACGCGCGATCCTCGACCATATCGGGCTGCCCTGGCAAGAGCCATGCCTGTCCCCCGAAAAAGGTCACCACATCGTGCGCACCGCCTCGCTGAACCAGGTACGCGAAGCGATCAATCGCAAGGGGCTGGACAGATGGAAACCGTATCAGGACCAGTTGAGCCCGCTGGTCGGAGCCTTGGGCGGCTGGGATTGGATCCAGGCCTGGGAGGAGGCGGACGCAGCGCTGGCGATGGCGCCTACGGGCGCGCGCGACTGAGGCTACCCGGGTCCAGCTGCAGGCGAAACGCGAGACTGACTTCATTCGGTGCAGACGATGCCGGACATCCATCGGTTCTTGAATGGAGACGCTGACGATCAGTCTGCCACATCGCGGAGAGATGCTCGCCCGTCAACGCCAATCCACACAGCACGGAGGGTGGGGTCCGCGCGTGCAGGGGGCGCGCGTCCGGTTCAGCCTGCATCGGACAAAGCATCAGCCCCCGCCATTGTCCGAGATATCGCGTGATTTTCACTCGGCGGCGATCTTGATCACTGGCTCCATCTGCGCCAGTTTCTCATCGCTCAGATGGCATTTGAGCTGATGCGCGCCCTCCAGCATGCGCACGGGCGGAACTTCGGTCTCACACAGATTGTCCGGAACTTCGGATTTCCATTTGCACCGCGTCTGGAATGGACAGCCCGAGGGCGGGTTCATGGCTGACGGGATGTCGCCTTCGAGAACGATGTGCTTTTTTTTGACCGACGTGTCGGCGATCGGCACCGCGGACAAAAGCGCCTCGGTATAGGGGTGATAGGGCGGGGCAAAGACTTGCTCGGTCGTGCCCAGCTCCACCACATGGCCCAGATACATCACCATAACCCGGTCGCTGAGATACCGCACAATCGACAGATCATGCGAGATGAAAAGCAGCGTGGTCTTTTCCTTGCGCTGGATTTCCATCAAAAGATCGGTCACCGCCGCCTGCACCGACACATCGAGGGCCGAGACAGGCTCATCCGCGACCACGATCCGTGCGCCGCCCGCAAAGGCGCGGGCAATCCCGACACGCTGCTTTTGCCCACCCGACAGCTGACGTGGCATCCTTTCGGCAAAGGCGCGAGGCAGCTTGACCAGATCGAGCAATTCCAGCATCCGCTGTTTGCGCTCGCGGTCATTGTCGCCGATACCGAAGATCTCAAGCGCCCGCATGATCTGGCGGCCCACCGACATCGATGGGTTGAGCGTATCGAACGGGTTCTGGAACACCATCTGGATTTCGCCAACCGTCTTGGCATCGCGCGCCTCGATCGGGATATCCTCGATATTGCGGTTATCGAGCAGGATCTGGCCTTCGGTTGCTGTCTCCAGCCCCATCAGCACCTTGGCAAAGGTGGATTTGCCGCAACCGGATTCGCCCACGATGGCCAATGTCTCGGATTCGCGTGCCTCGAATGACAGCGTTTCATTGGCCTTGACCACCTTCTTGTCGCCGCCGCCAAAAAGCGCATTGGCCGCCACCTCATAGTATTTCTTGAGGTTATCCATTTTCAGAACGACATCGCCGATCTCGCCTTTTTCCTTTGTGTCGGCCAGGGTGATAGGCGCATGCCAGTCGATCTCCTGAAACCGCAGGCAGCGGGTGGCATGACGGTCATTGCCGGGCACATCGAACATCTGAATATCGCCCGCATCGCAGCGCCCGGCCTCGAAATAGTCGCAGCGCGGGCCAAAGTTGCAGCCATTGGGCCGCTCATGGGGCAGCGGGAAGTTCCCTGGAATGGCCACAAGCGGGCGCGAGTTCTTGTCGGCGCCGGGCAGCGGGATCGACCGGAAAAGCGCCTGTGTATAAGGGTGCTGCATTTCGTCGAACACATCCTTGATCGACCCGCGCTCCACCGCCTCGCCCGAATACATCACGCAAAGCCGGTCGCAGGTTTCCAGCACCAACCCCAGATTGTGCGAGATAAAGAGCATCGACGTGCCGTATTTCTTGCCCAGATCCTTGACCAGTTCGACCACCGCCGCCTCCACCGTCACGTCAAGCGCGGTTGTGGGCTCGTCCAGGATCAGCAGCGCGGGCTTGGACATCAGCGCCATCGCAATCACGATCCGCTGCTGCTGCCCGCCCGAAAGCTGGTGGGGATAGGATTTCAGCATCCGTTCGGGATCGGGCAGCTTCACGTCTGTGACCACTTCCAGCGCGCGTTGATAGGCTTCCTCTTCGGATACGCCCTCGTGGATCATCGGCACTTCCATCAGCTGTTTGCCGATACGCATCGCTGGGTTGAGCGAGGCCATCGGCTCCTGATAGATCATCGCGATCTCATTGCCGCGAATATCGCGCAGCTCTTCGGCGCTCATCTCGGCCAGATCGCGGCCCTTGAACTTGATCGTGCCGCCGACGACCCGGCCATTCTTGCCCAGATCCTGCATCACCCCCAATGCCACGGTGGATTTACCACACCCCGATTCCCCGACCAGGCCCACCGCCTCGCCCGGCTGCACGGCCACGGAAAAGTCCATCACCGCCGGGATTTCCCGCAGGCGCGTGAAAAACGAGATCGAAAGTTTGTCGATCTCCAGGATCGGGCCTTCATAATCGTCGAGTTTGTTCATCTCTGTCTCCCTCTCGGGCCAGCGCGCGGCCTGCGCTTCTTCTGGCCGAAAATATTCCCGGGGGTCCGGGGGCTGGCCCCCGGTCCGCCGTCGATGTCATGCCGCGCGCCGATCCGGGGGCGGGCAACAGTCTTCGCCCAAAACTGTTCCCCCCGAGCTGGACCAGGCCCGCCCTAATCCTTCAGGCTCTCTTCCCGCAGACCGTCGGCCAGCAGGTTCAGACCCAGCACCAGCGACAAAAGCGCGAATGCCGGTGGCAGGGCCGGGTGCAGATAGATCGACAAGAGCTTGCGCCCCTCATTGATGGTCGACCCCCAATCCGGGCTCTCCGGCGGCAGGCCCAGGCCGAAAAAGCCCAGCGTGCCCAAAAGGATGGTGGTATAGCCGATCCGCAAGCAGAAATCGACGATCAGCGGGCCGCGCGCATTGGGCAGGATCTCCCACAGCATGATATACCACGGGCCCTCGCCGCGCGTCTGGGCCGCGGCCACATAGTCGCGCGTCTTGATATCCATCGCCAGGCCGCGAACGATCCGGAACACGGTGGGGGAGTTCACGAACACCACCGACACGAACACCACCAGGATCCCACCCGGGATATCGAAGAGATCGACAATGCCCGGCAGCACCGACACCGGCGAGCCGACCTCGGAAATCAGCGACAGATAAATCCACAGCATCACGCCCAGAACCCCGATCAACAGCGGCGTGCGGAACTTGGGCTGCGTGTAATAGCGCGAGTTCAACAGCACGCCCACAAAGATGATCGGGAAGATAAAGAGAACGGTTGCCATATAATTGGGCACACCCGTCTCCACGATCTCCGGTGTGACCAGCAGGTAAAACAGCAAGATCACCGGGAAGGCCAGGATCAGGTTCGCCAGAAACGACAAGAGCGTGTCGAGCTTTCCGCCATAATACCCCGCAGGCAGCCCCAGCGTGATGCCCACCATAAAGGCAAAGAGCGTGGCCAGCGGCGCGATCTGCACCACCACCCAGGCGCCATCCACCATTCGGCTGAACACGTCACGCGCCAGATTGTCGCCGCCCAAAAGGTAGTACGCATATTCACCCTCGCCCGGATTGCGCATCGCCGTGCCGGGAGGTTCGTTCTTCATCCCCGAGACCTGTGAGAGCGGGTCGTGGGTCATGATCAGGTCGAGCTGGCCGAAAATGCCGGTAAACACCCAGAACATCACAAGGCCAAACCCGATCAGGCCGATGGGGCTGTCGTAAAGCTTGCCATAAAGGCCCAGTTTGCGTTTGAAGGCCGCCGAGACCGCGAACAGCACGATCAGCGCGATCCAAACCGGCATGAACTGCCAGAACATCCGACCGATGATATCGGCCCAGGTCAATGGTTCCATCTTAACCGCCCCCTCAAGAAATACGGATGCGTGGGTTCAGGAACACATAGCCGATATCCGATATCAGCTGTGTCACCAGGACCACGATCACCGAGACGACCGAAACCGCCAGCAACAGTTCGATGTCATTATTACCGGCCGCCTGAACCAAGAGCCATCCAAAGCCCTTGTAGTTGAAGAGCGTCTCGACGATGACAACCCCGTTCAGAAGCCAGGGGAATTGAAGCATGATCACCGTAAACGGCGCGATCAGCGCATTGCGCAATGCGTGCTTCATCACGATATTGGGAAACGACACGCCTTTCAGACGGGCGGTTCGGATGTATTGCGCGGTCATTACCTCGGTCATCGAGGCGCGCGTCATCCGCGCGATATACCCCATCCCATAAAGCGAGATTGTCAGCACCGGCAGGAAGAAATTCTCGAACGTGGCGTTTTCCATCGCAGCCGTCGCGGTGCCCTTGAACCATCTCAGCCCGACGGCTGAAGACGCAAAGACCGCGATAAAGATCACGCCCGAGACATATTCCGGCGTTGCCGTGGTCGCGATCGAAAAGGTCGACAGCGACCGGTCGGTCACCGACCCCTCGCGCATGCCCGCAAGAACCCCAACGATCAGCGCCATGGGCACCATCAGGATCAGCACAAAGAACATCAGCTTGCCGGTCAAACCCAATCGGAGCGAGACGAGAGAGCCCACATCATCCTTAAACACCGTGGAATACCCCCAGTTGCCCTGCAGGATGCCACAGAAGCGCGGCGCATCGGCCATCTCCTCGGCGCTCACGGTCCCCCGGACACAGCGTCCGCGCAAGCCATCGTCAGCCTCGCGCACCCATCCCGGTGCGACACCCAGCCACTGGGCATATTTGATGGCGACAGGTTGCAGATAGCCGTTGCTTTCCAGAAAGCTTGCCACCGCTTCGTCGGACATCCGGAAATTGCCCTGGGTCTTGGCGAGCTTTTCCAGGTTTGGATATAGATTTGTCATAAAGAACACGACGAATGTCAGGCACAGGGCCGTCAATATCATCACGCCTGTTCTTCGTAGGATAAACAGTCCCATAAGATCCCCTGTTGGTCAGGTCTCGATCACGCCGCGATCCGGCGTTTTGTGTCATTCTTGCCGGGTCATCCCGGAAGGCCGGGCCGCGCTGTGTCGCGCGGCCCGGCCCCAGTCATTGTATCGTCAGGCCGCAAAGCCCCATTTATAGTGGTGATGCTCGAACGCGATATGCATGTCGGCCCCCACGATCCCCGGTTTGTGATGACGATAAAGCGAGCGCCAGTAAGGTTGGCACGTCACGCCTTCTTCCTGGATCAGGGCCATGCCGCGCGCGGCCACTTCGGAGCGTTTCTCGGCATCCGCGATCGACAGGGCCTCTGCCAGGATCGCATCGAACTCGGCATTTTCCCAGCCAAACTCGTTCCAGGCCTGGCCCGAGCGATAGGCCAGCGCCCAGATCTGCACGCCCAGCGGCCGGTGGTTCCAGTTGGTGGAGCTATAGGGGTATTTCACCCAATCGTTCCAGAAGGTGGACCCGGGCAGAACCGTCCGCCTGACTTTGAAACCCGCATCGCGCAGCTGGGCGGCCACCGCGTCGGTGGTGTTTTTGCGCCAGTCATCGTCAATCGACAGGATCTCATGCTCGAAATCCATCATGCCGGCTTCTTCCATCAGCGCACGCGCGCCTTCGGGATCCACGGATTGTTTCGGCAGTTCGGTGTATTCCGGATGCGCCGGTCCCACGTGGTGGTTTTCGGCCGCAATGCCACGACCGCCGGCCCCGATCTCCAGGCAGATCTCATTGTCGATGGCCATTTGCAGTGCTTTGCGGACGCGTTTGTCGGCATAGGGCTGCATGCCGTCGATCTCGGCCAGCTGGTTGGGCCGGATCACGATGGTGCCCATGGTGACCACTTCGGACTTCTCGAATTCCAGCGCGTCGAGCACGTCGATGAATTCGCCCACGGATTCGTGGAGCATGTCGACCTCATCAGACTCGATCGCCGCCACCCAGGCCGACGGATCGGTGCCGAAATCGACATACTCGATCCGGTCCAGATAGGGCCCGCCATAAACCTCGGTCCCCCACCATGTGTGGTCGGGGTTGCGCACCAGGGTGCATTTCACACCGACCTCAAGCTCTTCCATCACGTAAGGACCGGTGCCGATATTGGCGGTAAAGTCGTCGTTCTGGTAGCTTGAATGGGTGATGCAGGCCGGATAGTCCGACATGCCCGCGATCAGTGAGATATCGGGCGTGGGCAGATTGAGGCGCACGGTGTGTGTATCGATCATCTCAATGCCGCCCTCGATGGCGGCGTTGGTGTCAGGATCCACCAGGGAGGCGAACCGACCAGTCATCGAGTTGCCCTCAATCGACCCGTCGCACCATTTGACCAGATTGCGCACCACGTCTTCGGCGGTGAAATCGTCTCCATTGCTCCATTTGACGCCTTGGCGCAGGTTCAGCGTGTAGACGGTGGCGTCATCGTTGATCTCCCAGCCGTCCAGCAGCATACCGCGGAAGGTCCCGTCTGAGTTGTACTCGACCAGATATTCCATGGTGCCGCGGGTCTGGTTGCCAAGCTCGGACCAGTCATAGGTGACCGGGTCTTTCAAGGCCCGCACGCTCATCTGCACGCGCAGCGTGCCCCCGGCTTGGGCATGGCCCGCGGCCTGAACGGGAGCGGACAGGCCGATCATCCCATAGGCGGCCATTGCCGTCACACCCAAAGCGGTCGCCCGGGTGAGGAATTCGCGGCGGCTCAGCTTGCCGTCAAGACATTCCTGAGCGTGCATTTTCGCCGCCCAATGAACAGGCTTTCCGTTAATGGTTTCGGTTGACATCATATCTCCCTTTTTTTGAACGGTGAGGATGGCTCGCCATGTGGCGTCCATTCGCTCCGCCATGAGCGGCACACACCTTGTTGATCACGCGGATCTTGTTTTACAGCGATCCTTGGGCCCCATTCGGCACAAGTTTACCGGGCAGGTCAACGGCTGCATTCGCCTTTTCATGTACCATATGCGACATACGGCTGGGCTGAAAGCGACATCTTCAAAAATGTGAAGAGGTCCGCTTTAGGTTGAGGAGGTCATCCTGGGCTTACGCGATGCCAGCTCAGCATGCGTTTGCGAAACCAAGTCCGCTGCCGCTTGGCGAATTGACGGGTCGCGACAGAGGCGCGGATGCGGGCCTCTTCCAGCGATATTTCGCCGGTGATATGGGCCATCAGTTCAGGCACTCCAATCGGTTTGAACGCGGGCATGGCCGGGTCGTAGTGAGGCGCCATTGCGGCCACTTCCTCCAGCGCGCCCAGATCCAGCATGTGCTCGAACCGCGCAAAGATACGCGCATTCAGCCATTCCTTGGATATGTCGAACACAATCGGCGTCGCCGCCTGAAGGGGCAACAGCGGGGCGGGGGTGTCGTCCTGCCAGGCCGCCAGGCTCCGCCCGGTGGCCGATTGAACCTCCCAGGCGCGCTGCACGCGGGCGCGGTTGACCTGGTCGATCCGTTGCCGCGTCCGGGGATCGAGATCCGCAAGCATCTCCTCGCGATCAAGGGTGTCGGCTTGGGCCCGCAGCTCCGCAGGTGTCGGCGGGATCTGCGCCAGCCCTTCGGTAAGCGCCATGAAATAGAGCCCGGTACCCCCGACGATGATCGGACGCTGCGGCCCGCTCAGCAGCGGCGCCACCTCACGCAGCCAGTGCCCGGCGGAATAGGTCGCGTCCCATGGCACGTGCCCATAAAGCCGGTGGGGCTGGCGGGCCTCGTCCTGGAGGGTGGGGCGTGCGGTGACCACGCGCCAGCAGTCATAGACCTGGCTGGCATCCGCGTTCACGATCACCCCGCCGTGACGCGCGGCGATCTCCATCGCAAGCGCGGATTTGCCCGAGGCCGTGGGCCCCGCGATCAGCACCGGCAGATCAGATGGAATGGGGGGCAATTGCATGATGGGCGCGAGGTCCTGCGGCAAGGGCGGGCTGATCTGCGCGGCACGCATTGAAACCCGGGCGGAATTGGGACATTTTGCGCTCAAATAATCCGGTGCCAAGGCGGAGCGCAACATGACCGACACCCCATCAGACCTTCCCGATACCAAATTCAAGCGCGTGATGCTTAAGATCTCGGGGGAAGCTTTGATGGGAGATCAGGGGTTCGGGCTGCACCCGCCCACGGTCGAACGCATCGCCGATGAGGTCAAGTCGGTCCATGATCTGGGCGTCGAGATCTGCATGGTGATCGGTGGCGGCAATATCTTTCGCGGGCTGCAGGGCAGCGCGCAGGGGATGGAGCGCACGACCGCTGACTACATGGGGATGCTGGCCACGGTGATGAACGCGTTGGCGATGCAGTCGGCGCTGGAGGCGCGCGGCGTCTTTACCCGGGTGATCAGCGCCATCACCATGAACGAGGTGGCCGAACCCTATATCCGCCGCCGCGCCGTGCGGCACCTGGAAAAACAACGGGTGTGTATCTTCGCAGCGGGCACCGGCAACCCCTATTTCACCACCGATACCGCCGCCACCCTGCGCGCCAACGAGATGTCGTGCGAGGCGATCTTCAAGGGCACCAAGGTGGACGGGGTCTATGACAAGGACCCCAACAAGTTCGACGATGCCAAACGCTATGACGAGGTCAGCTATGACGATTGCCTGACCAAACGTCTGGGCGTGATGGATGCGTCGGCCATTGCCCTTGCGCGCGACAACAATCTGCCGATCATCGTCTTTTCGCTGGATGAGCCGGGCGGCTTCCGGGGGATCCTCGCGGGGCGGGGCACCTATACCAAGGTACACGGCTAAACCTATACAACGCCGCTGCAAAGCGGCTATAGCAATGCAAACCCTAAAGACAGAGCAGGCCCATGTCAGACGATTTCATGCTTGATACCGACGATCTGGAGCGCCGTATGGACGGCGCCATCGCGTCTTTGAGAACCGAGTTCGCCTCGCTGCGCACGGGCCGGGCCAGCGCGTCGATGCTGGAGCCGGTGATGGTGGATGCCTATGGCGCATCCACCCCGATCAACCAGGTCGGCACCGTGAACGTCCCCGAGCCACGCATGGTTACCGTGAACGTGTGGGACAAGGGGCTGGTCGGCAAGGTCGAAAAAGCCATTCGCGAAAGCGGGCTGGGGATCAATCCCCAGACCAACGGCACCATCATCATGCTGCCGATCCCCGAGCTGAACGAAGAGCGGCGGCGTGAGTTGGGCAAGGTTGCCGGCCAATATGCCGAAGGCGCGCGGGTCTCGATCCGCAATATCCGCCGCGACGGGATGGACCAGATCAAGAAAGCCAAGGCCGACGGGCTGTCGGAGGATGACCAGAAATTCTGGGAGACCGAGGTGCAGGATCTGACCGACAAGATGATTGCCGCCGTCGACAAGGCGCTGGAAAACAAGCAATCCGAAATCATGCAGGTCTGAGCCAGCCCATGCCCAAGGACCCGGCCCATGACCTTGCCGACGACACCCCGACGCTTGCGGGGTTTGACGGCCCGGCCCATGTGGCGATCATCATGGACGGCAACGGCCGCTGGGCACAGGCGCGCGGGCGGCCGCGGCTTTTCGGCCACCATGCCGGTGCGCGGCGGGTGCGCGAGGTCGTCGAATGCTGTCCGCGTCTGGGCATCAAATATCTGACGATCTTTGCCTTTTCGACCGAGAACTGGAAGCGGACCCAGGTCGAGGTTGCAGGTCTGATGAGCCTCTTTCGACGTTATATCTCGCGGGAGCTGCGGGCGCTGAACGCCGAAAACGTGCGGGTGCGGTTCATCGGTGATCGGGTGCGGCTGGATGCCAAACTGGTTCAGCTGATGGACGAGGTCGAAGAAATCACCCGCTGCAATGATCGTGTGCATTTGACGGTCGCGCTGAATTACGGGTCGCGGGACGAAGTTGCGCGCGCGACCAAACGGCTGGCCCAGGATGTGGCCGATGGCCATCTCAAGCCCGCGGATGTCGATGAAGAGACGCTGCCGCGCTATCTCGATACGCGGGTGTTGCCGGATCCCGACCTGGTTATCCGCACCAGCGGCGAGGCGCGGATTTCGAATTTTCTTCTGTGGCAATCGGCCTATGCGGAGTACGAGTTCATCGACACGCTTTGGCCCGATTTCTCGGCCGCCGAGTTGGAGCGCCTCTGCCGGTCTTTCGGAACGAGGGACCGCCGCTTTGGCGCGGTTGCCAAATGAACACGGCCGCGCAATGGCACGATCTGATCGTCCGTATGGGATCGGGCGCGGTTATGCTGGCGATCGGTCTGGCGGCTGTCGCGGCGGGCGGCGATATCTTTCATGGCTTCGTGGCGTTGATCTGCGGCGCGATGGTATGGGAACTGGTGCGGATGCTGGCCCCGGGCGTGCCCAATGTGGCCTGGCAACTGGGTCTGATGGCGGGCATCGCGTCGATGGTTGCGATCTATCTGCCCGCGGGCGTGGCGCTGCCGCTCCTGATGGCGCCCGCGATTGTCGGCCTGGCCTGGCTGGACCAGCATCGCCGCCTTTATATGATCTTTGTCATCCTGGTGCTGCTTGCCGGGTTTGGCATGATGTCGGTGCGCGACGATTTCGGCTTTGTCTGGATGCTGTGGCTGGCGCTTGTCGTGGTGTCGACCGATGTGGCTGGATATTTCGCGGGCCGGATGCTGGGCGGTCCCCGGTTCTGGCCCCGGGTCAGCCCGAAAAAGACCTGGTCTGGCACCGTGGCGGGCTGGATCGCAGCCGCGCTGGTGGGGCTTGTCTTTGCGCTGACCACCAAGGTTGGGCTTGAGCTGATCGGGATTTCCGCCGCTGTTTCCATGGCATCGCAAATGGGCGACATTTCGGAGAGTGCCGTCAAACGCAAGATGGGGGTCAAGGACAGCAGTTCGCTCATCCCCGGACATGGAGGCCTCTTGGATCGCTTCGACGGGATGCTGGGCGCGTCGGTCTTTCTGCTGATCGTAGGGCAGATCATCGGTTTTCCTCCGGGGCTGGCATAATGGTGCGGCGGGTGTCGATCCTGGGGGCGACAGGATCTGTAGGGCAGAACACGATTGATCTGATTGCGCGCGCACCGGGCGAGTACGAGGTGGTGGCCCTGACAGGGGCCAGCAATATCGCCCAGCTGGCCGAGGATGCGCGGCGGCTGAACGCCCAGGTGGCGGTGACGGCGGATGCGGCGCGGCTGGAGGATCTGCGCGCCGCACTGGCCGGATCCGGCGTACAGGCCGCAGCCGGGCAGGCGGCTTTGGAAGAGGCCGCGTCGCGCCCCGCCGATTGGGTGATGTCGGCCATAGTCGGGGCCGCAGGGCTGAAGCCGGGTCTTTGCGCGCTTGAGCAGGGTGCCGTGCTGGCGTTGGCCAACAAGGAATCGCTCGTGTGCGCGGGCGCGCTGATTTTGAGCACCGCGCGGCGTCACGATACGCATCTTTTGCCTGTCGACAGCGAGCATTCGGCGGTCTTTCAGGGTCTCGTGGGCGAGGATATGGCCACGGTTGAACGGATCATCATCACCGCCAGCGGTGGCGCCTTTCGCGACTGGCCGCTTGAGGCGTTGGAACACGCGACGCTGGCCGAAGCGTCCTCGCATCCCAATTGGGATATGGGACAGCGCATCACCATCGATTCTGCCTCGATGTTTAACAAGGCGCTGGAGCTGATTGAAACCAAAGAGTATTTTGGCGTCCGACCAGATCAGATCGAGACCGTCATTCACCCTGAAAGCCTGATCCACGCCATCGTCGGATTTGTCGATGGCGGGCTCATGGCCCATGTCGGCCCGCCCGATATGCGACATGCGATCGGCTATGCCCTGCATTACCCCGAACGGCGGGATCTGCCGGTGGCACGGCTCGATCTGCCGCAGATTGCCCAGCTGACCTTTCGGGAGCCGGATCTGCGTCGTTATCCGGCGCTGCGTCTGGCGCGGGCGGTGATGGAACGGGGTGGCCTCTCGGGTGCGGTCTTCAACGCCGCCAAAGAGCGGGCCCTTGATGCCTTCATCGCTGGGCACATCGGATTTCTGGAGATGGCGGAGATCGTGGAAGAGGTTTTGACCCGGTTCGATGCGGAAACGGGTCGAATTGACGCCGAAATGACCCTTGATAACGTTATGCAGACGGACCATTTGGCCAGAGAGCGGGCCGATCAGGTCATGGCAGAGCGAGCAGGATAGAATTTGGATATCATTGGACTTCTTCCCCAGTTCGGCGGTTTTGCCCTGACCATATTGGCCTTTGTCGTGGCGCTCTCGGTGATTGTGGCCGTGCATGAGTATGGCCATTACATCGTGGGCCGCTGGTCGGGGATCCATGCGGATGTGTTCTCGCTCGGGTTCGGGCCGATCCTGTATTCCCGGGTGGACAAGCGCGGCACGCGCTGGCAGATCGCGGCCCTGCCATTTGGCGGTTTCGTGAAATTCGCGGGCGACGCCAATGCCGCCTCGGGCAAGGATGCCGAGGCGATGGAGGAGGTGGCGCAGGATCCCGCCGCACTCAGGCGCACGATGCATGGTGCCCCGCTCTGGGCCCGGACGCTGACGGTGGCGGCTGGCCCTGCGTTCAATTTTATCATGTCTATTCTGGTCTTTGCCGGGATGTTCATGGTTCAGGGTCAACCGCGCGATCCGCTGACAGTGGGCGAGGTTCTGACCCTGCCCGGCGGCGCGCAGGAGTTGCAGCCCGGCGATGAGATCGTGGCGGTCGCGGGCGTGCCTGCGCCTGCATTCGATGATGTGGAGGCGTGGGATCCGTTTCGCGACGCGATGCCCGAGAGGCGCACGCTGGATTACACGGTGCGGCGCGATGGGGGCGAAACAATCGTGGCGGGGCCGTTCCTGTTGCCCCCATATATCCAAAGGGTCGCTCCGCGCAGTGCGGCGGATGACATTGACCTCAGACCCGGCGATGTGATCACGGCAATTGATGGCGAACCGATTTTCGCCTTCGATCAGCTCAAACGCAGCGTTGAGGGGTCGAATGGCCGTGTGCTGTTGCTGGATGTCTGGCGCGAGGGGCAGACCCTGCAATTTGCGCTGGCCCCCAAACGGGTGGACGAGCCCCAGCCCGAGGGCGGTTTCAGCACCGAATGGCGTATCGGTATCGTCGGTGGCATGGCGATCGAACCCGCGACCGAGGCGACCGGCATCGGCGCGGCCTTGGGCGGCGGCGTATCCCAGACCTGGTCGGTGATCGAAAGCTCGCTGTCTGGCATCTATCATATGATCACCGGCGCGATCAGCACCTGCAACATGTCCGGTGTGATCGGTATCGCCGAAACCTCGGGGTCGCTGGCCAGCCAGGGCGCCGAGAGTTTCATCTGGTTCATCGCGGTTCTGTCGGTGGCGGTGGGGCTGTTGAATCTGTTTCCGATTCCCGCGCTCGACGGGGGACATCTTGTGTTTTATGCCTATGAGGCTGTCTCGGGGCGCCCCCCCAGTGACAGGGCGTTGCAGGTTCTGATGGCCACCGGCATCGCGCTGATCCTGACGTTGATGCTGTTTGCGATTGGCAACGATATCTTCTGCCCCTGATCCGCGGATCGGGGGTGATGATCACGCGGATCGGCGGGAAAAGGCCGGGCGCTCTCGCTCAGACAAAATTCTGCCATATTGAGCAGCTACGCTCCCGCGTATCACAGTGAGCTTAATAGGTGCGCCATGACTATGCTGATGAAATCCTACCGGGGGCTGGGCCTGATGGTCGAGTTGAACTGGGACAGGATCATCTATGTCTTTGCGATCTCTGTATCGCTTTTGGCAGGGCTCTATATCGGCTCTTTGTGAGCCACTTTCCCACAGACGGCCCAAGATGCGCCAAAGTCCCTGATTTTGATCGCATTCTTGCTTTTGACAAGGCTCTGTAATCCCGGTACTCACGTTCCCAATCAGGTGCAAAAAAACGGGTCGTGCTGCTATGGGATTGGGGACGAAAGCGCATACATGCTGCGCATCGAGGTCAGGTCAACTCCACATCTTGTATCGTTGGGCGACCCTGTTTTTCCTTGCGATTGCAACGGCCTTGGCCGTTTCCGCAAGTGCCGCGCAGGCTCAGGATTTCCGGTTCAGTTCGGTCCAGGTAGAGGGCAATCAGCGCATCGATACGGCCACGATCACGACATTCGCGGGAATCGCCTCGGGTCAGGCGGTCACCGGCGGTGAGTTGAACGACGCCTACCAGCGCATTCTCGACAGCGGTCTTTTCGAGACCGTGGAGTTGGAACCCCGAGGCGGGACGCTGGTGATCCGCGTGGTCGAGTTCCCGACGATCAACCGCGTGAATTTCGAGGGCAATCGCCGGATCGACGATGAGGATCTGGCAGGCTTCATCGAAAGCACCCCGCGCCAGGTCTTCAACCCCGCGCAGGCCGAGCGTGACGCGAACACCATTGCCGAGGCCTATTCGCAACAGGGCAGGATCGCGGTCACGGTGAGCCCGCGCATTATCCGGCGCAGCGACAATCGGGTCGATCTGATCTTTGAGATCGGTGAGGGCGGCGCGATCGAGGTTGAACGTGTCAGCTTTGTCGGAAACCGTGTCTATTCGGACCGGCGTCTGCGCCGCGTGTTGCAGACCAAACAGGCCAATTTCTTGCGGGCCTTCATTCGGGCCGATACGCTGATCGAGGACCGGATCGATTTTGACCGGCAGGTGCTGCGCGACTTTTACCTCTCGCGCGGCTATGTCGATTTCCGGGTGAATTCGGCCAATGCCGAACTGACCGAGGAGCGTGATGCGTTCTTCCTGGTGGTCAACATTCAGGAAGGGCAGCAGTTCAAATTCGGTGAGATCACCACCGTCAGCGATTATAATGGGGTCGATGCCGAGGTCTACCAGGACTCCCTGCGTATTCGCCCCGGCGTGGTCTATTCACCGCTGCTGATCGAGACCTCGATCGCGCGAATGGAGCGTCTGGCGCTGCGCAACGGGGTTGATTTCCTGCGGGTTGAGCCGCGCGTCACCCGCAACGATCGCGACCTTACCCTGGATGTTGAATTCGTCCTGACCCGTGGACCCCGCGTGTTTGTGGAGCGCATCGATATCGAAGGGAACACCACAACGCTGGATCAGGTGATCCGGCGCCAGTTCCGCGTGGTGGAGGGCGATCCCTTCAACCCCCGCGAGATCCGCGAGAGCGCCGAACGCATTCGCGCCTTGGGCTTTTTCGCCGATGCCTCGGTCGAAGCGCGTGAAGGCTCGACCTCGGATCAGGTCGTGATCGATGTCGATGTGGATGAACAACCTACCGGGTCCCTGAATATCGGGGGATCGTTTTCGCGCAACGACGGGTTTGGTGTTGCACTGGGTATTCAGGAAAGCAATTTCCTGGGCCGCGGTCAGAGCCTGTCTCTGAACTGGTCGACCGCCGAAGACTCCGAGATCTATACCTTTGGATTTGCCGAACCCAGTCTGTTGGGGCGCAACCTGCGCTTTGACCTTGGGATCGGCTATACCGAAGAGGATTCCAGCTTTGCCAGTTACGATTCCGAGCGGATCTTTTTTCGCCCGGCATTGACGTTCCCACTTGGTGAACGCTCGAACCTGTCCATCCGCTATTTTTTCGATGAAACCGAGATGCTGACCCGGACCAACGCGACGACCGGGGCCGTGATCGCCAACGAGATTGCGCAAGGCGCGCGGTCGAGCAACGGGCTGGGCTATACGTTCAGCTTTGACAGCCGGTTGAGCGGGCTGAACCCCAATGCGGGTATCCTCTTTGAATTCGGACAGGATTTCGCCGGGATCGGCGGTGACAACGAGTTTATCAAGACCACCGCCAAAATGACCGCCCAGACCCGCGTGTTTAACGAAGAGGTGACATTGCGTGCCTCGCTTGAAGGGGGCGCATTGGCCTGGAGCGGAACCGGGTCGAGCCGCATCACCGACCGCTTCATTCTCGGCCCGTCGATCATGCGCGGGTTCGAGCCCGCAGGCATCGGGCCGCGCGACCAATCCGGTGGCGCTGACGATGCGCTGGGCGGCAACCTCTATGCCGTTGCCAGGTTCGAGGCCGAATTCCCACTGGGATTGCCCGAGGAACTCGGGATCCGCGGGGGCCTGTTCTACGACATCGGGAACCTGTGGGATCTGAGCGATGTGAACACGACCGGGGCCACAATCGTCGGCGCGGACGGCTCGGCGCGGCAAGTGATTGGCCTGTCGGTGTTTTGGGATACGGCAATCGGCCCATTGCGGTTCAACTTCTCTCACGCGTTCCAGAAAGAGAGCTTTGACCAGGAGCAATCTTTCGACTTCACGCTGTCGACGCAGTTCTGAGGCGGGGCATGATCCGGCGGGCCACCTTTCTCGCCTTTGTACAAAGCGTGGGTCTTGTCTATGCGCTGGGTCTGGTGGGCATTACGCCGGGCGCGGCGCAGCAACTGGGGACGGTCCAGAGCCCTATTCTGACCGTCGAATCCGAACGGCTGTTCACGCAATCGGCCTTTGGCACGCGGATCGCCCAGGAAGTCGAGGCAGAAAGCGCCGTTCTGGCGGCCGAAAACCGGCGGATCGAGGCCGAGTTGATGGAAGAGGAGCGGCTGCTGACCGAGCGGCGGGCCACGATGGACCCGGACGCGTTCCGGGCGCTGGCGGATGCGTTCGACGAAAAGGTCCAAGAGATCCGGCGCACGCAAGATGGCAAGGCGCGCACTCTGGCGCAACGCCGCGATAATGACCGCGTCGTGTTCCTGCAAGCTATTGCCCCGGTTCTGGAACAACTGATGCGCGACGCGGGTGCCGCCGTCATTCTTGAGCGTGGCAGCGTCTTTCTCAGCCTCAATGCCACCGATATCACCGAACAGGCGATCGAGCGCATTGACCAGGCAATCGGCGATGGTGCGGCCCTGCGTCCCGAATGACAGCGCGGCTTGCTCTGTCACCAGCGGCTTGCTAGTCACGCAGAACACTCAAAGACCAAGGCAGATGTACGACATGAACACCGAGCTCAAACGCGCTGATATCGGCCTGATCCAGCGCATCCTTCCGCATCGCTATCCATTCCTTCTGGTGGACAAGGTCGTCGAGATCGACGGGACCCAGTCCGCGCTGGGCATCAAGAATGTCACCATGAACGAACCGCATTTCCAGGGTCATTTTCCGGGCAATCCCATTATGCCCGGCGTGACCATCATCGAAGCGATGGCCCAGACCGCTGCCGTGATGGTGGGCGTTGCGCTTGAGGTTGTCGACCGTGATCTCAAAGTGTATTTCATGGCCATCGACAAGTGCAAGTTTCGCCGCATGGTCGTGCCCGGCGACGTGCTCCAGATGCGCCTGACCACGATACGGGGCAGGCCCGGCGGCAAGGTCTGGCGGTTTGCCGGTGTCGCGACGGTTGATGGAGATATGGCGGCAGAGGCCGAGTTTACCGCGATGATGGACATGCCCTCCGAATGAGCGTTCCCGCCCAGATACACGCCAGCGCGGTGGTCGAGCCGGGCGCACAGGTGGGCCAGGGCTGTGTCATCGGTCCGTTCTGCGTGGTGGGGGCGGATGTTGTGCTGGCCGATCGGGTGGAACTGAAAAGCCATGTGGTCGTGACCGGCGATACCGTGATTGGCGAGGATACGGTCGTGTTCCCGTTTTCGGTAATTGGTGAAATTCCCCAGGACATGAAATTCAAGGGGGAGAAGAGCCGCCTGAGGATCGGGGCGCGCAACCGCATCCGCGAGCATGTGACGATGAACGCGGGCACTGAGAACGGCGGGGGCGTGACGCGGATCGGAGAGGACGGGCTTTTCATGGCAGGGTGCCACATCGCCCATGACGCGCAGGTGGGCGATCGGGTGATCGTCGTGAACTCCGCCGCGATCGCGGGCCATTGCGTGCTGGAGGACGATGTGATCGTCGGCGGGCTCAGCGGGATACATCAGTTTGTCCGCATCGGGCGCGGGGCGATCATCGGGGCTGTGACGATGGTGACCCATGACGTGATCCCCTACGGTCTGGTGCAGGCCCCCCGCGGCGTGCTGGATGGGTTGAACCTGGTTGGGCTCAAGCGGCGGGGGGTCAGCCGGGCAGATATCACCGCTCTGCGCGCTGCGTTCCAGATGCTGGCGCAGGGGGACGGAACCTTCCAGGACCGGGCGCGCCGACTGGGGGATGAAAACGACAGCGATTATGTTCAGGATATCGTCCGCTTTGTCCTTGGCGACACTGAGCGGTCTTTCCTGACGCCCGGATAGGCCGGGCCATGAGAGGACAGGCCCTTATCGCAGGCCGGGGCAGGCTCCCCGCCGCTGTTGCCGCCGAAATGGATCGGCCGCTGATTTGTAGCCTGCGGGGCAATGACCCTGACGGGCTTGAGCCGGAGATCACCTTCCGTCTGGAACATCTCGGAACCCTCTTGCAGACGCTGAGCGCGCGGGGTGTGACCGAGGTCTGTTTTTGCGGCGCGGTGCGCAGGCCCGAGGTGGATCTGGCGGCCATAGATGCCGCGACACTGCCACTGGTGCCTATCTTGCAACGCGCATTGCAGCCAGGCGACGATGCCGCCCTGCGCGCGATCATCGCGGTGTTCGAGGAGGCGGGCCTGACCGTCCGCGCGGCCCATGACATCGCGCCTGGCCTGTTGCCGCCCACCGGAACGCTCAGCCAGGCCCCGGCCGATGACGCGGTGCGTGCGGATATCGCGGCGGCCCGTGAGGCATTGGCGGAAATGGCCCGCATCGACGAGGGGCAGGCTTGCGTGATCCGGGACGGCCTCGTTCTGGCGCGTGAGGATGCGCGGGGGACCGATGCGATGCTGACCGATCTGGCGGCCCCGGGATCCCGGCCCGTGCCGCCCGCCGATGATCCGTTCAATTGGCTGATGGACAGTGTTGGCGACGTTCTGGATGACGCCGCCGACTGGCTTTCTGGCGAGGAGGCCGAGCGCGCGCGGCTCAAGGGCGCGCGGGGGCTTCTTTACAAGGCCCCCAAGCCGGGTCAGGACCGGCGGGCGGATCTGCCCACCATTGGCCCCGGCACTGTGCACGGGGCGGCCCGCGCGGGGTTGCGCGGGATTGCCCTTGAGGCCGGGGGCGTCATCGTTCTTGAACGCGCCGAGGTGATCCGGCTCTGTGATCGGGCGGGCCTCTTCCTGACGGTCAGAGAGATGCCTTGATGCGTGTCTTTATCCTGGCCGGAGAGCCATCGGGAGACCGGCTGGGCGGGGCGCTGATGGCCGGGCTGCGTCACCTGGTGCCGGAGGTCGGGTTTGAAGGGGTCGGCGGCACCGAAATGGCGGCGCAAGGTCTTGAAAGCCTTTTTCCGATGGAAGAGCTCAGCGTGATGGGATTGGCTGAGATCCTGCCGAAATACGCCCATCTCAAACGCCGGATCCGCCAGACCGCCGAGGCCGCGCTGACCGCGCAGCCGGATGTGATGATCACCATCGACAGCCCTGATTTTTCGCTCCGTGTGGCCAAATTGGTCAAGGCGCGCTCGGAGATCCGTACGGTCCATTATGTCGCTCCCACTGTCTGGGCGTGGCGCCCGGGGCGCGCGCAAAAGATGGCCCGGGTGATCGATCAGGTTCTGGCGCTTTTCCCGTTCGAGCCGCCTTACATGGAAGCCGCGGGAATGCGCAGCGATTTCGTGGGCCACCCGGTTGTGGCAGAGCCCGAACCGACCCAGGCCGATGCGACCCGGTTTCGCGATGCCTATGACCTGGGAAAGCGGCCCATTTTGCTTGTTCTCCCCGGGTCGCGTCGGGGCGAAGTGGGACGGCTCGCCCAACCCTTTGGCGCGGCGCTGAGGCTTTTTCTTCGGAATGGACCGGACTGGCAGGTGGTCATTCCCGCAGCCGGTCCGGTGGCGGATCTGGTGAAGGACGTCACGCAGGACTGGCCGGGCGCTCCGATCATTCTGGACCCCCGCGAAGAGCAGCCCGAACAAGCGGCCATGAGCAAACGCGGCGCCTTTGCCGCGGCCAATCTGGCGCTTGCCGCGTCCGGAACGGTCTCGCTGGAGCTGGCCGCAGCCCGCACGCCGATGGTGATCGCCTATCGATTCAACACCCTGACCTGGATCCTGATCAAACGCATGATGCGTATCGACACTGTGACACTGGTGAACCTGGTCTCGAGCAGCCGGGTCGTGCCCGAATGCCTCGGACCTGATTGCCGCGGTGATCTGATCGCAAAGACCCTGCAGCGCACTTACGATGATCCGGGCACGCAAGAGCGGGCAATGGCCCTGACGATGGAACGTTTGGGGCAGGGCGGAGAGCCGCCGGGCCTGCGCGCGGCGCGCGCCGTTCTGGACGGTCTCCAAGCTTCAACTTGATCGAGATGAGCGCCTCCGGCGCACAGTCATGTTTTCAGGGGCGCTGACGCGCCGATGCCTCCGGCGGTCGTATTTGTAAGCAAGAAGAACAAGGGCGCATATCTGCCGCTTGTGACCTGCCGATGTGTTGTCCAACGCGTCCCGGCCGAGGCCAGAAAGTCCGCGCTTTGATCACGATGACGGGCTGGATGCGCCATTGGGGACATGCATGGCAATCGGGGCGCTGTCTCTGACCCATTTCGCTGATGTGTCCGGCGTCTGAGGGTAGCATGGTTTCCAAGGGGGGTGGCAGACGGTGAAGAGAGGTGCCTCAGCGAAGGGCGGATCATGCGCTGCCCGGCAGGCGCATGCAAAGCATGCTGCCGAGAGGGGACGTTCTGGAGGAACATCAGGCTGGGCTATCCGGCGTCCGGGATGCCTTGATAGAGCTGCCCGGACCAGCTCTGCCATCAAGAAAGGATCTCTTCCATAGCGAACACAAGGGACGCGCAATGGCGGCCCTCACCGTCCCAAAGACGAGATCCGAAATCCCAAGCAGAAAATCTGAACACTAAAGCGTCCGGCCGAAAACCTGAATCGTTGGGATTCCCATGAATGCTGATTTGTGATTCATCCTTATTGGGAAGATGGATCATGTCAGCACCTTTGCCTTCGGCGCTATGAACGCGGTTTCAGAAGTATATTGAAGAAGGGTTAAGCGGTTGTGCGGCGGCTTTGCGTCTGAAGGTGTCACCTGCCACGGGGGCAAGGTGGGCGCGTCGGGTTCGGACCATAGGTCATGCTGAACCGGCGCCCCAGGGACCACCATGTGGCCGGGGAAAGCTGGCCCCGCATCGGGCATTTTTAGAGGAACTGATCGCACAAGACCCCGACATCACGCTGTTCGAGTTGCGCGACGCCTTGGCTGCGGCAGAGGGAGTGCAAGTCCATCACTCTTCCATCGCCAGTCTGCTGTCTCGGCTTGGGTTCACGCACAAAAAAAGTCGCTGGTCGCGGTCGAGCGCCGTCGCGCCAAGGTAAGGCAGCAGCGGGCCGATTGGTTCAAGCATCGGCTTCCGGCCATCGGGGCTATGCCAGAGCGCGTTGTCTTTATCGACGAAACGGCGGAGAAGACAAACCTGATCCGCTTGCGCGGCTGGGCCAAACGGGGTGAGCGGCTGACGATGGATGCGCCCTTTGGAAGCTGGGGAACGCAAACGTTGACCGCGGGACTGACCCAGGACGCAATGATCGCGCCATGGGTCATCAAGGGCGCAATGCCTCTCATGACATTTTCTTCGAAAATGCACTGCCGGTAATAGATGGCCCTGCCTTCGCGGTGTACATCCGCGAAGTACTGGTTCCCGAAATCGCGCCGGGCACAGTAGTCATCCTCCCCTATCATCGCATTGCTGCGCAATACCCTGTCAGGCAGTGGGACAGATTGGCTCGCCCCCATGATCACCCCGGTGATCTTCCCCTCTCATCGAAACTGCGTTTCGACTGCCGGGCAGTGTATGAACCGGATCATCGTTTGAAGCGGCGGTCGAGCTCCGTCCCGCTGCGCGGCAGTCGCCGCTTGCGGCGATGAGAGCGGGGTCAAAATATGCGGACGCTTTGCGCAGGATCTCATTGGCCTGCTTCAACTCGCGCACTTCGCGTGCCAGGGCCTTCAGCTTCTCGGCTTGTTCGGAGGTGATGCCGCCGCGCTCATCCCGATCCACTTCGACCTTCTTGACCCCTTCCTTTAGCGTCTGCGCCGCGCAGCCGATCTTCGATGAAATCGATACAATCGCCCCTCTCGGCAGATTGCTTCGCAATCGCCTGCCGGGCAGTGGACCAACGGCTCTCATGCGGCCCCACGCCATCCGATATCATCCGCACAGCACGTTCGGGCACTTCTGGGGAATACTTGTTCGTTGCCTGTGTCATGATGCTCCATCTTGCTCATGAGTTGGAGCCACCGGCAAACAAGGAGCGGTTCAAACAAAGGAGACTGACTATAGGGCTGAAACGGACGGACGCATTCCGCAAGGATGCGGTGCGTATCGCGCTGTCCAGCGGGTTTACACGCAGGCAAATTGCGGCTGATCTTGGCGTTGGGATGTCTAAAGTCTCCCGCCATTAACTTGAGACATACCCGGCAGCCCTGCAGTAATTCCAGCACTCCTGTGGCGAGTAGAGATCGCAGACCTGTGCGATTGCGTCGCAAATTTCGGGGAATGCCCCCGCACCGATCCCCCTAGGGGGGGCCTGAGCCTTTGGGAATGCCATTTGGTGGGGGTTGGGGGGGGGG
>NZ_JAAWWD010000002.1 GCF_021404545.1 Aestuariivita sp.
AATGTACAAATGGGCGAAATCGGTCGAGAATTTCTTTTGCGATCTGAAAGACTTCCGACGGATCGCCTTGCGAACCGACAAAACCGACCTCAGCTTCGCAGCAATCATCAACGCTTGCGCAGCACTGCTCAACTCAAAGTGAATCTCAACAGACCCTAGGGCGCCATCTGAAAACCGCAGAAAAACCATGTGGGCACCACATTTATCTGCCAGGGTGACACGACCTTCGCGCAGACCGGGCAGTCCATGAGACCCACACCCCCCTATCGCCGCCTCTTTGAACTCTTGCGCCAGCGCAGCTTATCGGACCTGTCGGTCAGTCGAACCGCGCTGGGATTGAGCGACGCCGTTGCGCCCGATGTCGCACGGGACCTCTTGCGGCGCGCGGCGCGCTCCTGGGGCGAGCCCTATTCGGAGGGTTGACCGCGAAACCCGGTTGCGACGACGAATTTCTCGGAGCTGTCGGCACGAGAAGCGGGCGGTTTCATATTGTAGACCTTGGTGAATTTCTGTTTGAGCAGCTTTTGCAGCTCGCCCTCGGCGCCGCCGGCCAGAACCTTGGCGACGAAGGTTCCCCCCTCTTCGAGCACGTCAAAGGCAAAAAAGGCCGCCGCCTCGCACAGCGCGATGATCCGCAAATGGTCGGTCTGTTTATGCCCGGAAGACGCCGCCGCCATATCCGACATCACCACATCGGCCTTGCCGTCCAGCCATTCCTTGATCTGGACATCGGCGTCCTCAGCCATGAAATCGAGTTGATGAAGCTCGACCCCCGCGATCGGCTCGACCTCTTGCAGATCGACACCGATGATACGGCCCTGGGCCTTGCCGGGCCGTTCCGCCAGCGCATTGATCCGCTTGACCGCCACCTGGCACCAGCCTCCTGGTGCACATCCCAGATCGACGACGCGCGCACCGGGGACCAGAAACCGATACTTGTCATCAAGCTCCATGATCTTGAATGCCGCGCGCCCGCGATACCCCTCGGCCTGGGCGCGTTTGACATAAGGGTCGTTCAATTGGCGCTGCAGCCACCGGGTCGAAGACAGCTTGCGCCCGCGCGCGGTCTTGACCTTGACTTTCAGATCGCGCTGCCCGCGTCCGGATGTGTTTTTGCCAGAAGGTGTCTTGGCCATCAGATCTGTTCTTTCATCGTGTCAGATTGGGTGCGGGCCGCGCCCGCAAGGCGAGGGCGGCGAGCGCCGCTAATACGGGCCGCCTTCCAGCACCCCATCCGCCGACATCTGCGCATAAAGAAGCCCTTCGCGCAGCCCCCGGTCCGCAACCGAGAGGCGGTCGGTCGGCCAAAGGCGCATCAGCGCTTGCAGGATCGCGGATCCCGACATGATCAGCGCATGCCGATCTTCGCCGATACGCGGATCGCGGCGCCGGCCGGTCGGTCCCATTGTCAGATAGCGCCGGATCACCGTGTCGATCTGGTCCGTACTCATGCGCAGCCCATCCACCTTGGTGCGGTCATAGCGTTTCAGCCCCAGATGGCTGGCCGCCACCGTGGTCACCGTGCCGGAGGTGCCCACAATCTGAAACCGCTCCTTGCCATGCTCGATCTTGTAGGGTGCGAACTCCGCCAGGTTTTCCTCGAAAAACCAGCTCATCAGGGCAAAGCGGGCGGCGTCGTCCTCCACATCCGAGAACTGATCGCGCAATGTCGCCACGCCCAGTGGCACGGAAATCCAGTCGACGACCTTGGCCGCGGGAAACGGGCTGTCGGTGCTGTGAAACCCCGCATGCAGCCGCATCAGCGCAGGCGGGCGATCCCGGCGCGGCACCGATGACAGATCAATCCACACCAGCTCGGTCGAGCCGCCGCCGATATCGACCACCAGCAACTGCTCGGTCTTGACCGAGACCAGCGGCGCGCAGGAGATCACCGCCAGCCGCGCCTCCTCCTCGGGCTGGATGATGTCGAGCTGCAACCCCGTCTCACGCCGCACATGGTCGACGAAACTGCGCGCGTTGCGTGCCCTGCGACAGGCCTCGGTCGCCACCAGCCGCATGCGCCGCACCTTGTGGCGCTTGAGTTTTTGCTGGCAGATCCGCAGGGCCTGGATCGTGCGCCCCATCGAGGCGCGCGAGAGTTGCCCCGTCCGCTCCAGCCCGGCGCCGAGTTGAACGGATTTCGAGAAACTGTCGACCACGTGAAACCCACCGCCCGAGGGTTGGGCAATGAGCATACGACAGCTATTTGTGCCCAGATCCAGTGCCGCATAGAGATCGGTCGGATCGGACGACTGAGGCGCGGGTGGCTCAACCGCTTTGGGGAACGCGCCCGCACCGTTGGGACGCTTGGGCGCCATCTGTCACGCCCTCCATTTCGAGTTAGCGCTAAGCTAAGCGCTCTGTGGCGTTCACGCAAGGGATCTGTCCATGGCTCCGGCTCATGTTTGACATGAGACTTTCTGGACCGGGTCGCTGTGGCCTCCGCTGATCGCTGCGCCTATGCTCAAGGTCGCTGATTGCGCCTTATCTGTCGAAAACCGGCACCGTCTGGCGCGGTCCGTGGCTTAGAGAGGACGAAACGAAACGTGGGGGGAATCATCCATGCCTGACGTCACAATCGTGTATTGGCGCGACATCCCGGCCCAGGTCATCGTGGGCAAGGGGCGGCGCGGGGCCAAGAAACAACTGACCGAGCGGTTTGAACAGGCCATCGACCGGGCCGCAATGAAGGTCGGCGCGCAGGACACCGACGCCTATCTCGCCGAATGGCGCAAGGCCCCGGCCTATGTCATGGAGGGCGATCCGCACCAGATCGTCGCGGCCGAGGCGACGCGGCTGGAAACCGAATACGACACCGACCGCATCAAGGCCCTGATCGCCAATGATGGGTGGGCCAACGGGTAACGGGCCCGGGGAATGACCTCTGGACCCCGCAAGCTATGGGAGGCCGCGATGGCTTTGCTGAATTTCAAACGGCGCGAGACGCAATCGGCAGGTCTGGTCGACGGGCATGTCGAGGCGTTCCTGGAGAATTACTCGATCGAGGTGATGCCGCGGACCGCCGAAAAGGTCGCGGATTTCCGCGCGCTGCTGCCCGAAGGCACGCGCGTCTACATCGCCCATATAGACGGCACGCCGATCGAGGATATGGTCGCCACCGCGCGCCGCCTGGCCGCTGACGGTTTCCCGGTCATGCCACATTTTCCCGCGCGCATCATTCAGGATGCCAAGACGCTGGAAAACTGGATCGCGATGTATCAGGGCGAGGCGGGCGTCGATCAGGCGCTGTTGCTGGCAGGCGGCGTGGCCAAGCCGCATGGCGATTTCGACAGCTCGATGCAGTTGATGGAGACGGGGCTTTTCGACAAGGCGGGCTTCAAGCGGTTGCATGTGGCAGGCCACCCCGAAGGCAACAGGGATATCGACCCCAAAGGCGGGATGGCCAATGTCGAGGCGGCGCTGCGCTGGAAACAGGCGTTTTCCACCCGCACCGATGCTCAGATGGCGATTGCCACGCAGTTCGCGTTCGAGGCGGATCCCATCATCAAATGGGCGAATGCGCTCAAGGCCGCAGGCATCGACCTGCCCATTCACATCGGCATTGCCGGGCCAGCCAAGCTGCAAACGCTGATCAAATTCGCCATCGCCTGCGGAGTCGGCCCATCGCTGAAAGTGTTGCAAAAGCGCGCCCGCGACGTCTCCAAACTGCTTTTGCCGTTCGAGCCGGTCGATATCATCTCCGAGCTTGCCGCGCACAAGGCCGCCAACCCCGATTTCAACATCACCAATGTGCATTTCTTCCCGCTGGGCGGCATCAAGACCAACGCCACCTGGGCCATTGAGAACGGGGGCGCCTCAGGCCGCCCCGCCAACGCAGACGGAAAGGCCGGTTCATGACCCGCACCATTGTCGAGAGCAAATCCAAGACCGCCATTATCGGCTTTGACCAGCCGTTTTGCGTGATTGGGGAGCGGATCAATCCCACGGGCCGCAAGAAACTGGCCGCCGAGCTGGAGGCGGGCGATTTCTCGACCGTCGAAAAAGATGCGCTGGCGCAGGTGGCGGCGGGGGCCACGGTGCTGGATGTGAACGCAGGCGTTGTCTATAACTCGAACCCCGATCCCAACGAGACCGAGCCGCCGCTGATGCGCAAGGTGATCGAACTGGTGCAGGGGCTGGTCGATGTGCCGCTGTGCATCGACAGCTCGGTGCCCGGCGCGCTGGAGGCGGGACTGGAGGTCTGCGAGGGCCGCCCGCTGCTGAACTCTGTCACCGGGGAAGAAGAGCGCCTGGAGCAGATCCTGCCATTGGTGAAGAAATACAACGTGCCGGTCGTGGCGATCTCGAACGACGACACGGGGATTTCCGAAGACCCCGATGTGCGCTTTGCGGTGGCCAAGAAGATCGTGGAACGCGCCGCCGATTTTGGCATTCCGGCCCATGATATCGTGGTCGATCCGCTGGTGATGCCGATCGGGGCTATGGGCACGGCCGGCTTGCAGGTTTTCACCCTGGTGCGGCGCCTGCGCGAGGAACTGGGCGTGAACACCACCTGCGGCGCATCGAATATCTCGTTCGGGCTGCCCAACCGGCACGGCATCAACAATGCGTTTTTGCCGATGGCGATGGGCGCCGGGATGACCAGCGCGATCATGAACCCCGTCACCTTGCCCATCACGCAAACCAAGATCGCCGAGAAAAAGGCCGAGGTGGAGGCCGCGGGCATCGTGATACCGGCTGATATGGATGACGAGACATTCGTTCAGCTCTTCGGTCTGGGTTCGACCAAGCCGCGCCCGGGCAAGGAGATGGAGGCCATTCGCGCCGCGAATTTCCTGACCGATAACGATCCGCACGGGTCCGAGTGGATCAAGTTCAACAAGGTCGCGCCAAAGGCAGGCCAAGAAGGCCGGGGCCGGGCAGGCCGTTCGGGCGGTCGGCGCAGACGCGCCTGATCCAGCCGTACAGGCGGAGGCGCGCACGCCTGCCGATTGCCAAGAGTGGGGCAGGCCGGTCATCCGGGCCTGCCCCTTCTTTTGCCGCCGACAAGATGACGATTTGGCGCCTGCATAGGTGCGTCTGGGGCCACAAGGCCGGGACAAGAGGGATGCGCATGTGGATCTTCAGCGCTTTCCTACCGGACGGTGCGCCGATACAGCGTTTTTGGGCGCGTTTTGACTGCCGGTCCGATTTGTCCATCCCTGAATGATCAACCAACAGTTGCTGATATAGTGTCGCAGGCAAACATCATTTGGTTGCACGACCATTTCTTTCCGACCAGCTTGGACGCCCGAATAAAGGGGAGTGGAGTATGAGTAAGTTAGCCTTGGTTTTGTCTTGCACCATGGTGCTGGCCGCATGCGCCCAGCAACCGGCTTCAATTCAACCGGTTTCGTTTGCAGGGGCATATGATGAGGTGTCGTGCGCACGCGCGCAAACGCTTCATCAACAGGAGGCCGCCAGGGTACCGGCTCTGGTCGCGAGCCAGAAACAGGCGGTGACGGGGGATGCGGTTGGTGTGCTCCTGCTGGGCGTTCCGATGTCGTCTTTGACCGGTGCGGATCTGGAAGGCGAGATTGCCGCGACAAAAGGCAAGCTGATGGCGCTCGAATCGCGCCTGGACGTGTGCGGGCGCACCACAACGCCCGTCGACTGGGCCTGACAGTGATTCTGGCGCGGCGCGGTCGTCCTTGCAGGGCCGTGCCCTCATCCATAGACCGGCGTTACATTTGGCTGTGCCTTCGCACGAGAGTGTTTTTGTACAGGGCGTGACCTGATCCTCGGGTCAGTTTTGGTGTTTCAGCAAGTGCCCCGCAACCGGGGACCCCTGGTTGCGCCACGGACGCTCTGCGGTAGTGATCCCTGTCACAGCCGACAGAGCATGACGCAGCCGTCATGGATGCCGCCTGGAGTGTTCGCCGGGCGGAGCTGCACAGTGCCCGGACCGCTTCTTGCGCTCAGTTGAGCGAGGCCGTCGTATTGCGATGGCCAGGAGAGCAGGCCGGGTCATCGTCACATGCCGGAGAGAGGTCCGCCCGGCCCAAGACGCACGCCCGGTCGCAACCGCTCATAGGGCAATGCGTCGAAATGGCAGGGATTTGCGCCCGGCGCTTCGGCAAACAGGATCCGATCGCTGATCCGCAGGTAATCGGCCATGAAATGCACCCCGGATTTGACGCACACGATCGCATGATCGGCAGGCTCGATCCCGACCACCCGAAACATCTCCTGATCCGCGTTCTGGCCTCGGCGACTGCCGACCACGACCGTGACGCCGGTGCCGATCAGCCTGAGCCGTGCAACCGGCCCCAGATGCGCCCTGGCGCCGCCGAACATCGGTCCGGTGAAATCGAACACCCCGTCCGAGAGGCGTTCGACCCTGGCGCGCGCGGGCAGGGGGGCGGAATACTGATCAAAGGCGCCGCCCAGGACAATCTCGATTTCGGCCCCTTCGCCCGCCGCATGGGCCGCCGCCGCCGCCTTGGGGTCGTAAAGCATGGAAAGCACCGCGTCCGGCACCTCGTTCTCGATCAGCGCACGCAGCACGCCCGTGGTGTCACCTGTGCCGCCCGCGCCGGGATTGTCCTGGGGGTCGGCGATCACCACCGGCGCCTTGAGGGTGAGGGCGCGCGCCACACAGTCCGAGGCTGCCTCCAGCCGTGCATCGAACTGGTGTTCTGCCGCCATTATTGCGGCAGCGATCCGGTCCACGGCCGCCTGCGCCTTGGCCGGATCGGGATCGTAGGCAAACACACTGGGGCCGCAATCGGGGATATCGGCGGGTGGAAAGCCCATGGCGATATCCGCCGACAGCACGTCCAGCTCGGTCAGGGAGGCGTAGAGATCCTTGGCCGGGGCAAACTCGGTCGATTGCGCGGTGATCGGAACGATCAGGCCAACTTGGGCATAGGCCTTGGCCAGCGGCGTGTGCAGCAGCGTATCCAGCAGCTGCGAGGCGCGCGCCCCGGTATCGGCCAGATCGGTATGCGGATAGGTCCGGTAGAGCGTGACGCCATCGGCGATCTCGGCCACAGCGGGCGAGAGGTTACCGTGCAGATCAAAGCTCGCCACGATGGGCACATCCGGGCCGACAGCGGCGCGCACTCGGGCCAGGATCTCGGCCTCTGCGTCATCATGGGCGCGGGTGACCATGGCGCCATGCAGATCCAGATAGACGGCGTCAGGGTCGCTCTGGGTGATGGTCGAGACGATCTCACCGACGATGCTTTCAAACGCGTCCGGATCGACATAACCGCCCGGTTCCGCGCTGCACCACAGGATCGGGATCATCTCATGGGGGCAGGCGGCCATGAAGCCCGAAAGCGGGATGTTGAGCCCCGCCATCACCTCATGAAGCGCATCCCCGCGCGTGAGTGTCGGCCAGGAGCCGCCGGTTTCGAACAACTCCAACGTGGTCGGAAAGGGGGCAAAGGTATTTGTTTCATGCTGAAAGCCTGCAACGGCGACGCGGGTCATTGCGTGACCTCCCCGCCCAGGACGGTGGCCACGATTTCGATATCGCGCAGGGCCATGGGATCGACGGTCAGAGGGTCTTCCGCCAGCACGCAGAAATCGGCATGTTTGCCGGTCTGGATCGACCCGATTTGATGATCCAGCTTGAGCACATGCGCGGCCCCCAGTGTGATGCAGTGAAGCGCCTGCGGCACGGTGATCTGCTGGCTGGTGCCCAGAACCCGACCGGTTTCGGTCACCCGGTTGACGACGGCCCAGGCGGTGACAAGCGGCGCCATGGGGGTGATCGGTGCGTCGGAATGGATCGCGAACTCATTGTCGAAGATCTCGACCGCGTCGCGGCAGGCGTTCATGCGGCTGGCCCGATCGGGGCCGAGCGTCCTGGTCCAGTGGATATCGCCGAAGTAATGGATGTGATTGCCAAAGATGTTGCAGGTCAGTCCCAGCGCCTTCATGCGTTTGAATTGGTCGCGGGTGGCCAGCTGCACATGTTCCAGTGTGTGGCGCAGATCGGGGTTGGGGTATTTGAGCAAAACCTCTTCATAGACCTCGATGGCCAGTTCCGACGCGGCATCGCCATTGGTATGGATATGCGTCTTGACGCCCGCCTTGTGCAACGCCTCGACCGCGCGCCGATAATAATTCAGGTCCATGTTCCAGATGCCGTGATCCTCGCCGGTGAAATACCCCGGCGCCTTGAGCTTGGCGGTGAACCCCTGGATCGCTCCATCGGTAAAGAGCTTGGCCCGGCCCAGCGACAGCTTGTCGGTCGAGCGCGCGCGCAAGGCAATGGCGCGCGCTGCTTCGTCCTCGGGGTCGCCAACCATGGCGTTCATGATCGGGACATAGCGCGCAGGAAAGGCCGGGTCATGCACGACCCGTTCGATCATCGAGACCTCGTCGTCCTTGAGATCGGAGAGCAGTTCGGCCACCGTGGTCACCCCGCAGAGCCGTGCCACCTGCCCATAGGCACGCAGGCTGGATTCGGTCGCGAGATTCAGGAAATCAAAGCCGGTGGCATCGATCATCGGCTGCATCGCGGCAAATTCCTGCAATTCGCCGTTCAAGCTGCCATCGGCACCCTTCATCACGCCTTCGATATTCGTGCCTGCATCAAACCCGGCCAGCGCAAGCGCGGCCGAATTGACCGTCATCAGGTGAAAGTTGGAATGCGCCACGATCACCGGATGATCCGTCGAGACCTGGTCGAGGTGGTCCTTGTCAAAGCGGCGGCCGTCCAGAAAGTTCGGGTCGAGGCCCCATCCGATTACCGGCTGCCCCTTTGGCGTGTCCTCTGCCACGGCCCGCAAGCGCGCAATAACCGCATCGTAATCCTTGACACCGTCCCACACGTGCCCCTGCGGATCTGTGCGCGCATAGTGGCCGCAATAGGTGAACTCCCAGATTCCCCCCGCCATGACATGGGCATGCGCTTCGATCAGACCGGGCAGGATCACGTTGCCTGAAAAACGATCATCCAACGTCGCAGTGCCCCATCCTTGGGCACAGTCTGCATCGCCAACCGCCAGAACCCGGCCATCGCGCACCGCGACATGGGTCGCTTCGGGGCGATTGGGATCCATTGTGATGATTTTTGCAGCACTGAATACCGTAATCATGGAACGTCCTTTCTCCGGGTATCGGAATGAGGGTTGCCGAGATCTGGACCGATAAAAAGACACGCTCTGCAATTGACATCGTGTCTTTCAACGGGCCTGATCACGCCTGCGTACAGCAAATCGTTAAAAAAGCAACAATAGGGAGTCTTTGCATGCTTGGTTACATAATGCGTCGCAGCCTGCTTGCCGCAGCGCTCGCCGTTCCTTTGGCATTTGGGGCGTTGCCCGGCCTGGCCAAAGCGGAAACAGTCCTGCGGGTGATACCGCACGCGGATCTCAAGAATCTCGATCCGATCTGGACCACGGCCTATATCACACGCAACCATGGCTATATGATCTATGACACACTGTTTGCGATGAATGAGGACTTCAAGCCTCAGCCGCAGATGGTGGATACGTGGTCGACCTCCGAAGACGGTCTGACATGGACATTCGTGCTGCGGGACGGGCTGATGTTCCACGACGGCGCGCCGGTTACGGCCACCGATGTCGTTGCGTCGCTGGAGCGCTGGGGCAAGCGCGACGGTATGGGACAGCAGCTTTTTGCCAATATGGCAAGCCTTGAGGCGCAGGACGACAAGACCGTCGTCATGACACTGGCCAATGAATACGGTCTGGTGCTGGAATCCATCGGCAAGATCTCGTCCAACGTTCCGTTCATCATGCCCGCGCGGGTCGCGGCCACGGACCCTTTCGAGCAGATCACCGATTTCACCGGATCGGGGCCATTTGTATTCCAGGCCGATGAGTGGGTGCCCGGCAGCACGGTCGTCTATACCAAGTTCGACGATTACGTTCCGCGCGACGAGCCTGTCTCGGCGGCGGCCGGCGGAAAGATCGCCAAGGTCGACAAGGTCGTCTGGACCTATTTCCCGGATCAGACAACCGCCATGAACGCTTTGATGGCCGGTGAGGTCGATTTCTTCGAGCAGCCCGCAAACGATCTGGCGCCACTGCTGGAAACCAATCCCGATGTCACGGTCGAGGTGAACGATCCTCTGGGCAATATCGGTTTTGCGCGGTTCAACCACCTGTTGCCGCCCTTCGACAACGCCGATGTGCGCCGCGCGGCGATCAAGGCGATGAAGCAGGAAGATTACATGGCGGCCGCCATTGGCGATCCCAAGTTCTGGAGGACCTGCTATTCGGTCTTCCCCTGTGGCACGCCACTGGACAACGATACCGGGTCAGATGTGATGGCGACCGGCGATGTCGAGGCCGCCAAGGCCGCGCTGGAAGCGGCCGGATATGACGGCACGCCCGTTGTCATCATGCAGCCGACCGATATCCCGGTGCTTTCGGCCTTCTCGCTGGTGACGGCCGAAAAGCTGCGCAATGCGGGTTTCGACGTCGATCTTCAGGCGATGGACTGGTCCACGCTGACCTCGCGCCGCGCCTTGCGGGATCCGGTCTCTGACGGTGGCTGGAACATCTTCCACACCTGGTGGATCGGCGCCGATGTGATCGACCCGATGGCGATCGCGTTCTCGGGCAACCCGGATGCGGGCTGGTTCGGCTGGGCAGAGGATGCCGCCCTGGAAGAGGCCCGCGCGGCCTATGCCGTGGCCTCCACAGCCGAGGAGAAGATGGCCGCGGCCACCATGGCCCAAGACCGTCTGTGGTCGATTGGCGCATCGGCGCAGCTGGGGCAGTTCTTTACCCCGGTGGCCTACCGGAACAATGTGCAGGGCCTGATCAAGTCGCCTGTTCAGTTCTTCTGGAACATCTCGGTCGAGTAATCCGACCCTGGCGCGGCGCGGTCGCCCGACTGCGCCGCCCTTGACCCTGGTCCCCACATCCGCTGGAGGAATTCATGACGCGCTACATCATCATGCGTGTACTCTCGACCATTCCCGTCATGGTTCTCGTGGCGCTTTTTGTCTTCTTGATGTTGCGGCTCGCCCCCGGCGATCCGGCCTCGGTCATCGCGGGCGATTATGCGACCGCCGAAGACGTCGCCCGCATCCGCGAACAGCTGGGCCTTTCGGACCCGATTGTCGTGCAGTTCCTGCGCTGGGTCGCATCGCTGGTGCAGGGCGATCTGGGCACCTCGATCTTTTCCGGCAAGCCGGTGACCGAGCTGATCGGTCAGCGTATTGAGCCGACGCTGATGCTGGCTTTGACCACAATCACCTTCGCTGTGGTTGTCGCCGTTCCGCTGGGCACCCTGGCGGCGTTTCGCGCAGGATCGCTGGTGGATCGTTTTGTCATGCTCTTTTCGGTGGGTGGGTTTTCGGTCCCGGTCTTTGTGTTGGGCTATATCCTGATCTACATCTTCTCGATGACGCTGGGCGTCTTGCCGGTGCAAGGCTACAAGTCCCCCTTTACCGAAGGGATTGGCCCGTTCCTCTACCACATCACCTTGCCAAGTGTGACGCTGTCGGTGATCTTTATCGCGCTGATCGCGCGGATGACCCGTGCCTCGGTCATCGAGGTTCTGGAAGAGGATTACATCCGCACCGCCCGCGCCAAGGGCCAGTCCGAGATGAAGATCCTGACCCGGCACGCGCTGCGCAATGCGGCCGTTCCGGTGGTCACGGTGATCGGTATCGGCATCGCGTTGCTGATCGGCGGAGTGGTCGTTACCGAAAGCGTGTTCAACATCCCCGGTCTGGGCCGGCTGGTGCTGGATGCGGTGCTGGCGCGGGATTACCCGATCATCCAGGGGCTGATCCTGTTCTTCAGCTTTGTCTACATCTTCATCAACCTGATCATCGACCTCAGCTATACGCTGCTCGACCCTAGGATTCGCTACTGATGACCGATCAAGCCACACAGCCCGCGCCCGGAGCGGCGGCGGCGAAAGACATCAGCCTGGCGCGCATCGCGCTGCGCAATCGCGGTGTGTTCTGGGGCGGTGCAGTGCTTTTGGTGATCGCTCTGTTCGCCATCTTCGGTCCGTTCTTTGTGCAGGACCCAACCGCGCTGAACCCGATCAACCGCCTGAAGCCACCCGGAAGCGAGGGGCTTTTCGGGACCGATATGCTGGGGCGTGACGTCTTCTCGCGTGTGATCAACGGCGCGCAGGTATCGCTCGTCGTGGGATTGTTTGTCGCGGTGATTGCGGTGGCGCTTGGCCTCTTTCTGGGGCTGATTGCGGGCTATATCCGGCTGATGGACGCGTTGATCATGCGTTTGATGGACGGGTTGATGTCGATCCCCGCGATCCTTTTGGCGATCGCGATGATCTCGCTTGCCGGGGCCACGCTGACCACGGTCGTGATCGCGATCGTGATCCCGGAAATCCCGCGTGTGGTTCGCCTTGTGCGCTCGGTCGTGCTGACCGTGCGCGAGGAGCCCTATGTGGAGGCCGCGATTTCCGCGGGCACGCGTGTGCCCACGATCCTGGTGCGCCATGTGCTGCCCAATACCATCGCACCCCTGATTGTGCAGGCAACCTATATCTGCGGCTCTGCGATGCTGACGGAATCCATTCTGGGGTTTCTGGGCGCTGGTATCCCGCCCGAGATTCCGTCCTGGGGCAACATCATGTCCGAAGGGCGCACCTTCTTTCAGTTGACCCCTTGGATCATCTTTTTCCCCGGGATCTGCCTGGCCGTGACCGTGCTGGCGGTGAACGTGGTAGGCGACGGCCTGCGCGACACGCTTGATCCCCGGATTGCAAGGAACATGCGCTGATGAGCATTCTTGAAGTCACCAATCTGACCGTCAAGCTGCCTGACGGGGCCGACCGGCCTTTTGCCATCGAAGATGTCACCCTTAAGGTAGAGAAGGGCCAGATCCTCTGCATCGTCGGGGAAAGCGGCTCGGGCAAGTCTGTCACCGCGTTTTCGGTGATGGGCCTGGCCGATCGTCGCGCGCTGACCCCAGTGTCGGGCACGATCAAGCTGGACGGCGAGGATATCCTCGACATCGACGACGCGCGTCTGCGCAAGCTGCGCGGTGAGAAGATGAGCATGATCTTTCAGGAGCCGATGACGGCCCTGAACCCGGTCCTGCGGGTCGGCGACCAGATCTCCGAGATGCTCGAGATCCACACCGATCTGACCCGCTCCCAGCGCAAGACACGGGTGATTGAGGCGATGACCGATGTCCGTCTGCCGGACCCCGAGAAGATGTACCGCTCCTATCCGCATCAGCTCTCCGGGGGTCAACGCCAGCGCATCATGATCGCCATGGCCCTGACGTTGGAGCCGCAGTTGCTGATCGCCGATGAGCCCACGACCGCATTGGACGTCACGACGCAGGCGCAGATCCTCAAACTGATCAAGGACATCCAGCGCCGCAAGGGCATGGGCGTGATGTTCATCACCCATGATTTCGGTGTCGTGGCCGAGATCGCCGATCATGTCGCGGTGATGAAACATGGCCGCATCGTGGAGCAGGGCAGCGTGGCCGAGGTGCTGGGTGCGCCAAAGGACCCTTATACCCAGAAACTGATCGCCGCCGTTCCGTCGATGATCCCGCCCGAGCGCGAGGTGGCCACAGGGCAGATTGCGCTGGAGACGGACGATCTGGTCAAGACCTATGGGCAGGCGGGCCTTCTGGGTCAGGGCCGCGTCGTCAAGGCCGTGCGCGAGGTCGATCTGACGGTGCGCAGGGGCGAGACGCTGGGCATTGTCGGCGAAAGCGGCTCGGGCAAATCCACCGTCGCGCGCTGCATCATGCGCCTTGTCGATCCAACCTCGGGAGAGGTGCTGATCAACGGCGAAAACATCGCCAGCCTGCGCGAAGGTCAGTTGAGATCGCATCGGCGCGATATCCAGATCGTGTTTCAGGATCCGTACCGGTCCCTCAACCCGCGCCGCACCGTCGGGCAGAGCATCGTCGAAGGGCCGGTGAATTTCGGCCTGTCCATGAATGAGGCCAAGGCCCGCGCCGCCGAGCTGATGCAGGTCGTGGGTCTGTCTCCCGATGCGCTGGAACGATTTCCGCATCAGTTCTCGGGCGGGCAACGCCAGCGGATCTGCATCGCTCGCGCACTGGCGATGGAACCGATGATCCTGATCGCGGATGAAGCCGTTTCGGCCCTTGATGTGTCGGTCCAGGCACAGGTTCTCGATCTGCTGGACGATGTACGCAAGCGATTCGATCTGGCGATGTTGTTCATCACCCATGATCTGCGGGTCGCGGCGCAAATCTGCGATCGGATCATGGTGATGAACAAGGGAGAGGTGGTCGAATCCGGCTTTACCTCCACCGTCTATGCCAATCCCCAGCATGATTATACGCGCGCCTTGCTTGCGGCGGCACCGGGGCAGATCGGTCCCGCCGCGTAACGGGGCGGGCAGTCCGGCCCGAAGGGTGCAGCCGGTGCGATGTGATCGCATCGGCTGCCTCGAACAGGCGCGATGGGGTGGGAATTCCCGCCTTGATCCAAGCGATCCCGTTCTGACCCGTGGCTCACAAGAGTGCCCTCAGTCGGGGCCCTCACCATCCCTCGCTCAGCCGTGCCGGCGGGCGCGGCCCGCCTCCCGCGTGCCATTCGCGTGGGCGCCGCTCGCCTCGAAGGGACGTTTCAAGACCTCCTCTGGTGCGGACCGACAGTCGCTCTGATCGGACTGCCGATATCCTCGTGTATTGAAATCAGAACGAGCCTCCCCATGTGTTACTCACAATCCGATAATGGAGCCCGCATATGTTGTTACGTCTTGTCGGTGCCGTTGCCGTTTCGCTTGTCACCAGTGCCGCGTTGGCCGACATCACACCGATTGCTGACGTGAAACGTGGCCAGTCGGTTGTCGTCGAAGGCGTCGTGGATCGCTTCTTTGACACCGATGAGATTCGCCTGCGCGACGACAGCGGAACCCTGCGGGTCTATCTCGGATCCCAAACGCTTCCCCTTCGGTCCGGTGAACGGATTGTGATCGAGGGCATCATGGATGACAGTCTTGTGATGAACGAGCTCTATGCCCGTGAGATCACACGCGAAAACGGCGAGAAAATCAGCGTGTCGAACACCTATGACTAGTCTGCCGGGCGGGTAGGGGATCTTGTTCCTCACCGTCCTGTCCTGGCCCCCGAAACGTCGGTTACATCAACGTCGATGCTCGTGACGGTCGACGGGCTTGCCAGGCTGTGCCGGGTCGGGGCGCTTTATCGGTGATCCGATCACACAGACCGGTAGAACGCGTTCGGCGCTTTCATCTTCATTCAATTGTTCGCAAGTTTTGCCTGTCAGCATTGGCGTTCATAACCGTTTGTTCAGAGACGCTGCCGTAGGCAAGAGCAAAATGACAGATTGGGTGACCCATGAAGAACGCTTTCAACAGACTTGGTTTTCAGATCGGAATGGGCGTCGGACTGCTGTTATGCAGCTTGGCGGCCGCACTCTTTATCGTCTTGTTCAGTCAGTCCAGAGCCGCGCTGATGGATGCTGCCGAGAACCGGCAAGCCATGTCGATGAAGATCCTCGTAAACGAGTTGGCGGGCCTTCAGGACCTCGATGTGACCACCGCAGCGAACGGCGATGTGGTGAGGGTAACGGCCCAGTCCATCGCGGACTTTGAATCCCATGACTTGATCGACACCGTCGGCTCGATTTCCGGCGAAACCGCGACAGTCTTTGTGTGGGATCCTGCATTGCGGGATTTTGTGCGGCGCACGACAAACATCATCAAAGACGATGGTGCCCGCGCGGTCGGCACGGTGTTGGGGCAATCGAACCCGGTCTATTCTGCAATGCTCGAAGGTCAGAAGTTCCGGGGTGAGGCCGTTATTCTGGGCAAGGCGTATTTCACCACCTATGTCCCTGTCGCGACGGCTGCGGGCGATCCAGTGGGGATCCTTTACGTCGGTGTCGCCAAGAAGGCGGTGAATTCGGCGATTACCACGATGTTGATCCAGGGGTTGGCCATGGTGGGCGGCGGGTTGTTGGTTGCACTTGGCCTGACTGTGCTGGCCTTGCGGTTCATGCTGAGGCCGATTCAAACGCTCGAGGTCGCTGTCAATGCCATTCGGGACAAGGAATTTGACACCATTGTGCCCTATACAGCGCGCCCAGACGGCATTGGCAGTTTTGCGCGCAGTGTGGATCAGTTTCGCCAGAAACTGGCTCTTGCGGCAGAGGCCGAGCAGAGCGCGGTGGCACAACGTGCCAGCCAGGACAGGGCGGTTTTGCGGCTACAGGAGGGGCTTGAGCGTCTGGCCAACCGCGATCTCTCCCACCGGATTGGGGAGAACTCGGGCTTTCCGGAGGAGTACGAAGGCCTGAGACGAAACTTCGACGCGGTCGCGCATAACCTGTCCGGCGCAATGGGCGAAATCGTCGGGGTGGCCGGAAACCTGCGCGGATCGGCCAGCGAGGTCGGCACGATTTCGTCGGATCTGTCCAGGCGGGTCGAGTTGCAGGCCGCGACCCTCGAAGAAACCGCCGCCGCACTGGAAGAACTCAATCGCAGCGGTCAAAACGTCTCGGAACGCGTCATCGAAGCCAATCAGCTTGCCACGAAAAGCACAGAGGTATCGCGCCGCAGCGGCCAGGAGCTTGACAAGGCGGTCGCGGCCATCGGCCTGATCGAGAAGGCATCCGAGGAAATTGATAAGATCGTCGATCTGATCGAAGATATCGCGTTTCAGACCAATCTTCTTGCTTTGAATGCCGGGGTCGAAGCTGCGCGCGCAGGGGATGCCGGAAAAGGCTTTGCGGTCGTTGCAACAGAAGTGCGGGGTCTTGCGCAACGTGCATCCGATTCAGTCGCCGAGATCCGCAATCTGACCCAAGGCAATATGCAGCAGGTGTCGGAAGGATCGCGCCTTGTTACCACCACGGGCGAGTCTATCCGCGCGGTGCTGGACCAAATCAATGATCTTGGCACGCTGGTATCCGAGATCACCACCGAGGTTCAAAACCAGACCCAGCGAATGAACGAAATCAACGTGGGCATGCGTGAACTGGATACCGCGACCCAGAAAAACGCCGCTGTCGCAAGCAATGCAGACACAGCAAGCGGTGGGTTGATGATGGAGGCCGAGCGGTTGGCTCAAACCGTTTCCATGTTCGGCATGACGGAGGTAAACGTGATGCCTCCACGTGGTGGCATTGCAGCCGAATAGGTGTGTTCGGGCCGCGGCCCATGCGTCCGCGATGGCCAGCGCGGTCCGTCAGCCCCTGGCTACCATCGCCCCGCGCGGTATTTCCAAGGCTGATGGGCCCTACCGCGCCTGATCCCACGGGCATAGAGACCGGTGATGTTGGAGGTTTGGAAATCAGTTTGTGGCCCGGGACAGGCCGGACAAATGCGCAGAGGTGCTTTGGATCCTCCCAAGACGGTGTCATCAGGCTCATGGACGTCCCAAGACGAGCAAGTCCCCATCAACCGCGTCTTGCGGTGAGGCAGGAGCGCTTGGCTTTCAACCGGCTCTGGCCATTGCCTGTGGACATTCGGCCCTGTTGCCGTCCCGCTCCCTACGCTTGCGGACGGGCGAGATTGGGACAGATGGGTCGTTTGATCCCGACCATGCGAAAGAGGGGGCCGTCCTTTGCGCGGGAGCATGTCCGATACCGAGGAGGCGGCGGCCATTTTGAAACGGTGCTGCTGCGACAACAGGGCTGATGTTCGGTGAACTCCGTCAACTGTCACGCGCTGTTCTGTCCAACGATCCCGCACCGGGCCTGCTCAGTCGTCAGCGCACGCGACTGATCGCGGCGCTGCGTGGCATGGTCGCAGGGTTTGGGGTCGGGTTGCCCGAACTCTGGCGAGGGCCGTCGGTCGGATGGAAAACCGCCAAGCCACGCGCCACGTAGTCTCCCGCATCACCGGAAGGTCCCCGTGCACGCACCGCCGCAAGACTGGGCCTTTGCGACGGTGAGCCGCCGAGACGAAGCCGTCGCTTGTGTCCGGTTTGTGAGGTCGCTTGTGTCCGGTTTGTGAGAAGGTGACCGGGCAGGTGGCTGGTGTGGATCTGGGTGAGCGCCGCACCTCTGCGGTGGCAAAACCACTCTGGACCCTACTGAGTAAGGGCCGCTGACATTGGTTGCGACTCTGATTTACAGCGCCGATGACAGGATTTGCACATCCGTTGCAAAGCCTGGGCAAGGCCCGATGTACCCAATCCGGCACAGGGGCTCCAGGCGTTCCCCTTGCTGGATGGACATCTGCGCATCTCGTCAGCCGCGCCCTGACACCGACCGGCCAAATCTCATCATCGCATATGCCGCCACACAAGAAGCCCGAACGCTGCGGCTTGCCGTGCATCGGGCGGTTCACCCCAATGGTGGGCCCGTGGCAGATGCCGGACGGCCAAACCAAACAATCGTTAGAACAGTGGTTTTGATTTCCCGAAACCCGCGTTAAGACTTTTCGCATTCGACAAATTGGGAGGTCAGAATGCGAATCGAGGGAGCAGCAGCGATTGTCACCGGGGGGGCATCGGGCCTGGGTGGGGCAACCGCCAAGGGTCTGGCAGATGCAGGTGCCAAAGTGGCAGTCTTCGATCTGAACGAAGCACTTGGTGCACCGCTTGCAGAGCAGATCGGCGGGACCTTCCACAAGGTCGACGTCACCGACAGCAGCCAGGTCGAGGAGGCCATTGCCGCCGCAGAAGGGCTGCATGGCGCCGCGCGCATCCTTGTCAATTGCGCCGGCATCGGGCCGCCCGCTAAGGTGGTCGACCGCGACGGGGTCGCGGCTTCGCTCGATGGTTTTAACAAAGTGATCAACATCAATCTGTGTGGCAGCTTCAACGTTCTGTCGAAAGTCGCCGCCGCACTGCACAAGGCCGAGCCCTTGGGTGAGGAGCGCGGTGTGATCATCAATACCGCGTCGGTCGCGGCGTTCGACGGCCAGATCGGGCAGGCGGCCTATGCGGCCTCGAAAGGCGGTGTGGTGGGCATGACGCTGCCCATCGCGCGCGAGCTTGCGCGCCACGGCATCCGGGTGATGACCATTGCGCCGGGGCTCTTCCTGACGCCGCTTCTGGAGTCGCTGCCCGAAGAGGCGCAGGCCTCGCTCGGTGCGCAAGTGCCGTTCCCCAACCGCCTGGGCGATCCGGCCGAGTATGCTCGGATGGTGCGCGCGATCATCGAAAATCCGATGCTGAATGGCGAGACGATCCGGCTCGACGGGGCGATCCGGATGGCGCCGAAATGAGCGCACAGATGGAGCGGGCGGGTCTGTCGGATCGGGCCCTGATGCTGGCCGACAAAGTCGAGGCCTTCGTGCGCGAGACCGTTGTGCCTTATGAAAAGGACCCACGTATGGGCTTTCACGGCCCCTCCGACGAAATGGCGACCGAGCTTAAGGATCTGGCCCGGAAGGCAGGTGTGCTGACACCGCATATCCTGGAGGATGGGGATCACCTGACCCAGCGGGAAACGGCGGCCGTGCTGATCCGGTCAGGCCTGTCGATCCTGGGACCATTGGCCTGCAATACCGCCGCCCCCGACGAGGGGAATATGTTCCTGATTGGCAAGGTCGGCTCGCCCGAGATGAAGGAACGGTTTCTGGATCCGATGATCGCCGGCCACAAACGCTCGGCCTTTTTTATGACCGAACCGGCTGAAGAGGGCGGCGCGGGCTCCGATCCGATGATGATGCAGACGACCTGCGTTCAGGACGGCAACCATTGGGTGATCAACGGGCGCAAGGCCTATATCACCGGGGCCGAAGGGGCCGGAGTGGGCATCGTGATGGCCAAGGCGGAGGAAGGCGCGTGCATGTTCCTTGTCGATCTGCCCGACCCCGCGATCCGGATCGAGCGGGTGATGGACACGATCGACAATTCGATGCCCGGCGGTCATGCGGTGGTCAGCATCGACAACCTGCGCCTGCCCGCCGATCAGATGCTGGGCGAGCCCGGCGAGGGCTTTAGATACGCGCAGGTGCGGCTTTCGCCCGCGCGGCTGTCGCATTGCATGCGCTGGCTCGGGGCGTGCATTCGCGCGCAGGAGATCGCCTCGGACTATGCCAATCGGCGGATGGCCTTTGGCAAGCATCTGATCGACCATGAGGGCGTCGGTTTCATGCTGGCCGAAAACATGATGGACCTCAAACAGGCCGAGCTGATGACCTATTGGTGTGCCGATGTGCTCGATACCGGCGCGCGTGGCACGACCGAAAGCTCCATGACCAAGGTCGCGGTGTCCGAGGCGCTGATGCGGGTCGCGGACCGGGCCGTGCAATGCATGGGCGGGCAGGGTGTCACAGCCGATACGATGGTCGAACAGGTGTTTCGCGAAGTGCGCGCGTTTCGCATCTATGATGGGCCGACCGAAGTGCACAAATGGAGCCTGGCCAAGAAGATCAAACGTGACTGGAGCCGCCAAAACGTCAGCTGAGGAACGGTCCTGTCCCATATGTGTCTATTGACTTTCTACAAAACCAAACGATTGTTAGGTTAGGCTCTGGGGAGGATCGCACAGCGCGGTGGGACAGGGCACCTTGAACTGCAAGAGGGAGGATGGCATGTTCACAACAATCGTTCGGGCGGCAGGCGCCGCAGCAATCGCATTGGCGGCCTATCAAGCCACGGCCGAAGAGTATCCGGAAGTCAGCCTGCGCATGGCGCATCCGCTGCCTGAGACCTGGCCCGCGGTCCAATGGGACAAATGGTGGGCCGAAGAGGTCGAGCGCCGCTCGGGTGGTAAAATCCAGATCGAGATGTTCTGGTCCGGCCAGTTGGGCGGTCTGTTGGAGATCAAGAACCTGGTGTCCTCTGGCGCGGTCGATCTGGGCGTGTTTGCCCAAGCGGTACATGCGTCCGAGATGCCCATGACCTCGGTCGCGGCGGGTCTTTTGAACCGCGTGTCGGCGGATGCCGCAACAGCGCAGAAACTTGCCGGAGAGGTCTATGCCGCCGATGCGACACGGGCCGAACTGGACGCGTTGAACCTGCATCCGATCAAATGGACGGTGACCTCGCCTTATCGGCTGACCTGCAACAAGCAGATCAACCGGATGTCCGACCTTGAAGGGTTGCGGGTCCGCGCCGTGGGCGGGGCCTATGTCCCGATCTGGATGGAGGCCTATGGCATGGTGCCCACCCGCGTTCAGGCGCCGGAAATCCGCGAAGGGCTTCAGCGCGGCACGCTGGATTGCAACTTTGGCCCCATCGAATGGGTGCCGTTCTTCTCGCTGCAATCGGTGGCGCCCTATGTGTCGGATATCAACACCGGCACGTTTACCACGTTCCAGATTTATGCGCCTGCGGACAGATGGAATTCCTGGCCTGAAAACGTGCGCAGCCTGATGACCGAAGTGGCACAAGAGGCGATGGCCAAGGATCTCGAATGGCTCGAAGGGGCCGAGGCAGAAGCCTATGCCGCTGTCGCCGAAGCGGGCGGACAGATGATCGAACTGGCCGATATGGAGGCGTTTATCGCCAAGTCGCCGGACATGATTTCTGTCTGGGAAGAACGGATGACCGAGGCCGGAATGGGCGATGCCATCGCCGGTATCGTACCGCTGCAGCGCGAGGCCGCCCAAAGCTTTGCCCAGTGACGGCAGAGACGAAAATGACAGATGGGGGCGCGCCTGAGGGCGGGCCCCCGTCACTGCGCGTCGCAGGTGCGACACTGGTGGAACGCGTGGCGCTGGGGGTGTGTGCCGTTACACTTTTTGTCGTGATGCTGGTCGGGGCCGCCGATATCGTCTCGGGCGAGGTCTTTGGCACGTTTTTGTCCTTCAAGGTCGACATGTCGGGCACATTGGCCGCGGCAGCCATCTTTCTGGCCTGGCCCTTGGTGCAGCGGCGCCGCGATCATATCCGCGTCGATCTTTTCCTGCCGTTCATGCCGCGCGCCTTGCGTCTGCTCGGCTGGTGGCTCAGCCAGGTCATCGGTTTGGGGGTTTTTGGCCTCATCGCCTATGGCGCGGTTGACATGGCCATCGACAGTGTGGGGATCTGGGAGGCATCGGCCGCGACGCTGGGATATCCGATCTGGCCTGCCAAACTGGCCTGCGCCGTCGGCGCGGCGATCACGATCAGCGTCTTTCTTCTCCAGGCCTGGCGCGGCCCCGGACGGGACGAGTAAGTCAGATGGGCGGATTTGAGCAAGGCGGCGTGGCCTTTGTCATTCTTCTGGTGCTGTTGGCCATCGGTGTGCCTGTGGGTTTTGCGCTGGCCGGGGTCGCGGCGGCGGGGCTTTACTTCAGCGTCGGCCCGTCCTTCCTGCTGACCACCTTCAAGACGACGCCTTACACGCTGGCCAGCGACTATACGTTTGTGGTGGTTCCGATGTTCGTTCTGATGGGGGCGATTGCCGGCCGCGCAGGCATCATCGGCGATCTTTATGCCGCGGCCCAGGCGATGCTCAGCCGGGTGCGCGGCAGCCTTTTTATGGCGACAATCGTCGCGCAGGCGGGCTTTGCCGCGGCTTCCGGCTCGACCGTGGTCGCGTCGGGCGTTTTCACCCGCATGGCATTGCCCGAAATGCTGCGGTTTCGCTATGATCCCGGCGTTTCGGCGGGATGTATCGCGGCGGCCGGCACGCTTGCCGGGCTGATCCCGCCGTCGATTGCGATGGTGCTTTTCGCGCTTTTGACCGGTCAGCCGGTGGGCGCATTGCTGATCGCGGGCATCCTGCCCGGGGTTCTGACGGCTGCTGGCTATATGGTCGGGATCCGGATCTTTCTGCAATTCCGTCCACACTGGGCGCCAGACCTGACCGAACAGCCGACCTGGCCCGACCGGTTCCGCGCGCTCAGCAAGGTATGGAGTGTTCTTTTGCTGATGACGCTTGTGATGGGCGGCATCTATTCGGGTCTTTTCCCACCCTCGGCGGCGGGTGCGGTCGGGGCGGCGGGCGCGCTGCTGATCGCGCTGTCGATGCGGCGGCTTGCAGGGTCGGATCTATGGGAGGCGCTGCTCGAATCCGCCCGGATCACCGCGATGATCTTTCTGATTGTGATCGCGGGCCTGATCTTCAGCCGGTTCCTGCTGATCTCGGGCTTTATCGGCGATCTGCGCAGCCTGGTGCAGGCGGCAGAACTGGGTGTGACCGGGTTTTTGGTGATGACGGTTATCCTCTTCCTGCTGCTGGGGATGTTTCTGGATTCGGTCTCGCTGCTGGTGATCACCATGCCGTTCCTCTTTCCGATCTCGCAGACGCTGGGCATCAATCCGATCTGGTTCGCGGTCATCGTGGTCAAACTGATCGAGATCGCGGCGATCTCTCCGCCCGTGGGGCTGAACTTGTATGCGGTGCTGGCCTCCGCCGATGGGCGGGTCAGGACCGGGCAGCTCTTTCGGGGCGTGACACCGTTTCTGATGATCGAGATGGTGATCCTGGGCCTCTTGCTTGCCTTCCCGGTGATTGCCACGTTCCTGCCCGATACGATGGGATGATCCGGTCATGCGCCTGATCGACTTTTTCGACCGCTCCGCCAGACGCGACCCCGACAGCGTCTTTGTCAAACAAGGGATCGTGACGCGCAGCTATGCCCAGAGCAGGGACGCCACGCACCGGATCGCGGCGGCGCTTGAGCGGGATGGGTTTGGGCCGGGCACGCGGGTGGGTGTCTACCTGCCCAATGACTGGCGCGGGCTTGAGGCGATGTTCGGCCTGTTTCGCGCGGGCTGCGTCATGGTGCCGGTGAATGCGCGTAACGCGGTCGCGCAAAATGTGCAGATCCTGAGGGATAATGGGGTCGCGGTGCTCTTTTATCACTCTGGCTTTGCAGATGAGGTGGCTGAGGTGCGGGCCCATTGCCCCGGGATTGCACGGGCGATCTGCATCGACCGGGACGGCGACGACGATGCGATGGCGCAGTGGATGGCGCCCGAAGGGACCGTCGCCCGCGCCGTGCCGCACACTCCCCAAGACCTCTGGACGCTTTATTCCACCAGCGGCACAACGGGGCGCTCCAAGGGTGTGCGGCATACGCATCTGACCAATTTGATCGCGTCGATGGATATGCTGCATGCCCTTGAGGTGCATGGACCCAAACGCCATCTGGTCGTGGCTCCGATGACCCATTTCGCGGGCACGTTTCTTTTCGCGCTCACCATCACCGGCGGCACGCATATCCTGATGGACAGCACCGAGCCGGAGGATATTCTGGCCGCGATTGAGCGGGAGAGGGCGGAAATCCTGTTTCTTCCCCCGACGTTGATCTACCGGATGCTGGCCGCGCCAACGCGGGAGCAGCACGACTATTCCAGCCTGCACCGGTTTGTCTATGCCGCGGCCCCGATGGCTCCGCAAAAGCTGCGTGAGGCCATTGCCGCGTTCGGTCCGGTGATGAGCAATTTCTACGGTCAGGCCGAGGCTTTGGGCCCGATCGCGTTCCTGCCGCCGCAGGACCATCGCCCCGATGACGGCCCGGAATGGGATCGGCGGCTGATATCCGTCGGACGCCCGTCCCTCCTGCGGCAGGTCGCCGTGCAGGATGAGGCGGGACGCGAACAGCCCGTCGGCACGCCGGGCGAGGTGGCGATTCAAAGCTGGGGCGTGACACCGGGCTATGAGGCCAACCCGCAGGCCACGGCAGGGGCGTTTCGGGACGGGTGGTATCTGACCGGCGATATCGGCGTGGTGGATGCGGGGGGCTATGTCACGCTGGTGGACCGCAAGACGGACATGATCATTTCCGGCGGCTTCAATATCTATCCGGCAGAGGTCGAGCGGGTACTCCTGTCTCACCCGGCTGTGATCGAAGCGGCTGTCATCGGCGTGCCCGATTCCGATTGGGGGGAGGCCGTCAAGGCGCTGGTCGAGCTTTGCGACGATGCCGAGGTCGACGGCGAGGATCTGATCGCGCTCTGCAAATCCCGGCTGGGCAGTCTGCGCGCACCCAAATCGGTGGAGATACGCGAAAGCCTGCCGCGCAACGCCACCGGAAAGGTGCTCAAACGGGTGCTGCGCGCCCCCTATTGGGAGGGTCTGGAGCGCAAGATCTGATCGGGTGCGGCCCGGGCCGGTGGCGTCATCGCCGTCCTCAACTGCCGGGCCGAGCCATGTGCTGGCGCGCCGCGCGCCATTCCGTCAGCAACTGATCGATCCGCTCGGCCGTTCCGCGCACATCATCAACGCCACCGGCTCCGTGGCCCATGCTCCAAACCGATTTCCACGATCCCACATCCAGCGACCCGCGATGCAGCGGCGCGCCGTCCGGCGCGATAATGCCCTCCGCGATCAGGCTTTCACGCGCGAAATTGGCGGGGATCCCCGTGACCAGGTCGCTGAGGGTCACGCCATCGGCATCCGTGCGCGTGACCATGTCCTTGTGGCCAGGCCGGGCCAGGCTTTCATGGGTGGCTATGAAAGGCGTGCCGGCATATCCCAGATCGGCATCCAGCACCTCCAGCGCATGCAGCGCGCGGCCCGACCCGATGGCGCCTGCCACGGCAATCGGCCCGTCGAAGAAGCGCCGCGTTTCGGCGATAAAGGCAAAGGGGTTGAGCCAGCCGGTATTGCCGCCGGCTCCTGCGGTCAGCAACACCAGACCGTCGGCACCCGCCGCGACGGCCTTGCGCGCGTGGCGCAGGCTGGCCACATCGGAAAAGACCAGCCCGCCATAGTCATGCACCGGTCCTGCCACGATATCCGGCGCCCCCACAGAGGCCACGACCAATGGTGCGCGCGCGCGCACCGTCGCGGCCAGATCCTCCTCCAGCCGCGCATTGGACCGGTGCACGATCAGGTTCACGCCCCAGGGGGCGGCCTCGGGCTGCTCGGCGGCCGCGGCGTTGAGCCGGTCGAGCCATGCGTCGAGATCGCGCGGGCTGCGCGCATTCACCGATGGAAACGCCGACAGCGCCCCGGCGCGGGCCGACGCAACGATCAGATCCGGGCCCGAGATCAAAAACATGGGCGCCACGAATAGAGGTAATCGCAGCCGCTCTCTCAGATGCGTGCGCAGGGCGGGTCCATCTGTCTTGTCAGGCCACATGAGGTTTGCCTCCTTCTCACTTCACCAAACAATCGTTTGGCATGTTCCTTCATATAGGTTATTCTCGCCCGCAGGGAGAGAGAAATCGCCATCGCTGTGCGACACCTGTCACATCAGGTGCAATCGGATCGAGGGGGATCCGCTTTCCAGCCGAGACAACAATGCCCGGATCCGGGGGGCACACCCGCGCTGGCCCCGGGTCCCGAACAAGGACGACAGACAGACATGACCGACAGGCTTGACGATCCACAGGTCTACCTTCCCGATCTTTTCGCGACCCATGCCCGGCATTACCCGGATAAGGACGCCATTCTCTGCGGCGATCAGCGGCGCAGCTGGGGCGCGTTTGTCGGCAATATCAACCGGGTCGCGCATGCGCTGATTGACGCGGGCGTGGACAAGGGCGACCGCGTCGCGGTCATGATGGGCAACTCGCCCGAAATGCTGGAATGCCTCTTTGGCGCGGTGCGGGCAGGGGCCTGTGTCGTGCCACTCTCGGGCCTGCTCACAGGCGAACAGCTGGAACATCTGCTGGCCGATTGCGACGCGGTGGCCGCCATCGTCTCGGACGATTTCGCCGAACGGGCGATCCCCCTGCGCGACCGGGTGGACGGGATCGCGACCTGGATCGCACATGGGTTTGCGGCTGAAGGGTGGCGCGATCTCAAGGGGATTTATCAGACCATGCCCGACACTGTGCCCGATATCCGTCACGCGCTGACAGATCCGTTCAACATCATCTATTCCTCGGGTACGACCGGACTGCCCAAAGGCATTCTGCAGACCCACCGTGCGCGCCTGCACTGGGCGTTTTCCAACGCGGTCGAGATGGGCTTTACCTCTGACAGCCGCGCGTTGACCACGACACCGCTTTACTCCAACGGCACCTGGCTGATGATGCTGCCGATCCTGTTTGCGGGCGGTACGCTGCATGTGATGCCCGCCTTTGACGCCGCGCGGTTCCTTGAACTGGTAGAGCGGGAGCGGATCACGCACACCTTCATGGTGCCCGCGCAATACCTTATGGTGCTGGAGCGGCCCGAGCTGGAGGGCGCGGATCTGAGTAGCCTGCGCACTGTGCTGTCGGCCGGTTCTCCGCTGCGGCGCAACACCAAACGTCAGATCATCGAGCGGATTTCCCCCGGTCTTTATGAGCTTTATGGCTTCTCCGAAGGGTTCGCCAGCCTGCTCAAACCGCATCAGCACGCGGCGAAATTCGACACGGTCGGTACCCCCGTTCTGGGCTTTGAGGTGCGGATCCTCGATGAGGACGGCACCGAGCTTGCGCGCGGCGAGGCCGGAGAGATCGCAGGCTATGGCGCCGGCATCATGCAGCAATACAACAAGCGCGACACCCAAACCGCCGCGCTGATCTGGCGCGATGAGCGGGGGCGCAGCTTTATCCGCTCGGGCGATATCGGTCTTTTGGACGAGGACGGGTTTCTCAAGATCATCGACCGCAAGAAGGACATGATCATTTCGGGCGGTTTCAATGTCTTTCCCACCGATGTCGAGGCGATCGTGGGACAGCACCCGGATGTGATGGATGTCACGGTCATCGGGGTCCCGCACGAAAAATGGGGGGAGAGCTGTCTGGCACTGGTCATCCCCGCAGCCGGCGCCGTGCCCGATCCTGAGGCGATCCAGAGCTGGGCCAATGCGCGGCTTGCCAAGACCCAACGTCTGGTCGGGGTCGAACTGCGCGAGGCGTTTCCGCGTAACGCGCTTGGCAAGGTGATCAAAAAAGAGCTTCGCGCCCCCTATTGGGAAAGTGCGGCGACCTGACGGGGCCTTGGCCTGTGCAGGGAAAGGGGCGCGCGCCGCATCAAGGGAGGAGATCTGAATGAAGCGTTTTTCCGCAAAGGTGGCCTGCGCGGCCCTGGTGATATCCGGTTTATCCGCGCCGATGGTCACGGCAGACCAGGTCGCGCCGCCGCCGCCCTATCTGATGACCGGCGCAAATACGGTGACGATCGCCGTCAAATGGGACGCCGCCAGCCTTGACGGCCTGCTGCCGGACGGCGTTGTTGCGGTGGACGGGCTGACCGGGGGGTTGAACGTCTATACCGCCGATGGCGGTTTCGGCCTGTCGCCCTACAGTGCGGCCTATGCCTATGTCGATGTGACGGGATGGGACTCTTCGGTCGGCGCATCCGCGCGCTTTATCCTCGGGGGCTGGTACGGGCCCGATCCCAAGGTCGCCGCCGCGATGCGGACGCATTTCTTCTCGGATGTCGGGACCGGCGACGCCAGTCAGAGCGAAACCGGCGGCACCTGGACCGGAACCGGCGGCACCTGGACCGGAACCGGCGGTGACGACCAAGGTACGATTACCCTCACCGTCAAACCCGGCGGTGACTGTGTCACGGCAGCGGGGTCGCTGAACTATGTCGGCGTTGCGGGTGGCGGAGACGGGCTCGATCTGTTGAAAATCCCGTTTGTCGGCGATTTTTGCCCTGCCGAACCGGTAGCGGTCGAGATTTCTGGTCCGGAGGGTTCAGCGCTCGACCGGATCGAGGTGGCCGAGATGTTGGGAGGGGGACGTCTGCGCGGTGGCGCGTTTGCGTTCACCAAATAGGGCCGTGGCCCTGGAACGGCGCGCGCCGAGGCGCCGTTCCTCAATCCGGCTGGGATCCCTTGCAGATTGAGCGCACAAAGGTCCGGGCAATCTCGTCCGGGCCGGTTGGATGATCGGGATCGTACCAGACCGGCACCCAGTTCAGCGCCCCCAAGAGCTGAAGACGCAACAATCCCCGATCGACCGACGCAGGCAGATCAAGCGCATCAAAAAGCCCTTTGTAGAAACGTTCATAGGCGCGGCGATGCGATTTGAGGATCGTGTTCAGCTCTTCGCGGTCGGCCGGGAAATTGGGCGAGATGATCGAGACCATATTGCCGGCCTCCAACAGCGCCACCAAATGCGCGACCGAGGCTTTTTCCAGACGTTCCCAAGGATCCTCCACACCCTCTATCGCCGCGATGACACGATCTGTCATGTCGGTGACCACACGCTCATGAATGGCGATCAGCATGTCTTCCTTGGAGGGGAAATGATAATAGAGCGACCCCGGCAACATGCCCACCGCCGCCGCGATGTCGCGCATGGATGTGCCATCGAATCCCTGCCGCGCAATGAGTATGGCTGCCTTTTGCAAGACCTCCTCACGTTTGTTGCGGCGGGTGCCCCTGGCCGGGCGGTCGGCTGTGTTGTCTGCCTCAGACGCTCCCACGATGTCGGTCCTCTCGACGACTGCTTTGGCGGGCAGTCTACCGATTGTTTGTTTGAATTTCGACCGGCAAATCCCTAAGCTTTGGCCTTAATCAAGGAGTGTGGCATGAGCAGCGGAACCGTCAGCGTAAAGATGGATGGCGCGGTCGCGCAGATCGTCTTTGCCAATCCCGACGAGGGGTTCATGGACCGTGCGATGGAGGAGGCTTTTCTGGCGGCCATTGGGGAGGTCGAGGCCACCCCCGCGATCCGCGCCTGCGTTCTGTCAGGAGGTACGCCGGGGGTGTTTATCCGGCATTACGATCTCAAGGTTCTGGCGCCGCAAGCCGCGTCGATGGCCGCGCGCGGCATGACATTTACGATGGACAGGCCGGTGCGGGAAGGGACCATTCATCAGACCCTGCGCCAGATGGAAGAGAGCCAAAAAATCTATATCGCCGCCCTGAACGGCACCGCGATGGGGGGCGGGTTCGAGACCGCGATTGCCTGCGATCTGCGCATCGTGGAGGAGGGGGCATATGAGTTTGGATTGCCCGAGATCAACCTGGGTATCCTGCCGGGCGCCGGGGGAACCCAGCGCCTGCCACAGCTTGTCGGTCTGTCTCGCGCATTGCGGATGACCCTGACCGGCGACACGCTTGGCCCGGATGACATGGTCGGTACGGGCCTGGCGATATCCTGTGTTCCGGATGCGCGAGCCGAGGCGCTGGTGCTGGCACATCGGATGGCGGCAAAGCCCGCGCGGGCTGCGGCACATATCAAAAGACTGATCCGCTTGGCCAACGCCGGATCCCAGGACGGCCATGCGCTGGAACGCACGCTGTTTTGCGATCTGATGGTGCAGCAAGACGCCGCGCGATTGCTCGCCCAAGGAGCAGATGGCTCTCGCAGGATCACCGACGACCCATAATCCCTGAAAGGGGGCGGCCGCGCGAATTGCCTGGCATCTCACCTCCGACGGCAAGCGGAAATCCAGTTGTCACAAGGACCGATGTGCAAGGGCCGCACCGGCCCGGTGCGAAGGCAGTGCGATGCGTCTTATTGCCGAGCTTCCAACAGGATGACCGAACAGGCCGCCTCGTCGAACCCGATCACACCGCCGCCGTTTTCGGCCAGAGCAAGACGCGCGGTCCCCGCCTGGCGCGCACCCGCTTCGCCGCGCAGTTGCAATGTCAACTCGTGGATCATCGAGAGGCCCGTCGCCCCCACCGGGTGTCCCTTGGAGACCAGCCCGCCCGAGAGATTGACCGGCAACCGCCCGCCCAGCTTGGTTGCCCCGCTCTCGACCAGCTTTCCGCCCTGTCCGTCCTCGGCAAAGCCCAGCATCTCCAATTGGTAGATTTCACAGAATGAGGTCGCATCATGCACTTCGACAAGGTCGACATCCGCCGGGGACAGACCGGATTTGGCATAGGCTTTTTGCGCCGCGACCCGGCTCAGGCCCGGCTCATGCGGATCGCGGTATTTGCCCCCCGTCAGGACGGATCCGCGCACCTTGACCGCCCGGTCGCGCACCTCCTTTGGCTGACGGTCGAGGACAGCTTGAGACACCAGGATCGCCGCTGCGGCACCGTCCCCAATGGGCGCGGCCATTGAGCGGGTGATGGGATAGGAGACCTCCCGATCCGCCAGCGCCTCCTCGACCGAGACTTCGAACCGGTATTGCGCCAGCGGGTTCATTGAGCCGTGCCAATGGTTCTTGGAGGCGGCAATCGCGATCTGCTCCTGGGTGGTGCCATGGGTTTTCATGTGCCATGCGGCCTGCATTGCATAGGTGTCCATGAACACCGTGCCGCCGCCGCCATTCGGGTCAAAGGGCTTTCCGGCTTCCGCGCCGCGTTTGGCGTAATACGCGTGCCATTCCTGCGGGTCGAGCTGGTCGATCCCGCCTTCGAAAATCTCCAGCGTGCGGGCGGGGTCGCCCTGGACGAAGGTTTTCTCGACCCCAATGGCGAGGGAGACCTCCATATCGCCCGAGGCCACATCCTTCCACGCGCCATGGAACGCCATGGACGCCGTGGCACAGCCGCCCTCGACATTGATCGTGGGCACGCGTTCGGGAAAGAGCCCCTCGCGCACCAGCGGTGTCAGGCAGACCTGCCCGCGGATATTGCGCTGTTCAAAGCTGCCCATGCCGCAATTGCCGAACCAGGCCTGTTCGATGGCGTCGCCGTTTTCCCAGCCGATATCGGCCAGACAGGCCAAATACGCCTCACGCGTGAGGTCCTTGAACCCGTCGCCGGGGCGTTTACCAAAGGCGGTGCAGGACGTGGCGAGTACATAGACGTCACGCATTGTCGTCTCCTGTCAGGATGATCTTGCCGGTGCGACCCGCCCGCGCGGCGTGGGCAACGGCCTCTTTGACGCGGCTGAGGGGATAGCGCGCCTCAACCTCGGAATGGATGGTTCCATCGGCCAGCTTGCGCGCCAGGACCGCATGCAGATCGCGCATGCTCTCGCCGCTTGCGGTGGCGTACCAATCGGCCAGCCAAAAGCCTCGGACCCGGACGTCGCGAAACACCAGATCCCGTGCGCCCACGCGGCTGTCATCGCCCGAAAGCAATCCATAAACCGCAACCACCCCGCGGTTCGCGACAACCCCCGCCAGCGCCGCGGTCGCCTCACCCCCGATTGCGTCGAGGGCGAGTTTCGGTGCGCTTTGCGTGACCTCGGATAGGGTGGCGCCAAGGTCGGTCCGACCCTCATCGACAACCACGACATCCGCGCCATCGGCCTTGAGCATGTCGACCACATCGGCGCGCCGCACAATGTTGATCGTCTTCAACCCCATCTCGCGGGCAAAGCGGATCACCATACGCCCCACGCTGGAATTTGCGGCATTCTGGATCACCCAGTCTCCGGGCTCAAGCGGCACCAGATCGGTGAGCATCAGATAGGCCGAACCCGGATTGGCCCTCATCATTGCCGCCTGTTCGGGATCCGCCCCTTCGGGTGCCCTGGGGGCCATGCGTTCAGGAACGACAACCGTATCGGCCCAAAGACCGCCGCCCACCGGCAGAACCGCATCCCCGACGCTCAGGCCGCGGACACCCTCGCCAACCGCATCGACCAGTCCCCAAGCCCCCACGCCAGGAGTTGCGGGCAGGGTGATGGGATCGGCGCCATAGCGCCCCTCGATCGACAAAAGATCTGCCGGGTTGATCGTCATGACCGCGTTGCGCACCCGCACCTCGCCCGGACCGGGCAGGGGATCAGGCGCCTCGATCAGTTCGATCACGCGCGCGGGATCGCCATGGCGATGAAAGACAGCGCGCTTCATGAGCCAAGCCTCACCGGCAGGCGACGCGTGCCGCGTGGCACCATCGCATCGAGCCATTCCGGCCCCTCGTCGGGGTCCAGCGCCAGATCGGGAAACCGGGTGATCAGCGCCTGCACGGCAACCCGCCCTTCTTCGCGCGCAAGCTTGGCGCCCAGGCACAGGTGAATGCCCTGCCCAAAGGTCAGATGCCGGTTCTGCCGGCGTGTAATGTCAAAGGTATCGGCCTGATCGAACATGCGCGGATCCCGATTGGCGGAGTTCACCATCACAAACACCCGTTCGCCTTCACGCAAATGCTTGCCGTGGAGCTGATGATCCTGGGCAACCGCACGAACGAGCGCGTTCGTGGGGCCATCAAAGCGCAACACCTCTTCGATCACGCGGTCGATCAAGGCGGCGTCGGCGCGCAGGCGGGCCAGTTGATCGGGATGGCGCAGCAGCAAGAGCGTCGCGTTGCCGATCAGATTGGTCGTGGTCTCGTGGCCGGCAAAGAGGATCAGAATGCAGGTCGCCACCAGTTCGTCATCGGTCAGCTTGTCGCCGTCGTCACGGGCATTGATCAGATCCATCAGGAACCCCGGTTTGGGGGTTTTCGTGCGCTCCGCGATCAGCTCGCGGAAATACGATGACATTTTTTGACAGCCGCGCGCGGCCCGCTCGTATTTGTCGCCCGAATTGCGCGCGCCGCCGATAAAGACGGCCATATCGTCGGACCATTCCTTGAACGCATCCAGCATGTCGCGCGGCACGTCCAGAAGATCCATGATCACGAAGGCCGGCAATTGCAGGGCAAATTCGCGGATCAGATCGACTTGATCCGAACCGTTGGCCTCCATCCTGTCCAACAGCATCTCGGTGATGTCCTCGATGTTGGGACGCATGTCCTCAATCGCCTTTGCGGTAAAGGCATGCCGCATGATCCGGCGCAATCGCGTGTGATCTGGCGGATCGCGGAATGCAAGCCAGAGGTTGAGGTAATGGATGATGTCCTTGAGCAACGCCGCCTCCTTGGGGGGCAGGGCGCTATAGAACTGCACCAGACGATTGACCGACAGATGATCCGACAAGAGCATATCGCGCACATCGTGGTAACGGGTGATGATCCAGGACTTGAGCGACGGGCTCCAATGGACCGGATCTTCATCCCGCAGCCGGGCATATACGGGAAACGGATTGGCCATGACGCCGGGATCGGACGGATCATAGATCAGGTCGGGCACGGTCAGCGCGGAGGTCATTGCGGTCTCCTCAGAGGTAGCGGCGTTTTCACAACCAAACGTTCGTTTGTTTTACAACCTAGGGCGCCACAACACAAGAGAAAGGACCGTGCATCTTGATGGATAATCCGCGCGCGCAGGGACATGTCTTTCGAAAGGATGGCACGTGGAACGACATTGGTCTGCCAGTGGTGTTTGGGTCTTTGGTGCGTCTGCCATGCTCTGAAGGCACTGCGTGTCCCGCAGGCACGCCGCGGTGACGACCTGCCAAGAGATCAATCGTCACGATGGATCACCACGCAGATCTGTCTTGATTATACAATCCAAAGTTGTTTTACTCGGAAAATAAATACGCCATATGCTCTGGTACGGGCCGGGTTTCACTTCAAGAAACAAAGGATTTGGGAATGCAGTGGCTTAAGGTCCCCGATGTCGCGATGTATGACAAGGCAGATTGGGCTCTGATGGTCTGCAAGAAATCGGGCATGAGTCTGGAGTCGGCGCAAGCATTTGCTGAAACCCAGGATCAGATTACCTTTTTCTTTTTTGTCACATCGCCGTTCTATCTGGAAACGCACGGACAGTTTAACGCGAATGAGGCGGTTTTCTTTTCCGGCGAGCCCTGGTGGGGTGGCGCGGCGAATTTCGCAGATGGGTATATCAAACCGTCGGCAAAAAACCGATATACCGAGACAGACACACCCATTGGAACAGGCTGGATCAGTTCGGAATCAAAGATACGTGTTCCGCAGGTCAAGTGCCCGGCACCCGGAGTGATTTTTGCCTGGCCAGGCTTGCAACCCGGCGCCGGGCCAACCTATCAACCGATCGGAAACGGCGTTCTGCAACCTGTCCTCACATTCGGTCAGGGACCGTATCCCAACCCCAATCATGTGTCCGCCCCGGCATCCTGGTGGATTTCAGGGCAATATGTTGGATCGAAATTGCTTGGTTCGTGGGTTGGGGGTGACGTCATGGTCGTCGATGCGGGCGATGAGCTTCACAATCTCATCCAATACGACAGCGGCACGCAGATTTGGACCCAGACATCCACCAATCTGTCCAAGCCGGAAACACCGAGCGTGTCCTTTGCCTTGCCCCTGGTCCATGATGGATCAACTCCGCAGGAACAGAACAGGGCCAACTTTTGTCTTGAGAACCCCAGGAACGGATCGCTTACCCAAAGCGTGAGCATCTATGACATCGTGCTAACAACCGACAAGCCCTATCCAGCTTTGGGCGACGACATCAAAGACGAGCCCTTCGTCAGCGGCGTTTCTGTTTCCAAAGGCAATACGGAACTCAGTATCGATAGGATAGTGGTCTATAACCCATTGATAAATCGCAGTGGCAGGACACTTGTCTAGAACTGCCACCTCGACAAACAGGCTCACCTAAGCTGGTTTGTCTCGACCCAGATCGTGCCGAATGACTGGCGCGAACCGTCTGCTGTGACAAAAAACGGGTCGCGGAGATGCAGATACCGATCGAAGGGCGGCGGCTCCTTGGCGGGTCTTGGGCGATGCAAGGACCGACCCCGGAACCCAATTTGCGATCAGGGTATGATCCTGGTGTATTTGGATCCTTCAAGGGTTGCGCCGATCCGCAAGCCCGCCTGGCCAAAGACCGCGGCCAGCACCGGGGACAATGTGGTGGTGGTATCGGCCGACAGGTTTTGCCCTTCGTCGCTGATCACATATTCCAGATCCGCGCCGGCTGCCCAGCCGGAGGATCTGCGAAACTCGCTCAGCGCGTCCTGGGTCATGAAGAAAAGGACATGCGCATATTGCTGGGCACCGATCTGCAATCCGCCGGAACCTTTGACGACCGAATAGTAATCGACCGTCACGTCATTGACCCGAAGCGCGCCGCGGCCAAAGCCGCCACCAAAGCCCAAGCCGGCCTCTGTCACCAAAGGCATCACCAGAAGCCCTGCCGCCTTGCCGGCCAGCTCCCGCGTGTTGGGATAGACACGGTACATCTCCGACAGGGTGGCGTCGACCCGGGCGTCGATGGTGGGCCCGCCGGTCGAGCCGATGCCATTGCCGCACGCCGCCGTAACGGTCACGCCTGCTAGGGCGGCCAGTGTAAAGGCGCGCCGCGAAATCGAGGGGGTGCTCATATGATCTGCCTGTTTGTCTACCTGTGGGTGAAAATGCCGGATCTTTCCGATCTTATGAGCAGATATACGCGTACAGAGCGCGGCTGTCACCTATATCTGGTGGCCACTGGGCAGTTTTTCGCCATCATTTGGCCCGATATCGTCATCCATCGCGCAACAGGCGGGCCACCGCGGGCGCGAAATAGGTCAAGATCCCGTCGCAGCCTGCGCGCTTAAAGGCCATCAGGCTTTCCAACATCGCCTTTTCCCCGTCGATCCACCCGTTTTGGGCGGCTGCCTGGATCATCGCGTATTCGCCCGAGACCTGATACGCAAAGGTCGGCACGCCAAAGCCGTCTTTCACGCGGCGGCAGATATCGAGATAGGGCATGCCGGGTTTGACCATGACCATGTCGGCACCTTCGTTCAGATCACGCTCGATCAGGCGCAGCGCCTCGTCGGTATTGGCCGGGTCCATCTGATAGGTTTTCTTGTCGCCCTTCAGCGCGCCGGACGCCCCCACAGCATCGCGGAACGGCCCGTAAAAGGCGCTGGCATATTTTGCGGCATAGGACATGATCGTCACGTTTTTATGCCCTTCAGCCTCCAGCGCGCGGCGCATCGCACCGATCCGGCCATCCATCATATCCGAAGGCCCGATGATATCGGCCCCGGCCTCGGCCTGTGACAGGGTCTGCTTGACCAGCGCGTCGACGGACCGGTCATTGACGATCACGCCGTCTTCCACAAACCCGTCATGGCCGTTGATGTTGTAGGGATCGAGCGCCACATCCGTCATCACCGCGATACCCGGCACCTGCTCCTTGATCGCGCGGGTGGCCCGGTTCGACAGGTTCTCGGGGTTCCAGGCCTCGGCGCAATCCTCGGTCTTGAGCGCGGGATCGGTATAGGGAAAAAGGCAGATCACGGGAATGCCCAGATCGCGCGCCTCGGCCGCGGCCTCCACGATCTTGTCAACCGACCGGCGCAGGACCCCGGGCATGGAACTGACAGGCTCCTCCATGCCCTCGCCATCGCGCACGAACACCGGCCAGATCAGATCGTCGGATGTCAGCGTGTTTTCACGGACCAGCGCCCGGATTGCGGGCGATTGCCGGGTCCGGCGCATCCGGGTCAGCGGGAACGGGGCGACAGTCGGTTTCATCGCGGCATCTCCTTGCACATTTTGCTATTGGGTGGCATGGATTGGCGCCTGCTACAAGGCCCGGTCCGGCATTGGGATCACGGTCGCAGGCACGTCAATTCAAAGCGGGTTCGTTATTGTGGAATGGTATCAGGGAGTGTTCGAGCTGATCGACATGCGATCGTTCTCGAACCTGTGGTTCTGGATCGCGCTTGCCGTCGTGTGGTCCTCAACCAGCCATTGGGTGCTTGGGGTGCCGTTCGACATGGTCGTCCGGGCGCGCCGCAAGGGTGGTCAGGCCGAAGAGGATCTGGAAACCATCGTCCGGGTCAATGTCAACCGGATGCTGATGATCGCGCGGGTCTCTGGGCTGTGGATCATGGGTCTGGTCAGTTTCGGACTTACCGGGCTGGTGCTCTTGGGCTGGGTCTATGCGCTGGAATTCGCGCAGGCATTGTTTCTGCTGGCCTTTCCGATGACGCTGGTGGCGCTTTTGAGCCTGCGTACCGCCAGCCGGATCGAGCGGGAGATGCCGCGCGGTGAAGTGCTGCGCCAGCGGCTGAGCCGCCACCGCCTGGTGACCCAGCTGATCGGGACCGTGTCCATCTTTGTGACCGCGACCTGGGGCATGTATCAGAACATGACCTTTGGCGCATTGGGCGCTTGACGGAGCGGACAGGCAACCCATCTGGCGCATGATATGACAGATCCCCGACATTTTCTCGTGGGCGGCGCACCCGAAGGGTTTGACGCTCGGCTCATCATAAACGAGGTCGCCCGCGCCACGGGCCCTGTCGTCCACGTTGCGCGCGATGACAAGCGGCTGGCGGCCATGGCAGAGGCGCTGCGGTTTTTCGCCCCCGATCTGCCGGTGCTGACCTTTCCCGGCTGGGACTGCCTGCCCTATGACCGGGTTTCGCCCAATGCCGATATCTCGGCCCGGCGCATGGCGACGCTGGCAGCACTGGCCCATGGCGCGATGCCCGACCGGTTCGTCATTCTGACGACGCTGAGTGCGGCGACCCAGCGCGTGCCGGCCCGCGATGTGCTGCGGGCCGCGGCCTTTACGGCCCGTGTCGGCGCACGCGTGGATGAAGAGGCGCTGCGCCAGTTCCTGGTGCGCATGGGCTTCAGCCAAAGCCCCACGGTAATGGAACCGGGCGATTACGCGATCCGCGGCGGCATCATCGACATCTATCCGCCGGGGGAGGGCGGCCCGGTCCGGCTCGATTTCTTTGGCGATACGCTGGACGGCGCCCGCCGGTTCGATCCGGTGACCCAGCGGACGACCGAAAAGCTGGAGGTTGTCGAGCTGGCGCCTGTCAGCGAAATCATCCTCGACGAGGCGGCGATCACCCGGTTTCGGCAGAACTACCGGCTGGAATTCGGCGCGGCGGGTTCCGATGATCCGCTCTATGAGGCGGTGAGTGCGGGGCGCAAGCATCAGGGGATGGAGCATTGGCTGCCCTTCTTCCATGACACGCTTGAGACGCTCTTTGATTTTCTGCCGGGTGCCACGGTGACGCTGGACGATCAGACCGATGCGGCCCGCATTGCCCGCTGGGACGGGGTGGCCGATCAATATGAGACGCGCAAACTGGCCCTCGACAGCAAATCGCGCCTCGATACGGTTTACAAGCCCATGCCGCCCGGGCTGCTCTATCTGGACGACCCGGCCTGGGAGGCGGCGGTTCGCGATCTGCGCCTGTTGCGGTTTTCGGCCCTTTCACAGGCCAGCGGGCCGGGGGTGATTGATGCGGGCGGGCGGATCGGGCGCAATTTCGCGCCCGAGCGTCAGCAGCAGACCATCAGCCTTTTTGGCGCCTTGGCCGATCACATCAAAATCCGGATGGCACAGGGGCCGGTGGTCATTGCCAGCTATTCCCAAGGCGCGCGCGAACGGCTGTCAGGGCTGATCGAGGATGAGGGTCTGACCGAAACGATCGAGATCCCGAATGGAACCCGGATCGGCAAGAGCGGGCTGCATCTGGCGGTCTGGGCGTTGGAGCATGGGTTTGAGGCGCCCGGCCTGACCGTGATCAGCGAGCAGGACGTGCTGGGCGACAGGCTGATCCGCCAGCCCAAGAAACGCCGCAAAGCCGAGAACTTCCTGACCGAGACGCAATCGCTATCCCCCGGCGATCTGGTGGTGCATGTGGACCACGGCATCGGGCGTTATCGCGGCATGGAGGTGATCACCGCGGCAGGAGCCGCGCATGAGTGCCTGCTTTTGGAATATGCCGAAGCCTCCAAGCTCTACCTGCCCGTGGAAAACATCGAGCTGTTGTCGAAATACGGCCATGAGGAAGGGCTGCTCGACCGTTTGGGCGGCGGCGCCTGGCAGGCCAAGAAAGCCAAGCTGAAAGAACGCATCCGCGAGATGGCCGACCGGTTGATCCGGATCGCGGCCGAGCGCGCCTTGCGCCGCGCGCCGGTGCTGGAGGCTGAACACCATGCGTGGGAAGAGTTCTCGGCCCGCTTTCCCTATCAGGAAACCGATGATCAGCTGCGCGCGATCGGTGATGTGCTTGAGGACATGACCGCCGGTACCCCGATGGACCGGCTGATCTGTGGCGATGTGGGGTTTGGCAAGACCGAAGTCGCGATGCGCGCGGCCTTCGTGGCGGCCATGTCGGGCATGCAGGTCGCGGTGATCGCCCCCACGACCCTGCTGGCGCGCCAGCACTATGCCGGTTTCGCCGAGCGGTTTCGCGGCTTTCCGGTGACGGTGCGGCAGCTCAGCCGGTTCGTGCCGGCAAAGGATGCCGCACTGACCCGCAAGGGCATGGCCGATGGCACGGTCGATATCGTGATCGGGACCCATGCGCTTTTGGCCAAGGGGATCGGCTTCAAATCCCTGGGCCTCTTGATCATCGACGAGGAGCAGCATTTCGGTGTCGCCCACAAGGAACGCCTGAAACAGTTGCGGTCGGACATCCACGTGCTGACGCTGACCGCGACACCCATTCCGCGCACGCTGCAATTGTCGCTCACGGGTGTGCGGGATCTGTCGATCATCGGCACGCCGCCTGTCGACCGGCTGGCGATCCGCACCTATGTCAGCCCGTTCGATGCGGTGACCATCCGCGAGGCGCTTCTGCGCGAACACTTCCGCGGCGGGCAGAGCTTTTATGTGGTGCCCCGGATCAGCGATCTGCCCGATATCGAGGAGTTCCTGCGCGAGCAAGTGCCCGAGGTCAGCGTGATCACGGCCCACGGCCAGATGGCCGCCGGTGAACTCGACGACCGGATGAACGCGTTTTATGACGGCAAATACGATGTGTTGCTGGCCACCACAATCGTGGAATCGGGTCTCGATATTCCCACGGCGAACACGATGGTGATCCACCGCGCAGATATGTTCGGTCTGTCGCAACTCTATCAGATCAGGGGGCGGGTGGGCCGGTCCAAGACCCGGGCCTATGCCTATCTGACCACCAAACCACGGGTCAAGCTGACGCCTGCTGCCGAAAAGCGCCTGCGCGTTCTGGGCTCTCTCGATACGCTGGGGGCGGGCTTTACGCTGGCCTCACAAGACCTCGACATTCGCGGTGCGGGCAATCTGCTGGGCGAGGAGCAGTCGGGCCAGATGCGCGATGTGGGCTATGAGCTTTATCAGTCGATGCTGGAGGAGGCGATTGCCAAGATCAAGGCGGGCGAGATGGAGGGGCTGTCGGAGGCTGACGATCAATGGGCCCCACAGATCAATCTGGGCGTGCCGGTGCTGATCCCCGAAGGCTATGTGCCCGATCTCGATGTGCGTCTGGGCCTTTACCGGCGGCTCAGCAATCTCACCACGAAGGTTGAGCTTGAAGGGTTCGCCGCCGAGCTGATCGACCGGTTCGGCAAGCTGCCACGCGAGGTCAATACGCTTCTTCTGGTGGTGCGGATCAAGGCCATGTGCAAACGCGCGGGCATCGCCAAGCTGGATGGCGGGCCGAAGGGCGCAACGCTGCAGTTCCACAATGACAAATTCGCTTCACCGCAGGGTCTGGTGGAGTTCATTCAGGATCAGCGCGGCATGGCCAAGGTCAAGGACAACAAGATCGTGGTGCGGCGCGACTGGCGCAATGATGCGGACAAGATCAAAGGTGCCTTCGCCATCGCGCGCGATCTGGCCGAAAAGGTCATCGCCGAGAAGAAAAAGACCAAACAGGCCTCCAAAGCGTGACAAGAGGTTTCGCCGAAACCTCTTAGCCCGTGCTTTGCATGGCCGCCCGCGCACAAAAACAGGATGCGTTCACAGCACGATCCGCCCGCGCCAACGCCAGATCGAGCCGCTGCTTGATCTGCGCGATTTCCACCGTCTCTGCCCGTGCCTTGAGACAGTCATAGAGACCGCGCAGGGCCCACAGATTGTCCGGATGCACCGTGGCCCGGCTCAATTGCCCGCCAAGCCCGAGGTCCTCGCGGTAGACCTCCTCGGCCTCCGCGACCCGGCCCTGCTCGAACAAAAGCGCTCCCAGCGCGTGGCGGCTGGGCTGCATCCAGCCCCAGGGCTCATCGTAAGGCAGGGTGTCTTCCAGATGGACGGCCTTGCGCAAATGCGCGAAGGCTTGGTCATATGCGCCTTTGCGATACGCGATCTCACCGCGCACCATCTGGGTCGCGATCTCCAGAAGATCCCGCACGGTGTTGTTGTGCAAAAGCCGCGTCTCGGGCACCCGCGCCTTGGCTTGCAGAAACACCTGTTCTTCCGCTTCGGCTTCGGCCACCCGTCCCAGCGCCGCAAAGGCCACGGCGCGCGCATAGTGTATATTGGCGGTAAGCGTCGCGTAGAGCACCGGGTCGGCGGGCGGCGCCAGCGCGATCAGCTCCTCCCAGCGTCCAAAGCGCACGAGGATATGCGGTTCCATCGCCAGATAGCTCTCGAAATAATCTGCCATCGGCGGGGAAGGGATGCGCAGCATCTCCTCCGGCGTGGTCTCGGCCATGCCGCGCACGGCCTCCAGCGCGGGCGCGATCTGGCCCAGAAACATCGCGCCATACATCACGAAATGATAATTGTGCTGGCGATACCCGGTGTAGAGGCTGAAGGCGCCCTCGCGGGCATAGTATTTCAGGTCCGCCTCAACGGCTTTCTGGTTCCAGTGGACGACATCGTGATACTGACCGCAAAGCACGTCGATATGGGTGGGCATATGCACCAGATGCCCGGCATCGGGGCAGAGCGTGCGCAGCACGTCACCGGCCTTGAGCGCCTTTTGCGGGGTTGGCGACATCTCCATCAGATGCACGTATAGGTGCAAGAGACCGGGATGGCGCATCGCACCGGGCAGGGTGTCGAGCGCGTATTCCAACGCCTCTTGCGCCTCAACCGTCGCAGCTCCGGGGGCAGGCCGGCCCGAGGCCAGGTCCCACATGTTCCAGGGGCTGAGATTCAAGAGCGCCTCGGCATGGATCGCACGCAGGTCCAGATGGTCGGGATGCGCCGCCAGCGCGGCCCGCATCGCATCGGCGAAATCGTGGTTCCAGGGCTGCATGTCCGGGGCCGGATCGCGCTGAGGATAGCGTGCGGGCAAAGCGCGGATGAGAGCGGCTTCAGGCTCGGTCACGCCCTCCAGCAGGCCCAGCGCCTTTTGCGTGGCATCATAGGATGCGGCCAGTGCCCGTGCGCGGCTTGCCGCGTCAAAGATCTCCCAGGGCATGTTGTAATTGGGCCCCGAGGCATAGGCGACGCCCCACCACGCCATGGCACAGTCCGGATCGGCCTCCGCCGCGCGGGTGAAACAGGCCACGGCCTCCTGATGGTTATAGCCGTAGGTCCAGATCAATCCGCGATCGAACCAGATCTGCGCCTTGGCCACGCGGGTCGTGACAGGGCAGGAATGGTCCCCCAGATCGTAATAATCATCCATCATGCGCGCCTTTTTGCCATGGATCAGGGGAGCACGCGTGCCTCGACCCGTGCCATGCCCAGCATCAAAAGAAAGCCCAAACCTGACAAGCAGAATATGCCCAGTGACAGCGGCAGGATCGAGCCGTTGAACATCAGCCCGATTGGGGCCGCGATCACCACCGCCGCAATCGTGGCGATGCCCGAAATGGTCGACGCCGCCATGCCCGCGATATGGCCCATCGGCTCCATCGCGATCGCGTTGAGATTGCCCATCGTGGTCCCTGCCATGAAGAACACGTAAGCCTGCCAAAAGAGGAAAAGCCCAAAGAGCCAGTCATTTGGCAACCCGGCCATCCCGATAGGCACCATCGCGCCTGCCATCACGATCTGTGCGCCCAGCGACCAGGTCACCATGCGCCGCATCCCGATGCGCACCACGAGGGCGGCGTTGACCAGGCTGCCGGAGCCCGACACCAAAGCCACCGCACCGAACCAGTACGGAAAGCTCTCGGCCCGGTCAAAGACGACCTCATAGATCGGGTGCACCATGGACAGCATGGAAAACAGGATGCCCAGGCACAGCGATTGCACCACAATCGACAGCCGAACCGCCGGATGGGCGAACATCTCGCGCACCGCATGCACAAGGAGCGGCGCCCGGAACGGGCGGCGATCCTCGACCGCCAGGGATTCGGGCAGGCGCAGCCACATCCAACCGACCGAGACGATCGAAAACAGGATGAAGGCCAGAAAGATCGACCGCCAGCCCGCAAGTGCGATGACACCTGCCCCGATCAACGGCGCAAAGGCGGGAAAGATCGTAAAGATCATCATCGCGACCGAGACGATCCGCGCCATCTCGCGCCCCGAATAAAGATCGCGCACCACCGCCAGCGACACGATGCGCGGGGCTGCGGCGCCCAGACCTTGCAGGACGCGCGCCGCCAGCACCACCTCCAGCGAGGTGCTGAAATAGGCAAGCGCGGCCGCACCGACATAAAGAACCGATCCCCAGACGATCACCCGACGCCTGCCGAACGCATCCGAGAGCGGACCGGTAAAGAACGTGCCCACCCCGATCCCCAGAACAAAGGAGGTCAGGATCAGTTGCGCACGGTTCGGCGCATCCGGGCTCAGCTCGCTGCCAATCTCGGGCAGGGCGGGCAACATGGCGTCGATGGAAAAGGCGATGGTGGCGAACATCATCGCGATCAGGGCGATGAACTCCGCACGGGATAGGGGAGATTTCATGCGCGCCAAATTGACCTTGTTCGCGGTGCGCGGCAAGCGCTGTTGCCGCGTGGTCAGGTTTTTTCTTCGTCCGGTGCGGCATCGCGGTTGGCAACACCCTCGGGCTTGCCCAGCGTACCGACAAGCTGTTCGGTATGGGCTTCGCGTTTGCGCAGGGCGTAATAGCCGAATTGCTGGATGGCCACGGCAAAGACGCCCAGACCCACAAAGATCAGAACCGTGGTGCCGATCTTGCCCAGCGCCGTAGCGGGCACCAGCGAGCCGTAGCCCACCGTAGACAGCGTCACCACGGTAAAGAAATAGGCGTCAAGCCAACTCCACCCCTCGACAAACCGATAAAACACCGTGCCAGCCCCGATGATCGAGGCCAGCGCAAAGGCGATGGTGGCGATCCGGTAGGAGATCATGCGTCAAGCTGCTCCTTCAACTCTCCGATCACCTTGAGCCAAAGCTCGGGCGGTTGTGCGCCGGGCACGGCATGTTTGCCCGCCACGATGAACGTGGGGACCGAGTTCACACCCATCTGCCGGCTATGGGCATCGCGTTTGCGGATCTCTTCGCGGTCGCTGTCGGATGACAAAAGCCGCAGGACAACAGACGCATCCATGCCGACACCATCGGCGATATCGGCCAGCACCTCATGGGATCCGATATCGCGTGCCTCTACGAAATAGGCCTGAAACAGCGCGTCGACCGCGGCAATCTGTTTGTGCTCGATGCCCGCCCAGTGGATCAGGCGGTGCGCATCGAGCGTATTGGGCGTGCGCTCCATCCCCTCGAAATTGATGGTGAGACCGGCGGCACTGGCCTGCTCGAGCACCGGGGCATAGGCCTTGGCCGCGGCCTCCTTGCCGCCGAACTTGCCTTCGAGATAGGCGCGCCGGTCCATGCCGCCCTCGGGCATATCGGGGTTGAGCTGAAACGGATGCCATTCGATCACAAAGGGATGATCCGGCACCTGGGCCAGCGCGCGGTCGAGCTGTGTCTTGCCGATATAGCACCAGGGGCAGATCGGATCGGACAGAATGTCGAGCTTGATGTGGTCGGCCTCAGCCATGGATCAGGTCCTTTGCAAGCGGTTTCAGGGCCCGGCGCAGCAACTTGCCATTCGGGCCGACGGGAAGATCGTCGAGGTAGAGATAGGCGCGCGGTTGTTTGTAACGCGCCAACCGTTCTGCTGCAAACCGCTCCAGCAGCCTGTCGGGCAGAGGCTGCGACCCGGTATAGAACGCCGCGATCACCCGGACATCGGGTTTGACCTCGATATCTGTGACGCCGATCGCCTCGACACCCGGGCAGTGCGCCAAGGCCTGTTCAACCTCCAGCGGTGACACCCGGTAGCCACCGGCATTCATCATGTCGTCGGCCCGACCCAGATAGTGGATCTGTCCGTCGGCGGCCATCACACCCTGATCGCCGGTCAGGAACCAGTCGCCCTGAAACCGCGCGGCGGTCTCTTGGGGTGCGTCGCGGTATCCCAGCATCAGCCCCGGGTCACTGCGATGCACGGCGATTACGCCTTCGGTGCCGCGCGGGACCGGTCCATCGGCGCCCAGTATCGCGATCCGGCGGCCGGGCTGGGGTTGGCCAAGGGCGCCGTCGCGGGCCGGATGATCGGGCGAAGCAGAGATGAACGTGGAGCATTCCGACATCCCATAGGCCTCCAACACCGGGCGGCCCGTGGCCCGTTGCCAGCCTTCGCGCAGCGCGGTGGAGAGTTTTTCGCCAGCCGCCAGCCCATGGCGGAGATCCGGTAGAGCGCATCGGTCCATCGTTTGCAGCATCTTGCGAAAGACGCCCGGTGCGGCTGCAAAAAGCGTGGCACGATGCGTGGCCAGCAGGCCCGGCAAATCCTTGGGGTCCGTTCCGGGCTCTGGGATCAACGCGGTGGCGCCCATTGTCCAGGGATCCATCACGCCGGTGCCCAGCGTATAGGTCCAGTTGAACGCCCCGGCGTGCAAGAGCCGGTCCTGGGCGGTCAGACCATACCAGCCATCCATCATCATCCGACGTGCCCAGATCGCGCGATGCGCATGGAGCACCGCACGCGGTATGCCGGAGGTGCCGGAGGTATAAACGATATAGGCAGGCCGGTTGGGATCGCCCCGATCAAACGATGCGGGCGGCAGATGCCGCATCTGCTCAAGCGCGCCGACGTCCAGGCGCGCGGGGTGCGCGGGGCAAGGCACGCCGGGTTGATGCAGGATCAAGCCGGGCGACAAATCGCGGATGATCACCGATGTCTCCGCTACGGTCAGCTGCGCCGAACTGGGCACGGGGATCAGGCCCGCTGCGATGGCGCCCAGATAGGCCAACGGAAAATCGGGCGTGTTGCCCAGCCGCAAAAGAACGATATCGCCCGGGCAAAGCCCGCGTTGCAAAAGGCCCGTGGCGATGCCGCGCACCGCCTTGGCAATCGCATCATAGCTCCAGTCGGTCGCGCCGTCTGGCCCAAGAACGCTCAGCGCCGTCTTGTCGGGCAGTTCGCGCGCGCGGGCCAGCACATACTCGGCCATGTTAAAGGGGGTTGGGCAGGGCGCGGGCGGCCCTTGATCGAATACAGACAACATGGTGTATCGCTAGCCGTCCGGGCGGACCGTTGCAAGGCGCGTGCCCTGGCCCTATAGCTGTGCCATGAGTACAAAAGACCCCCGTTCGCTGATCCGCATCGCCCGCGCCACGGGTGAAGACGCGCTGGCCGAACCCCTCGATCTGGGTGCGCGGGTGCGTGAGCTGCGCAAGGCGCGCGACTGGACGCTGGAACAGGCGGCCGGTCAGGCCGGGCTGGCGCGCTCCACCCTGTCGAAGATCGAGAATGGGCAGATGTCGCCCACCTACGACGCGCTCAAGAAGCTGGCTGTGGGGCTGGAGATTTCGGTGCCCCAGCTCTTTACGCCGCCGCAGGCCGAGAAGGTCAACGGTCGCATCGCGTTCACCAAATCGGGCGAAGGCTCGGCCCATGCCACGGCGACCTATGAGCATGAGCTGCTGGCCGACACGCTGACCAAAAAGCAGATGCTGCCCTACCGCGCAAGGGTGCGGGCCCGGTCGATGGACGAATTCGACGGCTGGGTGCGCCATGACGGAGAGGAGTTTCTCTATATCCTGACCGGGGTGGCCAAGCTCTATACCGAGTTCTATGAGCCCATCGAGATGCGCCGGGGCGACAGCGCCTATTACGACGCCACGATGGGCCATAATGTCGTCTCGGTCAGCGACGAAGATGCCACGATCCTGTGGGTTACGTCTTTGGCCTGAAGCGGAAGGAACAGCGCCGCGCGGCCAGGTGAGACCCATCTGGCCGATCAGGGCCTTTGCGGGGCAAAGAGCCGTCTGAGCGCCACATGGGCCACAAACACGGTGGCAATCTGCACCAGAACGAACCCGTTGATATGGCCCGGGAAAATACCCGCGAACGTGTCCGTGAACCCGCGCGCGATGGTCACTGCGGGGTTGGCGAAACTGGTCGAGGCCGTGAACCAGTAGGCGCCGGTGATATAGACCGCGACAAGCGTCGGGACCGCCTCCGGCCTGCTGCGCAACCCGCCAAAGATCACGAAGAGCAGACCGAAGGTGGCGACGCTTTCGGCGATCCATTGCGCGCCGCCGGTGCGGTGCAGCGTGGCGGAGCTTTGCAGGACTGGCAGGTCGAACATCAGATGGGTGATCCAGACACCCAGGATACCGCCGCCGATCTGCACGGCAATATAGCCCAAGGCGAGTGTTCCGGGGATCCGGCCGCGCAGCAGAAAGGCCAGTGTCACGGCAGGGTTGAAATGCGCCCCGGAAATGGGGCCCAGCACCGTGATGATCGCATAGAGCATGCACCCCGTCGCGATCGCATTGGCCAGAAGCGCCAGACCGATCAGATCCCCCGACAGGTTCTGCGCCATGATGCCCGAGCCGACGACGCTGATCAGCAGAAGGCCGGTTCCCAGCGCTTCGGCAGAGAGTTTCTGGATACTCATGACAGGGCTCCGATCCGGATGAGTTCGCGTTGCAGGGTTGCGCCGTCCTGCCCAAGATCGTGCAGCGGCAGGCTCAGCAGCGCCCGTGCCCGGCGCGACAGAATTGCATAGGCATCCGCAAAGGCGCGTGGCTGATCCTCGACCGGGGCGGCGGCGGGATCCTCCACCCCCCAATGGGCACGCACCGGCGCGCCGGGCCAGATCGGGCAGGTCTCTGTCGCGGCACTGCCGCAGACGGTGATCACCACATCCATAACCGGGGCGGTGTCGACGGCAAATTCATCCCAGCTTTTGGAACGGGCGCCAGCGGTGTCGATCCGCTCCTGCGCCAGCAATCGCAGGGCCTGGGGGTGGACCTGACCGGCAGGCTGGCTGCCGGCCGAATAGGCGGTCACGGTCTCGCCGCCGGCATGGTTCAACAGATGTTCAAGCAGGATAGAGCGCGCCGAGTTGCCGGTGCAAAGCACGAGAATGTTCATGGCAGCCTTCAGGATGGGGGATGGGGATCAGCCACCGGTCGGATCGGCCTGGCCGATCTCGTCCAGCGCATGTTGCAGGGAAAGGCGGTTCAGCGTGTCGAGGGGCAAGCTGGTAAAGGCGCGGATCCGGTTACGCAAGAGACCATAGGCCTGATGCAGCGCCAGCTCGCGTTCGGCCTCGGTACCCGTCGCCTTGATCGGGTCCGGCAAACCCCAATGCGCGGTCATCGGTTGGCCGGGCCAAACCGGGCACTCCTCATTGGCCGCATGATCGCAGACGGTAAAGACGAAATCGAGCGCGGGGGCGGTTTCACCGGAAAAGCGGTCTATGGTCTTGGAGCGAAGCCTGCCGATGTCATGGCCCTTGGCCGCAAGCAGATCCAGAACGCGGGGGTTGGGGGCGTCGCTTGGTGCGGTTCCCGCCGAATAGGCGCGAAAGACGCCCTGTCCCTCACTGTTGAGCAAGGCTTCGGCCATGATGGATCGCGCGGTGTTGGCCGTGCAGATGAACAGCACCGTCAAAGGCGTCCCGTTGCCTTGGTCCCGCGCGCCGTCGGGCAGCAGGTCGAGGCACAGGTCGGCCCGTCCGCGACAGCAATCCTGCGTCAGATAGCTGAGCAGACCCCGCATCTGTCCCATCGCCACCCGGTATTTCAAGGATGTGCCGATACGGTCCTGTTCGATCAGCCCGGCTTGTCGCAGCGATGCCAGATAGGTCGAGGTGGTGTTGGCGCGGGCGCCGATCGCGGCCGCGATCTCTCCGGCCGGGACAGCCTGGGGATACCGCCGCATCAGCAGGCGAAAGATGGCAAGGCGGTTTTCATGGGCCAGGCTGGAGAGTTGCTCGATCACTAATTCCATATTTCTGGAAATATCGAATTAGTAGCAATCGGTCAATCGCCTTCTGCGCTTCGCGACCACCAGACATGTGGCATCCATTCCACCCCATCGCCATAGATCGGCACCCGGTCGGGAAAGGTCAGGTCTGCGGAATGAGCGATGCGCCCCACATCGAAATGCCAGATCGGGATGACATAACGTCCCGCCATCAGAACCCGGTCGAGCGCGCGCACCGCAGCCTGGAACTCCACGCTGTCCCGGGCCGTCACCATGGTGTCGATCATCGCATCCACAGCGGGGGAGGCGACCCCCATCAAATTGCGTGTCCCCTCGACATAGGCGCCTTCCGAGCCCCAGTAGAGCCACTGTTCATTGCCCGGAGACAGCGACAGATCGCGGCGGAAATCGGTCATGTCGAAATCCAGAGTCACAAGGCGCGCATTATACTGTGCGTCGTCGACGACCGAGAACCGCATCTCGATCCCCAGCCGCTTCAGCGCCTGCGCATATATGTTGATCATCGTCTGAAGATCCCCGGCGCCTTGCCTCAGAAGGATCTCGAACTCGAATGGCGCGCCCTGTGCATCGCGCAGCACGCCGTTCTGAACGGTCCAGCCGGCCTCGGCCAAAAGCCGCGTGGCGACCCGCAGATTCTGACGGTTGCGCGCACTTCCGTCGCTTTGGGGCAACGCATAGCCCTCGATTGCGCCGGGGGGCAGGATGTCGGCAAACGGCTCCAGCAGCGCCAGCACAGGGCCTTCGGCAGGGCCGGGGCGCATCGCCAGGTCGGAATTTGAGAAATAAGAGGTGATGCGCGGCTGCGCACCGCCGGTCATTGCGTCATTGATGAACTCGAAATTATAGGCATGGATCATTGCCGCGCGCACCCGCCAGTCATCGAAAGGCGGACGGCGGGTGTTCATCACAAACCCGGTGATGCCCGAGGGTTTGCTATGCGGGATCTCTGATTTGATCACGGCACCGGTGCTGATCGTGGGAAAATCATAGCCTGTGGCCCATTTTTCGGCGTTGAATTCCCGCACCGCGCTGAGCTCGCCGGCCTTGAATGCTTCGAACAGCACGGTCTGATCCCCAAAGAACTCGATCCGCACGGTATCGAGGTTCTGCGTGCCGCGCCGGAACGGCAGATCGGCGCCCCAGTAATCTGGGTTGCGGGTCAGTTCCAGAAACCGGCCGGCCTCGAAATCGCCGGGCACATAGGCGCCAGTGCCAATGGGAACGGTACGCAAACCGGAACCGGCGAAATCCGCACCGTCCCACTGCGCCTTTTTCAGGATCGGACGCAGACCGGCGGTCAGGGCCAACTCACGATTGGCCTCGTTGAAGGTCAGCCGGACCGATCGGGGGCCGGTTTGTTCAATCGTCTCGATCCGCGACATCAGCCCGCGATAGCGCAGGTGCCCGACGGTGCCGAGCGTGTCATAGGACCAGATCACATCCTCGACCGTGACGGGCGTGCCGTCCCAGAATCGCGCCTCCGGCCGCAGGGTAAATTCGACCCAGGAGCGGTCTTCCGCTGTGCGAATCGATTCCGCCAACAGGCCGTATAACGTGAACGGTTCGTCCCAGGACCGACCCATCAGCGCCTCATAGCTGAGAAATCTTAACTGCCAGGGGGGCGTGCCTTTGGTGACGAACGGGTTGAGGCTGTCAAAGCCGCCTGTGTTGCCAAAGACCACGCGCCCGCCTTTGGGGGCATCCGGATTGGCATAGGGGAGTGACACAAAATCCGGTGGTAGAGCAGGTGTCCCATACATAGCTATGCCATGCTGCGAATCTGCACGCGCCTGAAACGCGGCCAGAATCACCATAACTGCGCACGCAAACCGCACACGCAGGAAGAAAAAAACTGATGTCACTTCGGCAACAATCCTGCTCGGCCCCTATTTTATTAACCATGAAACGTACCCGCGGAGGTGAGGGTTTTCAAACTTTTAGCTTGGATGCCGGCGGGAAATTGCATATAACGAGGGCACTGCTCGATAGGTTTCTTGCCTGTATGAAACCTGCCTCAATAACTTAACGCCCGCTTCGTGCGGGCGTTTTTTTTGCGTGATACAGGGGACATAACCCGTCGCATTTAGGGCGAGTTTTCCGGATCTTGTGCTGGATCGGTCGGTTCCCGCCTGGGTGCCGCGATCCGTCGGCCTCGCGGCACGCATGTTCCGAGAGATCTGGGCAGACCCGTTCCGCCCACCGATCTGCCAAAATACCCGCCACAAGGGCCGGTCAACAGCGAAAGCCGCAGTGCAGCGAACCGAAAGGCCGGCGGGGCGGTTTTCTTTGCACGTGCAGCATGGCAGGGTGGCGCCGAAGACACTGTTCAAAATGGAGCCGTCATGTCGCTGACAGGAAAAACCGCCGTGATCACGGGATCGAACTCCGGCATTGGGCTGGGCATGGCGTGGGAGCTTGCCCGGGCCGGGGCCAATGTCGTCCTCAATTCTTTTACCGACACGTCCGAGGATCACGCGCTCGCCCAGGAGATCGCCGACAAGACCGGCGTCACCGCGCGCTACATCCAGGCCGACATGTCCGATGGTGCCGCGTGTCGCGCCCTGATCGACACCTCGGGCGCGTGCGATATTCTGATCAACAATGCGGGCATTCAGCATGTGTGCCCGATCGACGAGTTTCCAGCCGACAAATGGAACGCGATCATCGCGATCAACCTCAATTCGGCCTTTCACACCACCGCCGCCGCGCTGCCGATGATGCGGGCGGCTGGCTGGGGGCGGGTGATCAATGTCGCCTCGGCGCATGGGTTGACCGCATCGCCCTATAAGTCGGCCTATGTGGCGGCCAAACACGGCATTGTCGGCATGACCAAGACCGTCGCGCTGGAGACCGCGCGCGATCCAATCACCGCCAATGCGATCTGCCCCGGATATGTGCTGACCCCGTTGGTCGAGGCGCAAATCCCCGACACCATGGCCAAATATGACATGGGCCGGGACGAGGTGATCGAAAAGGTCATGCTGGAACGGCAGCCCTCCAAGGAATTCGCAACGGTCGAGCAACTGGGCGGCACGGCTGTGTTTTTGTGCTCGGATGCGGCGGCGCAGATCACCGGCACGACACTCAGCGTCGATGGCGGTTGGACAGCCCTTTAGGGCAACGCGCGGGCGGTGACGCATCTGGCGAGAGTGAGGGACCCATGACCAAAAAGACCCAAGGCGGCGCCCCCAAGCGCATCAACCTCGCGCTGCAAGGCGGCGGCGCGCATGGCGCGTTCACCTGGGGCGTGCTCGATCGGCTGCTGCAAGCCGAAGAGATCGAGATTGCCGGAATATCGGGCACCTCTGCCGGGGCGCTGAACGGGGCGGCGCTGAAATCGGGTCTGCTGGCGGGCGGGCGCGACGGGGCCAGGGCCAATCTGGACTGGCTCTGGGGACAGGTCGGTGCGGCCGATGACAGTCGGCTGACGGGCTGGATGCGCGGGGTCGAGCCGTCGGTGATGGCCCAGGCGATCGAGTATTCGCTGCCCTTCTCGCTGGCCGATACCTGGTCTCGGATGGTGTCGCCCTACAGCTATGGACCGTTTTACCGCAATCCGCTGAAATCCATCGTCGACCGGTTCGATTTCGACCGGGTCTGTGCGGATCAGGGTCCGGCGCTTTTCATCTGCGCCACACGGGTGCGGACTGGCAAGATCCGGGTCTTTAAGGGTGACGAGATCTCGACCGACTCAATTCTTGCGTCCGCCTGTCTGCCGACGCTGTTTCAGGCGGTCCAGATTGACGACCCCGAGACCGGCCAGCGCGAAGCCTATTGGGATGGCGGATACACCGGCAACCCCGCGTTGTTTCCGCTTTTTGGATCCGGGATGTCGCGCGACATCGTGATCGTGAACATCAACCCGCTGGAACGCGATCAGATCCCCGTCACATCGCAGCAGATCCAGAACCGGATTAACGAGATCAGTTTCAACTCGTCGCTGTTTCGGGAGTTACGGGCCATTTCATTTGTGCAACGCCTGCTCGACAGTGGCCGTCTGCAGGGGTCGGAGATGGCGCGGATCTATATTCACATGATTGCCGACGACGCACTGATGAACGATCTTTCGGTGGCAACCAAGCTGGTGCCGACAGCGCCGGTATTGCAGCGGCTCAAGGCCGCGGGACAGGCGGCGGCCGAGCAGTTTCTGGCCAATGACGCGGATCGGCTGGGAGAAGAGAGCACGGTGGATCTCAGGGCGATGTTCGACTGAGATACATGGTGTCTGTGTCGCCGCTTGGGGTATTGCGCGGCTCAGTCGCTGGAATGCACGAGTTCCAGCCGGGGTGGGGCGGGCGTGAACGGTATCGCGGACTCGGCGGCGCCGCTGATCGGCTCGGATACCTGCCCTGGTTCGCCATAGACCGGCTTGGCGATGTGACGCTCCATATCCAGCCGGTAGGCATCGGCACATACTACGCCATTCAGTACCAGCGCCCCCAGGATCCGGCTGGTTCGGCCCAGATCGCAGCGCATCGGAAGCAGGATCAGGGATCCATCCAGGGCCGGCCCCCGCTGCAACGGTTTGGCATGAACGCGCGTCTCTACGACGGCGGGGGTGTCAAAGCATTGCGCCAACGCTGCCGATACGTCGCGCCGGGCCGAGGTGTGGAACAGCGACGAGATCGGCATCCCGCGGACTTCCATGCCTGCGACCATCCCGATCTGCGACCCTGCGATCCGGAACCGCGCGACACCCGGCGCCACCCGTTCCAGGATAAACACATGCTCCAATACGCTTTCCAGCCCGCGCGGATCTATCTGAGTGCGGCGGGGCAGCTCACCGCCTTCGCGCAGGGCCGACCAATAGCCCTCCACGATGCGCACTGGATTACCTGAGGGACGATTGCGAAACTTGCTGATCGGTACGATCTTGTCGCTCTGCGACAGAGGAGGAAATGTCATGGCACGGGCTCCCACTTGGCTCGGTGTGTCCCCGGTCGGCGGTGCTGCGGGCTCCTCGCAGCAGACCTGAACCTAGGTAACGGCAAAAATGATTACTCAGTCGTTAACATGCACAATTTTAACAAAAGGCGTGAGGATATTCAGAAGCATTGGTTAACAACCCGTTCAGGGTCCGGCTTCGGGGCCGGGGGTTGCCCTGACGCGGCCATTGGCATTAGGTGCGCACACCATCACCCCTGGGGGACGTGAATGATCAAATCAATGACAGGCTTTGCCTCGGCCAAGGGCGCGCTGGCGCCGTTCAACTGGGGCTGGGAGCTGCGCGCGGTCAATGCCAAAGGGCTGGATCTGCGACTGCGCGTGCCGGACTGGATCCCCGGTCTGGAGGCGGGGTTGCGCGCACAGCTTGGCGGCGCCCTTCAGCGCGGCAGCGTCACGCTGTCGTTGCGCGTCACGAGAGAGGAAACCGGGGCCGACCTGGTGCTGAACCGGGCCACGCTGAAAGCGGTTCTCGGCGCTTTGGCGCAGGTGGAGGGCGCGGCGCAGGCCCATGGTGTGGCGCTGGCCCCCTCCAGGGGGTCCGATCTGCTGGCCTTGCGCGGTGTGTTGGAAGCAGGCACCTCCGATGACGACACCACGGGCCTTGCCCGGACGCTGCTTGCCGAGGCCCAAGACCTGATCGCCGCCTTTGTTGCAATGCGGGCCGATGAGGGGCGTGCGCTGGACGCCATTCTGCGCGGCCAGATCGATCGGATCGCCGCGCTCGCCGACGAGGCCGCCGCCCTTGCCAAGGCCCGCAAAGACGACATGGCCGCATCCCTTGCTGCCAATCTGGCGCGGGTTATGGACAACACCGATGGCGCCGACCCCCAGCGTGTGGCCCAGGAACTGGCGATGATCGCGGTCAAGGCCGACATCACCGAGGAGATCGACCGGCTGCGCGCCCATGTGACGGCTGCGCGCGCTTTGCTGGAGGATGAGGGTGCCGTTGGCCGCAAGCTCGATTTCCTGATGCAGGAGTTCAACCGCGAGGCCAACACGCTGTGTTCCAAGTCGCAATCGACCGCGCTGACGGCGGTGGGTCTGTCGCTCAAAGCAGCGATTGACCAGATGCGCGAACAGGTTCAGAACGTCGAGTAACGAGGGCACAATGGCACATCGGCGCGGATTACTGATCATTCTCAGCTCGCCTTCCGGGGCGGGTAAATCCACCCTGGCAACCCGGCTGCGCGTCTGGGATCCGTCGATCTGCTTCTCCGTCTCCGCCACCACCCGGCCTGCGCGACCGGGAGAGACGGACGGCCAGCATTACCGCTTTACCACCGAGGCCGCGTTCAAAGCGATGGTCGCCGACGGGGATATGCTGGAGCATGCCCATGTGTTCGGAAATTTCTATGGCTCGCCCATGGCCCCGGTGCTGAGCGCGATAGAGGCCGGTCAGGACGTGCTCTTTGACATCGACTGGCAGGGCGCGCAGCAGATCCGCAATTCGGCCCTTGGCCCGCATACGCTGTCGATCTTTCTGCTGCCCCCGTCGATCGCCGAATTGCGCCGCCGGTTGGAGGGGCGCGGACAGGACGATGCCGACACCATTGCCAAGCGCATGCGCAAAAGCTGGGACGAGATCAGCCGCTGGGACGCCTATGATTTCGTTCTGGTCAACGAGGATCTGGACGCCACCGAGGCGGATCTGAAAACCATCATCACCGCCACCCGCCTGCGCCGGATCCAGCAGCCGGATCTGACCGATCACGTGCGCGCCCTTCAAGCCGAGTTCGAGGACATGTCATGACCATCTACGCCCTGGGAAACAAAACCCCGCAAATCCATCCCGATACATGGGTCGCCCCCGATGCCAACCTGATCGGGCAGGTGGTGCTGGAGGAGGGCGCCTCGGTCTGGTTCGGCGCCACGATCCGGGCCGATCACGAAGAGATCCGCATCGGGCGCGGATCGAACGTGCAGGAAAACACGGTGATGCATATCGATGCGGGCTTTCCCCTGACCATCGGTGAAGGCTGCACCATCGGGCACAAGGTCATGCTGCATGGCTGCACGATCGGGGATAACTCCCTGATCGGGATGGGCGCCACGGTGCTGAACGGCGCCCGGATCGGCAAGAACTGTCTGATCGGCGCGGGCGCCCTGATCACCGAAAACAAGGTCATCCCCGATGGCAGCCTGGTGATGGGCGCACCGGGCAAGGTGGTCCGCGAACTGGATGAGAAAGCCTTTGCCATGCTCAAGGCCAGCGCGCAGCATTATCAGGAGAATATGCGCACCTTCCGCGACGGGCTGACGGAGGTCTGACAGATGCCGCATGCCGAACTGAAATACTCCGCCGATCTTGATATCGACCCCAAGGCGCTTCTCATGGGGATCGAGGCGATCCTCCAAAGGCACGACCCAGGCTCTGGCGATTGCAAGGGCCGGGCGTATCCTGCACCCGTCAGCCATCACGCGAACATGATCGTCGAGATTTCCCTGTTGCCCAAAGCGCACCGGGATGAGGCGTTCATGACTGCCTTGCGGGAGGATCTGGCGGCCTACCTGCGAGAGGTTTTGCCAAACGGCATTTGGATGTCGCTGCACATCCGGTTCAGCACACTGCACTACGTAACCGAGGTTCTGGAATGAAGAATGACCGCGGCTCGCTGATCCGCCCCGATCCTTTACCGGACAGTGCCAGCGCGCCGGTCGTCACGCCACTGTCGCCTTCGGTCGTCTATTCCAGCGACACGCCCGATGCGCTGGACGCGCAGTATGAAGGGCGCGTGCAGGGGTATACCTATGCCCGCGAAGGCCACCCCAATGCCGATGTTGTCGCCCGCCGGATGGATAGGCTCGAAGGGGTCGAGGGCGGCATCGTCACAGGCTCCGGCATGGCCGCTGTCAGTGCGGTTCTGCTGGGTCTTTTGAAGACCGGAGATCACGTGATCGGCGGCAATCAGCTTTACGGCCGCTCCCTGCGGCTGATGGCCGAGGATCTGCCCCGGATGGGGATCACCACGACGCTGGCCGATCCCGGTGATATGGCCGCCGTGGCCGCCGCGATCCGGCCCGAGACGCGGATGATCTTGATGGAGGTCGTGTCGAACCCGACCCTGCGGCTGGCCGACATCGCGGGGATCGCGGCTCTGTCGCGCGACAAGGATCTGCTTTTCGTCGTCGACAACACCTTTACCACGCCGCGCGGGTTCCGCCCGATGGAGTGGGGGGCCGATATCGTGATCCAGTCGCTGACCAAACTGCTGGCCGGGCATTCCGACGTCACGCTGGGCTATGTCGCGGCGCGCGATCCCGCACTCAATGACCGGATGCGGGTCTTCGCTGTGACCACGGGCCTCACGCCCAGCCCGTTCGATTGCTGGCTGGCCGAGCGTGGCATGCTGACCTTTGAGCTGCGATATGATCGCGCGCAGGCGACCGCGGCGGTGCTGGCCGATCATCTGGCGGGGCTGCCGGGTGTGAACCAGGTGCTCTATCCTGGGCGGGACGATCATCCCGATCACGCGCTGGCCAGCACCCTGCTGGGACCGAACCCGGGCAATATGGTCAGTTTCGTTCTGAACGGGGATCGGGCGCAGGCCAATGCCTTTACCCGCGCCGCGCGCGGTCTCAGCTTTGCGCCGACACTGGGCGATGTGGGCACCACCCTGTCGCACCCCGCCTCATCGTCGCACCGTGCGCTCAGCGCACAGGCGCGGGCGGATCTTGGTATCACCGAAGGGTTCTTTCGCGTCTCGGTCGGGCTGGAGGATCCGCAGACCCTGACGGAGGTCTTTGGCGCCGCCGTGGCAGAGGCAACCGGATAGCCCGATGAGCGATCTGATCGATGCCGCCCTCAGCGCCGTACCGCTGCCTGCGCTGTTGGTTGATCAGACCCAACGCATCGTGGCCGCCAATGCGGATGCGCAAACCCTGCTGGGCCCGCAGATCGAGACCCGGCATTTCGCCACCATCCTGCGCCAGCCCCCGATCCTGGAGACAATTGAGCAATGCCTGGGCGACCGATTGCCGCGCAACTCGCAATACCTGGCCAATGACGGCGCGCAGGATATCACCTTTGATGTGGCCTGCCGGTTCGTGCCGGGGGTGGGCGCACGCGAGGCAGGCGGCGTTCTGATCAGCTTTCTGGACGTCACCCATGTGGAGCAGGCCGGCCAGATGCGCCGCGATTTCGTGGCCAATGTCAGCCATGAATTGCGCACCCCCCTGACCGCGCTGATGGGCTTTATCGAGACATTGCGCGGCCCGGCCCGCGATGATCCGGAAGCCCGCGCGCGGTTCTTGAACATCATGGAGGGCGAGGCCAGCCGGATGAACCGTCTGGTGGGCGATCTGCTCTCGCTCAGCCGTGTCGAAGGCGACGAGCGTGTCCGGCCCAAGGGCAAGGTCGATCTGATGGCGCATCTGCGCTCGACCTTGCATTCGCTGCGCCCCCTGGCGGATGAGGCCGGGGTGGCGATGATCCTGCCCGAGGAGGACCGTCCGGTGATGATCCCCGGCGATGGTGATCAGCTCCAGCAGGTTTTTACGAACCTGGTCGAAAACGCGATCAAATACGGCAATCGCGGTGGCGAGGTGCGCCTGACCCTGTCGGAGTTCGACCGCGACGGGGCGTTGCGTGGCCCGTCTGTGCGGGTGCAGGTCACCGATGACGGGCCGGGCATCGACCCGGTGCATCTGCCGCGCCTGACCGAGCGGTTCTATCGCGCCGACAGCCACCGCTCGCGCGAGCTGGGCGGAACCGGGCTGGGCCTGGCGATTGTCAAACATATCGTGAACCGGCATCGGGGTCGGCTTCGGGTCAGCAGCGAGCTGGGCGAAGGGTCAACCTTTACCGTCATACTGCCGAAGTAATGCCGCTCTATTAGGCTTGGAAGATCCCGGCCGGACCCTTAGGTTGGTACGACGCCGGAGCATGAGGGAGAACTGGCATGGATGCCGCGCGACAGATCGATGAACATACCGCGCAGGCCGAGGTCAAGGTCAGCGCCCGCGATGTTCAGGTGTATTACGGCGCGACCCATGCCATCAAGGATGTGAGCGTCGACATCGCCGATAAGACGGTGACGGCCTTCATTGGTCCTTCGGGCTGCGGCAAGTCGACTTTCCTGCGCTGTATCAACAGGATGAATGACACAATTGATGTTGCCCGGATCGAAGGGGACATCCTGCTGGACGGCGAGGATATCTACGACCCCGCCGTCGATCCGGTGCAGCTGCGCGCCCGCGTCGGCATGGTCTTTCAGAAACCCAACCCGTTTCCGAAATCCAAAAAAAAATGGCCCCCCCGCACAACATTCTTTTTGCAGGGCGCACGGGTGTCGCAGAAAACCGCGTTCTTCCATCTGGGCAATCTGGTGGAATATGGTGATACCGGTCAGATCTTCACAAACCCCCAGGACCCGCGCACCGAAAGCTATATCACCGGGCGGATCGGATAGGAGACTGAACAATGCCGGATCAACATATCCAATCCGCCTTTGACCGCGATCTCGAAGATATCCAGGCCAATATCATGAAAATGGGCGGTTTGGTCGAAGAGGCCATCCGCCAGGGCGCGCTGTCACTCGCGACGCGGGACGAGGATCTGGCCGAGACCGTGCGCCGCGGCGACGAGGCCATCGACACGCTGGAGGATCTCATCAACGAGGACGCCGCCCGTGTGATTGCGCTGCGCGCGCCCACCGCGGTGGATCTGAGACTGGTGCTGAGCGTGATGAAGATCAGCGGCAATCTGGAACGCATCGGCGACTATGCCAAGAATATGGCCAAGCGTACCACGGTCCTGGCTCAAATGCGGCCTGTGGACGAAAACGCCATTGCTCTCAAAAGGATGGCGCGAGAAGTTGAACTGATGCTTAAAGATGCGCTGGATGCCTATGTGCAGCGGGATGCGGATTTCGCCGAAGATATCATCGAACGCGATCGCGAAGTCGATCAGATGTACAACGCTCTGTTCCGCGAATACCTCACCTTCATGATGGAGGATCCGCGCAACATCACCGCCTGCATGCATCTGCATTTCATTGCCAAGAATATCGAGCGGATGGGCGATCACGTCACCTCCATCGCCGAACAGGTGGTCTATCTGGTCACCGGTGAGCGGCCCGATGAAAACCGACCCAAGGCAGACCGCACCTCGACCGAGCGGGTGCGCAAGATCTAGCGGGGCAAAGGGTCTTCGGGCTGGGCCTGTCCGGCCAACCAGTCGCGAAAGGCGCGCAGGGCTAGATCGGCGCCGCGTTCGCGGGGCCAGACCAGGTAATAGGCGCCGCGCGCCTCGGCGCCCGGCCCGAACGGGGCGGCGAGCCGTCCGGTCGCCAGGTCCTGCTCGGCCAGGTAATCGGGCAGAAGAGCCACGCCCAGCCCGTGCAGCGCCGCCTGCACAATTGTTGAGTATTGATCATAGATGGTGCCCGACAGGGGCAGGTCCGCCGTGACCTCTTGCGCCGCCAGCCAATCGGCCCAGGCGTCGGGGCGCGTCTGGATATGCATCAACGGAAATGCCAGCACTTCGGCCGCTTCCGCCGCTTCGCTGCGCAGGTCCGGGGCGCAGACCGGGATCATCCGTTCATGACGCAAGAGCAGCCTGTCCGTGCCGGGCCACTCCGCATCGCCATAATGCAATGCGGCATCATAGCTGTGCGAGGCGAAATTGAACGGTACGAGCTCGGTGCCCATATTTACGGTGATATCCGGGTGTTGCCGCGCGAAATCCGGCAGTCGCGGCATCAGCCAGCGCATCCCGAACGCAGGCAATATGGCAAGGTTCAGCCTGCCGCCCGCAGGCCGGGCTTGCAGCCGCAGCGACGCCTGGGCGATCTGGTGCAGGGCCTGCCGGATCTCGGCGGCATAGGCGCGCGCGGGGTCCGACAGGGCCAGACGTTTGCTGTCGCGCAGCACCATGGGCGTGCCCATCTGCCGCTCCAGCGCCTGCAACTGTCGGCTCACCGCGCCTTGGGTCAGCGACAGCTCCTGTGCGGCGGCAGAGGCGCTGCCCAAACGGTCCAGCGCTTCGAGCGCGCGCAAGGACGCGATGGAGGGAAGGAAGCGGCGCGGCGTCATCATCTATGCGCTTTTGTCATAGGTGGGCGAGAAAGTCTCGGTGTTTTTTGGGAGGAGGTTGATATATGCAAGAACGCAAATGTCCGTGTTGCCCCTCCGGTCTGGACTGGTGCGGCACAAACAACCCCACAGGAGGGAGCGAGAGATGAACATTCAGTCAACGCCCAAACCCGCGCTCAAACCCAAGGACGCGCCCGATCTGGGCCGGTTCGATTGGGAGGATGCGCTGCGCCTTGGCGATCAGCTGAGCGAGGACGAGCGCATGATGGCGCAAAGCGCCAACGCCTTTGCCCAGGAAAAGCTGCAACCCCGGGTCACGGCGGCCTTTGCCAACGAGGAAACCGACGCCGGGATCTTCCGCGAAATGGGTGAGATGGGCCTTTTGGGCGTGACCATCCCCGAGGAATATGGCGGGCTGGGCTCGTCCTATGTCTCCTACGGGCTGGTCGCGCGCGAGATCGAGCGGGTCGATAGTGGCTACCGGTCGATGATGTCGGTGCAAAGCTCTTTGGTTATGTACCCGATCTATGCCTATGGCAGCGAGGAACAGCGCAAGAAATACCTGCCGGGCCTGTCCTCGGGGGAGTTGATTGGCTGTTTCGGTCTGACGGAACCGGATGCGGGCAGCGATCCAGCAGGCATGAAGACCCGCGCCGAAAAGACCGCCACGGGCTACAAGCTGACCGGCTCGAAAATGTGGATCTCGAACGCGCCGATTGCGGATGTTTTCGTGGTCTGGGCCAAATCGGACGAACACGGCGGTCGTATCCGGGGCTTTGTTCTGGACAAGGGGATGGCTGGCCTCTCCGCTCCCAAGATCGAGAACAAGCTGAGCCTGCGCGCCTCGATCACCGGCGAGATCGTGATGGACGGTGTCGAGGTGGGCGAGGACGCGCTCTTGCCGCATGTGGAAGGGCTCAAAGGTCCGTTCGGCTGTCTCAACCGCGCGCGTTATGGCATCAGTTGGGGTGTGCTGGGCGCGGCGGAATTCTGCTGGCACGCGGCGCGGCAATACGGGCTGGACCGGCATCAGTTCAACCGCCCGCTGGCACAGACGCAGCTTTTCCAGAAAAAGCTTGCCGATATGCAGACCGAGATCGTTCTGGGCCTGCAAGCCAGCCTGCAAGTGGGCCGTCTGATGGATGCCGCCAATGCAGCGCCCGAGATGATCTCCATCGTCAAACGGAACAATTGCGGCAAGGCGCTGGATATCGCGCGGATGTCGCGGGACATGCATGGCGGCAACGGCATCAGCCTCGAATTTCAGGTGATCCGACATATGGTGAACCTGGAGACGGTAAACACCTATGAAGGCACTCATGACGTGCACGCGCTGATCCTGGGCCGCGCCCAGACCGGATTGCAGGCGTTTTTCTGATCCCTGACACGCGTTTGAAAACCGGGTCTCTGTTCGAGGCCCGGTTTTTTTCGTGGGCGATCCGTGCGCACCGGTTTTACACCGCTTAGCAATGCGTCGCGCGCTCACGCCCCATGCCGAAAGCGTGATTTGTTTGCCCGGTGCCGATGCCGCTAGCGTCCCGTCAGATCAACCGGAGACCGATCATGCGTATTCTCGCCGCTCTTGCCTTTTCTCTGACCGCCAGCCTGGCCCAGGCCCAGACGATGGAACCGCGCGAGGGCTGGACGGTGATCGCGACCCAAAAGCCCTATCAGCAGCTCATCGACGATGTGAAATCCGCGACCAAGGCCAACAAAATGGGGGTCGTGACCGAAGCCGGCCCGACCCAAGCGGCGGCCAAGCGCGGCGTGACCATTCCGGGCAACCGGGTGATCGGGGTCTTCAACAACGCCTTCGCGGTCGATATCCTCGCGCTTTCCACGGCAGCGATGATCGAGGCGCCCCTCCGGTTTTATGTGACCGAAAGCGCGGGCGGGCAGGCGACACTGGCCTGGAAACATCCAACCGCTGTCTTTGCGCCTTACCTGGACGAGGGCGGCGAGGCGCTGCGCGATTTGGCGGCAGAACTGGATGACAGATTTGCGGCAATCGCTGACATGGCCGTGAACTGAGCATCACGGCTGAGTGATCCGGCTTGCGGGAATGCAGGGCGCGCGCGATAGGGGACATACCCCTATCCGGAGACAAGACCCCATGACCACGCCAGCGCGCGCCGCCGATATCCTAGCCCAGCGGCTTTACGAGGCCGGGTGCCGCCACGCCTTTGGCATGCCCGGGGGCGAGGTGCTGACTTTGGTCGATGCGCTGGAACGGGCGGGCATCACCTTTCATCTGGCCAAACATGAGAATGCCGCAGGTTTCATGGCCGAGGGGGTGCATCACGTGGATGGCGCGCCCGCCATTCTGGTGGCCACCGTGGGGCCGGGTGCGATGAACGGCGTCAATGTGGTGGCCAATGCCTTGCAGGACCGGGTGCCGCTGATGGTGCTCACCGGTTGCGTCGATGCGGACGAGGCGCTGAGCTATACCCATCAGGTGCTGGATCACGCCGCGGTGTTCGCGCCGCTGACCAAGGGCCGCTTTCGCCTGACGCCCGGCGGCGCGGGCACGATTGCCGACAAGGCGGTGTCGCTGGCCATGGCCCCACGGCAGGGACCTGTGCATATCGACGTGCCGATTTCGGTGGCCGATGCGCCCGCGCAACCCTCGGTGCGCAGGCTCAAACCGGCCAGTGTCACCGCGCCCGCAGGCGCCGATCTGGCCCGCGCGCAGGCCTGGCTGGCCGAGGCGCAGCGACCCGTTGCGATCCTGGGCCTCGATATCCTGCGCGACAGATCCGCTTGCGTGGTGCAGGCCTTTCTCGAGCATTTCGGCATCCCCTTCGTGACCACCTACAAGGCCAAGGGCGTGGTGGATGAGAGCCATGCGCTGTGCTTGGGCGGGGCGGGCCTCTCGCCTCTGGCCGACAGGCATCTCTTGCCCTTTATCCAGGGCGCGGATCTGGTGCTCTGCATCGGCTATGACCCGATCGAGATGCGCACCGGCTGGCGCGAGGTCTGGGATCCCGACCGCCAGCGCGTGATCGACATCGCCGCAGTGCCCAACGATCACTATATGCATCAGGCCGGGCTGAACATCGTGGCCGATACCGGTGCGGCGCTGGAGGCGCTCGCACAGGGCGCACGAGGCGGTCAGACCTGGACGGGCGGCGAGGTGGCGGTGCTGAAATCTGCTCTGGCCGCAGCCTTCCCCGCCGATGAGGACTGGGGCCCCTCCGCTGTCATCGCCGAGACACGCGCGGCGCTGCCTCAGGGCACGCGGGCCACCGCCGATAGCGGCGCACACCGGATCCTTCTGTCGCAAATGTGGCCATGCGAGGCGCCCAAGGCGCTGGTCCAATCCTCAGCACTTTGCACGATGGGCTGTGCGGTGCCCTTGGCCATCGGGCTGAAACTGGCCGATCCCGCACGGCCTGTGGTGTCGTTTTCCGGCGATGCGGGGTTCCTGATGGTCGCCGGAGAGCTGGCCACCGCGCTGGAGCTGGGCACGCCGGTGATCTTCGTCGTCTTCGTCGATGCCAGCCTGGCCCTGATCGAGCTGAAACAGCGCCAGCGCCAGATGACCAATCGCGGCGTTGATTTCGACCGGCATGACTATGCGGCGATGGGGCGCGCCTTTGGCGGCCACGGCCACCGCGTGACCAACCGGGCCGAGCTGCGCGCCGCATTGGAGGCCGCGCAAAGCGAGGATCGCTTTACCGTGATTGCGGCGGAGATCGACAGGGAGGCGTATGATGGCCGCATCTGAGGGGCCTTTGTCGGGCGTCAAGGTTCTGGATCTGTCGCGGATCCTGGCCGGTCCCACCTGCACCCAGCTTCTGGGCGATCTGGGAGCCCGCGTTCTGAAAATCGAAAACCCCGCCACCGGGGGCGATGACACCCGGTCCTGGGGGCCGCCTTTCGCCCGCGATGCCGACGGGGCCGATACGGATCTGTCGGCCTATTTCCTGTCCTCGAACCGCAACAAACGCTCGGTCGCGGTCGATATCGCCGCGCCCGAGGGTCAGGCCGCGATCCGCAGGTTGGCCAGTCACGCCGATATCGTGATCGAGAATTTCAAGCCGGGGGGGCTGGCGCAATACGGGCTCGATTATGACAGCCTCGCAGAGGCGCTGCCGGGGCTGGTCTATTGTTCGATCTCGGGGTTCGGCCAGACCGGCCCGAACCGCGATAAGCCCGGCTATGACCTGATGGCGCAGGGCTTTGGCGGGATCATGTCGCTGACCGGCGCGCCGGAGGGGCCGCCGATGAAAGTGGGCGTGGGCATCGCGGATGTGATGTGCGGCATGTATGCGACGGTCGGTATCCTGGCGGCCCTGCGGCACCGGGACCGGACCGGGCAGGGGCAACGGATCGAGCTGGCGCTGGTCGATACCCAGATCGCCTGGCTGATCAACGAAGGGGTGAACTATCTCACCTCCGGGGCGCCGCCCGAACGGCGCGGCAATGCGCATCCCAATATCGTGCCCTATGACACCCTTGCCACCGCCGACGGGCATGTGGTGATCGCGGTCGGCAATGACGCGCAGTTCGCGCGGTTCTGTCAGGTGCTCGATCTGCCCGATCTGCCGCGCGATCCGCGCTTTGCCACCAACCCCGCGCGGCTGGAACACCGTGCCGCGCTGATGCGCCGTATCGAGCCCGCGCTGGCCGCACGGCCGACAGCCGTGGTCATGTCGGGCCTCGAAGCGGTCAAGGTGCCTGTCGGACCCGTTCAAACCCTCGATCAGGTCTTTGCCTCGCCTCAGGTGGCCGCGCGCGAGATGCAGATCGACATGGGCCGCGAAGGGGCGGATCCGCTGCGGCTGATCGGCAATCCGCTGAAATTCTCCGCCACGCCGGTCAGCTATCGCCGGACGCCGCCGCATTTCGGCGCTGACACTGAAACAGTTCTGAACGCCGACGATCCTTTTGCCGAATAAATCGGCGGAATCGCGGGCCCAACTGGCCGATTGCCGCCTGATTTCGCAAGGATTCTCACGAAATGGTGCCGTCTGCTCACACGTGATGTCACTTAGCCGTGACAGCGGCGCGCGGGACGTTCGCGCCGCGCCGCGAGGTTGCTATCGATACCCCATGGACAATCCGTCCTTGTTCAGAATCGGAGTGCATTCATGGGTCACGATTGCTTTGGCCAGCCCACGAGCCTGGAAACCGACATTGCCTGTCGGGCCTGGGATCAGACCCAGCTTGCGTTTCTGGCCCACGGGGCAGAGACCCCCATCCATCTGGGCAAGGTGTTGCAGGCCGAGCCACAGTTTGCCCTGGGCCATGCGGTCAAGGGTCTGTTCTATCTGCTGCTGGGACGGCGGGAGCTTTACCCAACCGCGACCCAGGCGCTGTCGGCAGCCAAGGCAGCGGCACGAAAGGGTCAGATCAGCGCGCGTGAACGTGGCTTTGTCGACGCGCTGGAGGCCTATCTCCACGGCAAACCCTCCCAATCCGTGCGCCATCTGGAAGGTGTGCTGCGCGCCCATCCCGACGATCCGCTGGCCATGAAGCTCAGCCACGCGATCCGCTTTGTTCTGGGCGATGGCGCGGGCATGCGCCGATCTGTCGAGCGGGTGCTGCCGTCCTATGCGCCGGATCACAAGGCGCGCGGCTACCTTCTGGGCTGTCATTCCTTTGCGCTGGAAGAGACCGGCGATTACGCCAAGGCCGAGATCGCCGGGCGTCAGGCCTTGTGGATGGCGCCGGATGACGCCTGGGGGCTGCATGCGGTGGCCCATGTCTATGATATGACCGGCGATGCCGCGGGCGGGATCGACTGGCTTACCGGGCGCGAGGCCGCCTGGTCCCATTGCAACAACTTCCGGTATCACGTGTGGTGGCACAAAGCGCTGATGCATCTCGATCTGGGTCAGATCGACACGGTGTTTGATCTCTACGATGCACAGATCCGGGCCGATCAGACCGACGATTACCGCGATATCTCGAACGCGACGTCGCTGCTGTCGCGGCTGGAACTGAACGGTGTCGATGTCGGCGACCGATGGGAGGAACTGGCGGATATCAGCGCCAAAAGGACTGAGGATGGCTGTCTGATCTTTGCCGATTTGCACTATCTTCTGGCGCTGATCGGCGGCGAACGGGATGAGGCGATTGCCCGCATGATGGCCCGGATGCAGGCCGACGCTTCGGGGATGCAAGACGACCTGACGCAGCGCATCGCGGATCCCGGTATCGCGGCGTCTCAGGGGCTGCATGCCTTTGGCGAAGGCGATTACGCAGGCGCGTTCCGACATCTTTGCGACGCGCGCCCGACGATGCGGCGGGCCGGCGGCAGCCATGCGCAACGCGACGTCTTTGAACGGCTCACCATCGACGCGGGCCTGCGCGCGGGCCGGATCGACGCCGCCGAACGCATCCTGGAAGATCGCAAGGCGCTGCGTGACGGTCATGAGGATGGCTATACTGCCGCCCGGCGCGAGTTGATCGCCGCGGCACGCGGAGCGGCCAGCAGTCAGCAGATTCCGGCGCAATGAGCCCGCTTGGGTCTTTGAAGAAACGGCAGTAGACACCATGGCGACCACCACACCCTCAATGGATTTCGCCCGACCCATGCAGGCCACAGCCACCCCAGCCGCGACAACACGGGATCCACGCCTCGATTTCTTTCGCGGGATCGCGATGTATATCATTCTCGTGGCCCACATCCCGGGCAACATGTGGACGGGATGGATCCCCGCACGGTTCGGCTTTTCGGACGCCACAGAGATCTTTGTCTTTTGCTCGGGCATGGCCTCGGCCATCGCCTTTGGCGGCTCATTCGCGCGGCGCGGCTGGTGGATCGGATCGGCGCGCGTGGTGTTCCGCGTCTGGCAGGTCTATTGGGCGCATATTGCGCTGTTTTTCTTTATCGCGATGTATCTGGCCGCGCTCGACGTCTATGGCGATTTCGAAAAGACCTATATCAACACCCTGAATTTAGGCCATTTTTTCAAGGATCCGGCAACCAATATCGTCGGTCTTTTTACACTCACCTATGTGCCGAACTATTTTGACATCCTGCCGATGTATCTGGTGATCCTGGCAATGATGCCGGTGGTGATGGCCCTGGCAGGCGTCAATCTGTGGCTGACCGGTGGGGCCTCGGTCGCGCTGTGGGCGGTGGCCAATCTGGGCCTGCTGCCGCTCCCGGCCGAGCCATGGTCGGAGCGGGAGTGGTTCTTTAACCCCTTTGGCTGGCAGCTTTTGTTCTTTACAGGATTTGCCTTCATGCGCGGCTGGTTGCCTGCACCCCCCGTGTCGCGGGCGCTGATCTGGATCGCACTGGCCTTTGTCGTGCTGTCGGCCCCGTTTGGATCATGGAAGGTGTTCTTGTGGCTCAACGCCGCCTGGCCCGAGCTGGGCGCGCTGATCCGCCCGGTCTGGAGCGTCTCGGGTGAGCTGCGCGACAAGACCGAATTCGGGATCTTGCGCTATCTGCATTTTCTGTCGCTGGCCTATCTCGCCTGGGTCGCGGTGGGCGCCGGAGGCGTGCGGCTGATTGCGACCGGCACCGGGCTGGCCTCCGATCTTTGGCGACTGGCACTGCGGGTGATCACCAAGGTGGGACAGCAATCGCTTGCGGTGTTCGTGTTCTCCATGGCGCTGGCCAGGCTGATCGGCTTTGCCTTCGATCAGTTCGGGCGCGATGTCGTGACGGTCAGCCTGGGCAATCTGATCGGGTTTGCGATCATCACGCTGGTGGCCTATGCCGCGGGCTGGTTCAAGTCCGCGCCCTGGCGGAGAGCACCGGCATGATCTCGCGCCGCGCGTTTCTGGCCGGCTTGGGTGTGCTGCCGATACCCCTCGCGCTTGCGGGCGCCAGCGTGGCGGACACGCCCTTCAGCCACGACACCGTCATTGAGCGGGCCCGGGCGCTGGCTCAGGGCAGCTACACACCCCGCGCCACGGTGCCCGAGGATTGGATCAACCTGACCTATGACCAGTATCGCAAGATCTGGTTTCGCAATGCAGACGCGCTTTGGTCGGGGACCGACCGGCCTTACAACGTCGATTTCTTTCATCCCGGCCTCTATTTCCCGCGGCCGGTCGAGGTGAATACGGTCACCGATGGGATGGCAGAGGTTTTTCCGTTTGATTACAGCCTCTTTGACACAACAGATAAAGTGCCCCCGCTGACCGTTGATGACAGCCTTGGCTATTCCGGTCTGCGCCTGCGGACCCAGATGGGCCAACCCGGCATCAAGGAGGAATTCGCGGTCTTTCAGGGTGCAAGTTACTTCCGCGCGATCGGGGCCGGCCAGATCTATGGCCTGTCCGCACGGGGTCTGGCGCTGAAGACAGCAGAGCCCTCGGGTGAGGAGTTTCCCGATTTCGTCGCCTTCTGGCTGGAGGCGCCCGCGCCTGAGCAGCGCCATTTCGTGCTTCATGCGCTGCTCGACAGTCCCAGCGTCACTGGCGCCTACCGGTTCACGATCACGCCTGGGGCGGACTGTGTGATGGACGTAGAGGCAACGCTCTTTGCGCGGGAAGATCTGACACATGTGGGCCTTGCTCCGCTGACCTCCATGTTCAAGTTCGATGAGACCAACCGCCAGCGGTTCAATGATTTCCGTCCCGCGGTGCATGACACGGACGGGCTGATGATCCTGAATGGTGCGGGAGAGGTTCTGTGGCGGCCGCTGGCCAATCCCAGACATCTGCAAATCTCAGGCTTTGTGGATCAGTCCCCGCGCGGCTTCGGCCTGATGCAGCGGGCGCGCAGGCAATCGCATTTCGCCGATCTCGAAGCGCTCTATCATCGTCGTCCGGGCCTTTGGGTGGAGCCCAAGGGCGATTGGGGCAGGGGGTCTGTCACCCTGGTCGAGATTCCGACCGACAAGGAGATCTACGACAATATCGTGGCCTATTGGCGCCCGGCCGAACCGGTTCCGGCGGGCGATGCGATGCGTCTGGCCTATCGGCTGACCTGGGGCGCCGAGGCGCCGGTTGAGACCGGGCTGCCACGTGTCATCAATACGCGGATGGGCAATGACGCATTCAACCCAGGGATCATTGCCGCGATTGACTTCGAAGCGCATCCGCTGTTTGACGAGGGCCCCGAAGGGCTGAGCCTGCATATCCAATCGGCGCAGGCCGACACCACCCCGGGTATCTTGCAACGCAACCCCGAGACAGGCGGCCTGCGTCTGAGCTTTCGGTTCGATCCGGGCGACGCGTCGGTGGTGGAGCTGCGCGCACAGCTGCGCAAGACCGGCGCTATGGCGTCGGAAGTCTGGCTCTACCGATGGACCGCATGACCTTCATGCCGCCCCGGGCGCCGCTGGAAATGCCGGTGCAGGATCTGGGCCGCGCCCATAAGGACGCGGCGGCTCCGGGGACGGCAGGGACCGACACCGCTTTGCTGTGGCGGATCGCGGCATTCGGACCGGCGGTCCTGACCACCGGGGTGCTGATCCGGGTGATGTGGGGCTGGTTCGACAGGGATGGATTCAGCGCCTTGGAAGCAACGCTGATCACATTGATATCGTTTAACTTCTTCTGGATCAGCCTGACGCTCTTTACGGTTTTGGGTGGCATGTTTGCATTGGCCCGCACAGCCCGGCCCACCCGGGTTGCACGACCCGACCCCTTGAGGGTCGCCCTGCTGGTGCCCGTCCATAACGAGCTGCCCTGGTATGTTCTGGGCAATGCCTGCGCGATGCTTGAGGAGCTGCGCGATCAGGGCGGGGTGCATGACTATGACCTCTTTATCCTGTCCGATACCACCGACGACGCGGTCGCCAAGGACGAGGAACGCGCCGTTCTGGCGTTGCGCGCAAGCCTGTCTCCGGGGCTCACGCTCTATTATCGGCGCCGCGCCGAGAATACCGAGCGCAAGGTTGGCAATATCGCCGATTGGCTGCGCAATTGGGGGGCCGACTATCCCGCGATGCTGGTTCTGGACGCAGACAGCCTGATGACCGGCAAGGCGATCGCGCGCCTGGCCGATGCGCTGGCGCGCGATCCCTCTGCCGGGCTGATCCAGAGCTATCCGCACTTGATCGGCGCGCAGTCGGTCTTTGCCCGCGCGCAGCAGTTCGCCAACGGTGTCTACGGCATGGCCTTGGCCGAAGGGCTGGCGCGCTGGTCAGGGCAGGAAGGCAATTACTGGGGCCACAACGCGATCCTGCGCACCCGCGCCTTTGCCGCCTGCGCGGGGCTGCCGCACTTGCGCCATTGGTCGGGCCGCGAGAGCCTGATCATGAGCCATGACTTTGTCGAGGCGTCGCTCTTGCGCCGGGCGGGCTGGGGCGTGCGTTTCCTGCCGCGCATTCGGGGCAGCTATGAAGAGACGCCCACCACCCTGACAGATCACATCAAACGGGATCGCCGATGGTGTCACGGCAATCTGCAACATCTGGGGCTTTTGCGGTCCAAGGGTCTGCACGCGATGAGCCGCTTTCATCTGTTCCACGGCGCGATGGGCTATCTGCTGTCGCCGCTCTGGTTTGTGCTCTTGGTGATCTGGGCGCTGATCGGGAATGGAGAACAGGGCAGTGTGCTGACCTATTTCTCGCCCGAGAACCCGCTGATGCCGACCTGGCCGGACATGACCGAAGGGCGGCATTTGCTGGTGCTGTTGGTGATGTATGCGATGCTGCTGGCACCTAAGGTGCTGGGCGTTCTGGCCCTGCCGCTGACCGGCACGCGGTATCGCGACCTGGGCGGGGTGGGGCGCGTGGCCCTCTCAGCGGTGATCGAGATCGTGCTATCCGTCCTTTATGCCCCGATCCTGATGGTACAACAGATGATCGCGGTCTTTCGCAGCCTGGCGGGCCTGCAAAGCGGCTGGGCCCCGCAGGCGCGCGCGGGTGGACGATACCCTTTGCGTGCACTTGTTCTGGCCCATGCGCTGGAGACCGTGGCGGGCGTGTTGCTGGTGGCGGGGATCGCGGGAGGTCTGGTCACGCCTTGGCTGATGCCCATCGCGATCAGCCTGGCTTTGGCGGTTCCGCTCTCGGCACTCAGCGGCTATCGCTTCAAAGGCAGGCAGCTTGGCACCGCGGCGACCTGTGCCGAACCGCAGATCATCCATGCAGCCCGGCATTACCGCGCCCAGCTTCGCGATCACCTGGACGGGTCGGCGCAGGCCCCCGCGGAATAGTCAGGGCAACTGCGCCTCGAACCAGTCCAGAACCATGTCCACCCAGCCGGATGGAAGCGTATGCCCGCCGGGGTGCAGCGCCAGTTCCAGCGCGCTGCCATCGGCACAATCGGTCCAGGCCCTGCGCCAGAAAATACCTGTTTCGTCAAAGGCATCCGGGGCCATGTTCGGGCAATCATTGGCGCGCCGCCAGATCTCAAGACTGGCAAAGACATCCCCTTGCAGCCATGCGCCACCGCGCAGCGGGCGCCCTTCCAGCGGCACTGTTCGGTCGCGCCAGCCATGGGTTTGGAACAGCTTGACCGGACCCCGGCAAGACGCGGGATGGGGCTGCCAAAACGCCCCGGCCAGCGGCGCGTAGGCGGCAAAGCTTTCGGGCGCTTCGCAAGCCAGATAGCTGACCATGAAAGCGCCTGCCGAAAACCCCGTCAGCAGAACCCGGCTGTCGCTCAGACCGTGGGCTTGCGCGGCATCCCAAACCACCCGGCGCAGAAACGCGGCCTCGTCGCGACCCTCCCAGTCCGGCAGGAAGGTCCACACCCCGCCAGACGCACCGGCCCGGCGCGGCAGAGCCGAGGGGGCCAGCACCGCATAGCCGCGTGCCACAAACCGCTGGACCAGGGCGGTGTTGCCGATCACCGCGGCACCGCTGCTGCCTGCGCCGTGTAAGAAGACGACCACAGGCGCGGCCTGCGGCGCGTCGGGCAGGGCAAGGTGATAGGCACCATCGGCAACCTGACACGGCGCAGGATCCTCGGCACAGCCCGCGATTGCCGACGGGGCGAGCATCGTCAACGCCAGCGCCGTCGCAACCACCTTCATGGGGCGGCCAAGACAGGCAGGCCCTTGGCCAGCCATCCCGGTCCCGCGCCCGATCCCTGCATCCCTTCCGGCACGTCGATGGTATTGGTAAAGCCTGCCTGTGCCAGCCGGTTGGTCAGCCGCGCCGAGCGTACGCCGCGCGCGCAGATCAACGCCACCGCCCGCGTCGGATCGCCCGCTGCGATGCGATCCAGCGCCGCGATGAAGTCCGGGCGGCGCATATCAAGGGGCAGGGCGCCCACCCCAATACCGGTGCGCGCCCATTCATCGGGCCTGCGAATGTCGATAAGAAGGATTCTGCCTTCCAGGGCCGCGCGATGCGCCTCCTGCACGCTCAGCACCGGTGTCCCGTTGGCGGGCTGAGGATGGGTGTAAACCCAGGCGCCGTAGGTCGACCCCACCACCAGCGCGCCGATGCAGAACAGCAGACCGCGCCGCGTGGGACTGAAATCTGTCATGGGAAATGGATCCGTCACTCTGTGCGCAGCCTACACGCACGGCGCGCGAAAACCAGTAAACTCCCGGTGATCCTTGCCCGGCACACACGGCGCATGGCCGTCGATATGGCGCCGCCGATACAGCTCCGGCAACCATCCAGAGATGTCACGGGTTCTGCAAAGCAGGCATGTCGCCCAGAGCGCTGACGGCAGCAAAGCCTGACAGGGTGGAGACCTCACATATCCCAACCCTGGCTGGCTTTGCAGGGAAGAAACCGCGGGGTCTGGGTACCTTCTATGGGTAAAGAGCGGGGTTGGCGGTGTCTTTGATCGTCACGGACCCGCCAGTTCGGGGGTTTAAGTCGGCGGTCTCCAAGTTTTGCCGGAGGATTTGATCAGGATTTACTGAGGATAGATGGCCTTTTGCACCGTTTTTGCGGCGTATCGGGGCGCTGCGGACAAGATGGCTTGGCCGGTGTTGCCGAAGCAACCGGTCCGGGTGCCGCCAGAACCGCCGCAATCTCCTCGATGCTCAGCACAATCGGCAGCTTGCGCGGCTCGGTGCGGAACTGCATGTACTTCTTCATGTCCTCTCGATCACACGGTATGCCGAAGAAGAACCGCAGCGCCGTGATCCGGGCATTTTAGACCGACGGCGTGACCTCGGTGTCGGTTATGTGAAGCTGATAGGCGCGCAACTCATCCGGTGTCGCTGTATCCGGCGCGCGCCCGTCGCAACGCAAAATGCGCCGTGTACGTGATAGGGGCCTTACGTCAGCCACACGCGCCATTGCCGCGAGAGCGGCTTCGTCCTCGAGCGCAGTTTGCAGATTGCTGCGGCAAGCGCGCATGTCGGCTATCGGGGAGTCCGATCTTCCGCGGCGTTTCGGCTTAACAGAGCGATGCCAACTACGGCGAGTATTCCCAAGATCGCAACAATGGTGGAGGCATGGCGCAAACTGGTAACGTCCGAAAGCAAGCCATAGATGATCGTGCCAAGCGCCGTTGACCCCAGGCCCATCATGATCCACAGGCCCATGACCCGACCGTGGAAACCGTCCGGGATCGACAGCTGTATTTTCGATTGAGTTGCGACACCAACAATGGATGCCGAGCAGCCCAGCATTGCCGCACACGCTAAACCCACCGACCAATTCTGCGTTCGCGACATGGCCCAGAGAGCCGCAAAACCGGCAATCGCGAGACATATTTCGATGTCTTTTGGAAGGTTCTTGCGAAGCGCCAAGATTGCGGCGGCACAGACCGCACCCAGCCCCGCCGCCGAGAGCAAAAGCCCGGCCCCGTCTGCACCGCGATCAAAGGCAGTCGCCGCAAAAAGTGGGAACAGGTCTACTGCTGCGCGCCCTCCCGACCCAAAAACGCCTGTCAGAAGAAACGCCGCTTGGACTTCCCGGCTTTCTCGAATGACGGACCAGCCATCTTGCAGTTGAGAAAGGAAACCACCGCTTGATTGCACATGGCTCGTCACTTCCTTTCTCAGTGACCAAACGACCAAAGCAAGCACCAGGTTTCCGATTGCGCCGACGAAGATAACCATAGGGACACCGGTCGATGCTATGAGGAACCCTGCCAACGCCGGGCCAATCATTCGGGTCAGATTGAAGACCATGGAGTCAAGGGAAATGGCTCGTGACATCAATGATTTGGGAACGAGTGCCGGAACCAACGCCATACGCAACGGTTGATGCGCCGAGACCGTGATGCCGATCAGGCATTCAAAGGTGATGAGCATGGCGATGCTCGCCATATCGGCTGCTGCGATTAAGAAAAGTATTGTTGTCAAGCTCGCCAAGATGAGCTGCACTTTGATCATTGCGCTGGCGATTGGCACTCTGTCGGCCATCGCTCCGAAGAGCGGCCCTGCGACGATGGTCGGAACAAGCTGTGCAGCGACGACAATGCTTGTCCACAAACTCGACTCTGAAATCTCCCAAGCGAGCCAAATTACGCCAACACGCTGCATCCAAATGCAGGTCAAAGCCACGCTGTTTCCAGCACAGTAACGCAAGTAGGATGAGAAACCGTTTCGGTCCATGTAGGCACTCCACATAACAGGTGAATGCCCAGGCGAACGGCTATTTTGACCTACGCTTCCCGATGGTGACCCATCTATATCTCGCCAGTCACATAGATGGCCCCGGATATCAGGGCGTCACTCGTGATGCAACGTGCGTTAGACGGCGATTCTCAAAAGCAGACTTTGGATGAGGAGCAACGAATGGACGTCCGTCCTGAAGGTTTTTCGATGCGGGCCGGGGTGCACCATTTCCTTCTCGCGGGGCGTGCGGCCCGCGTTGACAAACCTCGGAAGGAGGAAGCCGCGGGGGGTCTGGGATCGAGCTATGGGGAAAGAGCACCGACGGGTGAGGCTGACGTTTGCACGGGCGCGCGGTTGACTGTGTTGGATGCCTTTGATGCATTTGCTTTCGGCAACCCTGGTCGTAAGTATTTCACCGGTTGAGGACGCATGATGCGTTTTATGCCGTCATTTCGAATGATGGTCGCAAGCGGTTTCGACCGATCATCCAAGGATAGCCGGCTGTTGTCGCGTTGGTTGAACAGGTCTGGTGTCATGCGGCCTGCTCCTTGGGTGGCGCGCGCGACATTGGTCTTTGGCCGCGCCGGAAGATCTCGATGATGCGCATGTCGCCACCACAGCATGGGCAAGGTTCGCGCAAAGTGAGAGGGGTAGTCTCGGGTTCTAGCTCTGGTTCAGTGGTTTGTTCGGCGCGTTGAACACCGAGCAATGCTCGGATCGTTCTGATGTTGGTTTTGCGTGCTGAGCTGGCCAACAGGCCGTAGTGGCGGATGCGATGGAACCCATCGGGAAGAACGTGGATCAGGAAGCGGCGGATGAACTCGAGCGTTGCCAAACGCATGACCTTTTGGCGATCACCGCGCTTGATCCTGTAATCCTTCCAGCGGAACGCGACGGTGTCGGCATCGGCGCTGACGAGGCGATGGTTTGAGATCGCGACCCGGTGGGTGTATCGGCTCAGATATGCCAGCACCGCCTCGGACCCTCCAAAGGGCGGTTTGGCATAGACCACTCAGTCGGATTTACGGAACGGGGCGAGCCATTGCGCGAACGTGTCCGCCTGTGCCAGGCTATTGAGGTCGCCGAAGAAGGTGAGCTGACCTGCGCGGTGCAGATCCATGAGCCCTTCCAGGAACAGGCGGCGGAACAGCCGCGCCAATATCCGCACATGCAGAAAGAACCCCGGTCTGCAGGCGACCCACCTCGTGCCGTCGTGTGACAGGCCGCCACCGGGGACAATCATGTGGATGTGGGGATGGTGTGTCAGCGCCGATCCCCAGGTGTGCAGGACACTGGTCATGCCGACCTTTGCTCCGAGGCGTTTGGGGTCAGCCGCGATGGTCATCACGGTTTGCGCAGATGCGCGGAACAGCAGACCGTAGACCGCCTTCTGGTTCCAATAGGCGATACGGGTGATCTCGGCAGGCAAAGTGAAGACAACGTGGAAGTACTCGACCGGCAGCAAATCCTCTGCGCGCGCCTCCATCCAGTCGCGAGCGGCAGGTCCCTGGCATTTGGGACAGTGCCGGTTCTTGCAGCTGTTGTACGCAATGTGGTGATGGTCGCATTTGGTGCAAGCGGCCACGTGGCCGCCGAGCGCCTCGGTTCGGCAAGCCTCTATCGCCGACATTACCTTCAGTTGACCGAGACTGACATGACCCGCATTGGCCCGCCGATATTTGGGTCCATACTTCCGAAAGATGTCAGCAATCTCCAGCCGGGGGCGCGGCAACTGCCTGAGCCGCTACTCCAGTCCCCGCCTGACGGTGTGGTCCTGCAGCTTCTCCAACATCTCGTACGGGCTGACAGTGCCGCGGATGGTCTTGGTCGCGACATGCGTGTAGCGCGCTGTCGTGCTGAGCTTGGAATGTCCCAAGAGCACCTGGATCACCCGCACGTCCGTTCCAGCCTCGAGCAGATGCGTGGCAAAGCTGTGGCGCAAGGTGTGCAGCGTGGCGGGTTTGTTGATCCCAGCCATGTGCTTGGCCGAGGTGAACGCGCGGTTCAACTGGCGCGGTGAAAGCGCCATGATCTTTGGCTTGCCCGGAAACAGCCAGCCCTCGGGCCGCGCTTCCCGCCAATAATCACGGAGCAGATCGAGCAGGGCGGGTGACAACATTGCCTTGCGGTCCTTGTCATTCTTGCCTTCATCCACATGGATCAGCATCCGGTCGCTGTCGATATCCGACACCTTGAGATTGCAGACTTCAGATGCGCGCAGCCCGGCACCATAGCTGATCCCCAAGGCCGCACGATACTTCAGCCCCGGTCCGGGAACTGCCGCCAGCAGATCGCCAACCTCTTCGACGCTCAAAACAACGGGCAGCTTCTTCGCCTTGCGCCGGAACTGCATGTAACGCTTCATCTCTTCGCGCCCGCAGGTCATCCCGAAGAAGAACCGCAGCGACACGATCCTCGCGTTAAATACACCGGTCGAGACGCCGCTATCTGTCATGTGAAGCTGGTACGCGCGCAGCTCATCCGGTGTCGCTGTATCGGGTGAGCGCCCGATGAACTCGGCAAAGTACCTGACCGCCCTGATATGGCCTTGCTGGGTCTTCGGGGACATTCCACGGATGCGCATGTCTTCGATCATCCGCTCGCGCAGCGGTGTGGTCTTCTCCTCCTTCATGGGATCCTCCTGTCATCAGATTGAGAAACCTCAATCGTCAGACAGGTCAGCCAGATCACAAAACGGCTGGATCAGCGCTCAACACTGGCCACACGCACCATTGCCGCGAAAGCGGCTTCGTCCTTCCAAGGTTTGTGGGAGATCGGCCGACGGGCGGGCTGGGGCAGGGGCTCCATCACATCCAGCTTTGTATCGGCCATGTCCGTTCCCCTTGCTTTTCAGCAAAACAGGGAAGTCGCAACCCAGTTTAGAATGTGCCCGGCTACACCCCTGTTGCAACCAAGTAGAAATGTCACCGGGTTTGCAAAGCAGAAGTGTCACCATAGAACGCGACGGGATCAATGCCTGGCAGGGTGGAGGCCTCAAATATCGCAGCCCTGGCTGGCTTTGCGCATGATGGTTGAACGATCTGCTGACGTTTGGATGATCTTCAAAACGAAAAGGCCGATGGCAACGGCTACGCCGACACCGAGGCGAATACCCAAACCGGCAAATTATTCGAACTTCTCGGGTTGTTTTTTGGCTGCCCATGAAAGCCCGATTGCAACTCCAAGACCCCCTGCAATTGGGGTCAATATCAGGTCAATGAATGCTGCGGTCGTCATATGATCAACCTAACATTCACATGACCGGAATACTAGCTTTGCATGCTGGCTAGATATTTGGTTCCGCTTTCGTCCCGGCTGCACGCTCAGCCCGCCTGCGCTCGCAATACGCTTCCATCTTTGACGGTCGCCCCGGCGGGCGGCGTCCGGTCTTTTTGTAACCGTTCTTGGCGCTGACAGGTTTGACCTTTGGCTTGGCAAACTTGGCGTTGTAGCGGTTCACGAAACCCTCAAGGAACGCGTTTCCGTCTTCCATATTTGAGATGCCTGCGATGCGCAGTTCTTTGACCAGCCGATCTTGCAAAGTGTGGTTTGCCCGTTCGACGCGGCCTTTGGCTTGGGAAGAATTGGCGCAGATGATCTCAATGTTCAGCTCCGCCAGGGCACGCCCGAATTGCGTCATGTCCGTCATATGTTCATTGGGTTTTGGAAAGCGAAAGACGGTATGCTTGTCACTGTAAAACGCAACAGGGCGACCATGTTTGAGCAGATAGCTTTCCAGGGCCTCGAAATAGCTGAACGTGCTTTCCGTCTTTACGAACCGCAGTTCCATCAGCGTGCTGGTCGCGTCATCGATGAAGACGAGCAGGGTGCAGGGATCGCCCCGATCTTCGAACCATCTGTGATCAGAGCCGTCGATCTGGATCAGTTCGCCAAAACACTCCCGACGCAAGCGTGGTTGGTGGAATGTGCGGCGTTGTTTGCGTGACAGCCAAATCCCATCTTCTTGCATCCATTTGCGGATCGTCTCGCGCGATACTTTGAACCCGTGATGTTCGGCCAGCATCTCAGCCGCCAAGGTCGGACCGAAATCCGCGTAGCTTTCCCTGATCACCGACATAGCATAATCGAGTTTGGCATGATGAATGCGATTGTTCGGAGGCTTGCCGCGCGCCTTGTGTCTGATCGCCGACGCGCCGTCCTGGCGGTACCGCTTCAAAAGCCGAAAGATTTGCCGTCGTGTTAGGTCCAACATGTGCGCCGCGTTGTCGACGCTCAGCCGCCCATCATCGACCTGCGCCAAAACCTCCACACGGTTAAACTCGCGCTCGCTCATAGCCACCCATCCCATGTCCGCTCACCTCATTGATTTTGAGGGCAGAGTGACATTCCTGAATTGCTCATGGGTGACAATTTAGCTTTGCGGTTACAAACCCAAAAATCGCATAATCAACATTATGTTAAATTTATGCGATGTGGATTTCGATAGTCCACTCGGTGATTAAGGGGTTCGCAGTCACATCCGCCGTTCAGCCACGACGATCCCCAAACACCTTGAGGCCTACGCCTGCGGCTTCGAGCTCTGATCGAACGGATCTGGCGATGCCCAGCGCGGTTGGCGTGTCTCCGTGCAGACAAATCGTGTCGATGTTTGCATCTATGCGCGTCCCGCTCTCGGCAATGATCGCTCCGGCCTTGACCATCTCGACAACCCGGCGGCTCGCTTGGGTCGGATCATGGATCACCGCACCGGGCTTGGCGCGATCCACAAGCGTCGCGTCGTCATTATATGCACGGTCGGCGAAAATCTCGCCGGCCCATGCGCAGCCCAGTTCGCGCACCGCACGTTCCTGGGCCGTGCCCGCCAACACCATGATGATGGCCTCAGGCGCAACCGACATCGCCGCGTCGTAACAAACGCGCGCCATATGCTGGTCTTCGGAGGCCATATTGCTCATCGCGCCGTGCAGCTTGATATGGCGCACCTGAGCGCCCAGGCTGCGTGCCATGCCCAGCGATGCACCGACCTGATACCGCACCAGATTGGCCAGCGTCGCGTCGGGCAGCGTGATCCGGCGCCGACCAAAGCCTTGCAGATCCTGAAAGCCCGGATGCGCGCCGATACCCACGCCCTTGTCCCGCGCCAGTGTCATGGTCGTGGCCATCACATCCGGATCACCGGCATGAAAACCGCATGCGATATTGGCCGAGGTGATCACGTCCAGAATCGCCGCATCCTGACCCATCACCCAGGGACCAAAGCTTTCGCCCATATCGGCATTGAGATCGACAGTCAGGCTCATCGGTTTTCCTCCTCTGGTGCGACACCTGAAGTTGCGCCGCTAATCAATTGAAATTCTGCAAGGTTCTGGAGATCCGCAGGCTCTCGCAAGAGCGGCTTGACGCGACCGGGCGCCCGCCGGAGATCGGTCTGATCGCGCCTGTGGATGTCAACCGCCTCCTCAAGGCTCACGAAACGGAACCGGATCTTGGCGCCAACCGGGGCCTGGGCCGCCCTGGCAAGATCGGGCGGGATAACGGTCGCAATTCGCGGATAGCCGCCGGTTGTCTGACTCTCGGCGATCAGGACAAACGGCGTGCCATCACCGGTGACCTGAATATCACCCGGCACGATGATTTCCGACAGGACCTGCAAGCCGCCGGGGATGTGGAAGCCCTGCCCCGGCATGGCCATCTTAACGCCCATGCGATTGGCGCGCGGGTCCCGGGTAAATTCAGTGTTTTCAAAGCGTTCAAGCGTCTCGCGCGGGAACGTGTCCGTTTGAAGACTGGCGGTGACGCGCAGTTCGCCACCGGCAAAGCGCGGGGCGACGTCCAGGGTCATGCCAACTGCATCCCCCGGATCGATCCCAACCGGAAGAACCGTGCCCGCCACGATCGCTTGACCCAGGCCCGCCGTAAGATGCGTCGATCTGGCGCCCAGAACAAGGGGGCTTGCCACCCCACCACCGAGATGGAGATAGCCATAGCTTCCGGCGGTCACGGCGCCCAGGCTCAGACGGGCGTGCGCCGACAACAGGTGCGAGGCATTCCAACGCACGCTCCGGCCATCAATCTGGGCCACCATAGGGGCGCCTGTGAGGGCAATCCGCATGTCCTGTGTGGGTTCAAAGACGCCGCCAAACCCTGCCAGTTCCAAGGCGGCGTAGTCCGGCGGCTGCCCCAACAGAGCAGCCCCCTCATAAAGCGCCTGCCGGTCGGCCGCACCGCCGCGTGACAGGCCAAGGGCCAGGGTTCCCGACCGACCCAGATCCTGGACCGTGACACCGGGTCCGGCGCTGTGACAGATCAAGGCGCGGGTCATGCCAAACACTCCTGAGTGATCCCGCCATTGGAGGTACCTGTCAAAATAACGTCGTATTCTTCACGGGTTATGGCATGGAATTGAACTTCGTCACCGGGGCGCAGCAAGAAGGGTGTGTCGCTCTGAGGCCGGAACAGACGGCAGGCGGTTTGACCGATATGACGCCAGCCGGTCGGGGCGGTGACGGAGAAAAGCACCAACTGCCGAATTGCGACAACCAGCGCGCCTTCGGTCACGCGCGGGGTCAAGTCCTGCTGACGCGGGATATTCCAGGCGTCGGGCAGCGTACCAAGATACGGCTGTCCAGGCGCAAATCCAATGGTCTGGACCCGCACCCTGTTCGCGGTGATAGAGGCGATGGCCTCTGTCTCGCTCAGCCCGGCTGCTTGCGCGGCCTCTGACAGTTGCGGCGCAAGATCGGTGCCAAACACCGTCGGGATATGGAAAAGGCGCCGCCCCCGGGGCAAATCGGCCGCATACCAGTTCATGGCGCCCAAAAGCCGATGGAGACGCTCTCTGAGCGTGTCGTGGCGCAGAATGAGGGGATCGAAGCGCACGAATGTCGAGGCGAGCGAGGTGGCCGTTTCCTCGACCCCATCCCAGGCCTCGCGATCCACCGCCGCGCGAAAGGCCAGAGCCGCGCGATTGGCCTCTTCACGCAATGTGTCGCCAAAGCTGACGAGCATCCCGTCTATGCCAACGGTGCGAATGCGGGGCCAGGAAGGATCGGATGCGGTCATGGGGCGGGTCTGTCGGGCCATGGAGTGAGGTCAGGGGGAGTTTGACAGCAGCCAGAGACCACACGCAAGGGGCAGTTGAGCTTTTGTGGGCCGATGCCTGGCAGTCGCGGTCCGACCCAGAACTGTGCCACGTCGTAACCGCGGATCTTCCCTTCATGACATTCTAGTTATCAAGCAGATAGTGGCCATATCTCATGTAGATCGAGAGGGCGGCCTTGCGCGCGGCACGCTTAAGAAAAGGGGTCCTATCTGCGTGATCGCCCGACTGGCCTTGTCGACGAAACTCACAGGCCCAAGACGATACCGCGGCGCCGGTGTGGGCGGGTCCTTGCCAATGTAAATCCTCCGTCCCGGGGTTCATGGAAATGACACAATCCATCGGTGAATGGGCCGCAACGCCAGGTCGGCTCTCTGGACAGCGCGGGCCATGCCAGTCTAACACAGTGGGATAACAAAACATTGGCAACGCAATGACGTCGGTTCTGCTCTTGAACGGTCCCAATCTCAACCTCCTTGGCACACGCCAGCCGGAGGTCTATGGCACGACCACCCTGCCCCAGATCGAGGCCATGTGCGAGGCGCATGCAACCCCCTGGGGATGGCGGCTGGCGTCGCTGCAATCCAATCACGAAGGGGTGCTGATCGACGCGCTGCACGATGCGCAGGGTGTTCACGATGGGATCATCCTGAATGCGGGCGGATATACGCACACGTCGATTGCCCTGATGGACGCGATCAGTTCGGTCGGGCTACCAGTGGTCGAAGTGCACCTCAGCGATATCCACGCGCGCGAACCCTTTCGTCAGATCTCCTATATTTCAAGGGTGGCGATCGCGCAGATCTGCGGACAGGGTCCCCAGGGCTATCTTCAGGCGCTTGACACATTGAGAGTACATTTTAAGGCGGAACACCCATCATGACATTGCGGCCATATCTGCATTTCGTATCCAACGCCAAGTCGCTCGAAGAGCTTTGGACCGCGCATACCGAAAAGATGGCGGAATACGGATTTGACCGCCTGCTTTACGGGTTCACCCGCTATCGCACCGATACCTCGCTGGGTGACCCGGAAGACTTCACGATCCTGACCAATCACGATCCCGAATACACCCGGGTGTTTTTGGGAGAAGGCCTCTATTTCCACGCCCCTATGACCCGCTGGGCACTCGATAATGAGGGGGCGGGCAGTTGGCGGCTGGTCGGCGATATGTTCGATTTGCACAACCTCACACCGATTGAACAAAAGGTCGTCTCGTTCAATCTGCGCATGAAGGTCACGGCCGGGTACACGGTGAGCTTCAAATCCGTGTCCATCCGCTCGAAAGGCGCGATTGCACTGACCGCCCGCGCGGGCATGAGCCAGGACGAGGTCGATGCGATCTGGGCAGAGCATGGCCGGGACATCCATTTGATGAACAACGTGGCGCATCTCAAGATCCTGACCCTGCCCTATACCGGGCCGAACCGCGCGTTAACACGGCGCCAGCGCGAGGCGCTGGAATGGGTGGGCGACGGCAAGACCACGCAGGACATTGCGCTCTTGATGGGGCTAACCGCGGCGACCGTGGAAAAACACCTCCGTCTGGCACGCGAAGCCCTGTCGGTCGAGACGACGGCCCAAGCTGTCCTTAAGGCCGCGATGCAGAACCAGATGTTTGTTCTGGAAACCTGAGCGGTCCGGCAACACCTTGTTCTGGAAGAGGAATACCGCCCTATCACCGGGCGTGTCCCAAGGTAAGGAATACATGACTATCGGACGGGCCGCGAAAAACGCATCCTGATCCTGTTCCGTGAGTGGAGGCTTTAGCCAAAGGAACATGCAAGCTGGACCCTTGTGATTTCAGGGCTCTCCGGTTTGTCCGGTTCTACCGGAACCCGGCCTGGCCGTATATTGATCTGCGGCCAGGTCGGACCTTGACAGGCCTAACCATCCCCATTGCAAGGGCCGTCGAAAAGAGGGGTCGCGCGCAAGCGCGGCCCCGCCACCACTTGCGATGGCAGAGCCAGGGCTCTCCTGCTCCCGGGTGTTGCACCGTCAATGCACCGAGAAGTCGGACAGCACATTTATGATACCCATTCCGGCAATGATCAGCGCCAGACCGATCACCGCAGCCAGATCCAGCCGCTGCCCGAAAACGACAACGCCCACCAGCGCCACGGCGACAATACCAAGCCCGGAAGCCAGTGCGTAGGTAATCCCCAGCGGCATGTATTTGAGCGTGAGCGTGAGGAAATAGAACGACCCTCCCATTCCGAGGATCACCAAAAGCGAGGGCCAGAATTTTGTGAATTGCGCGCTGGCGTTCAGCGCGGAATACCCGATTGTTTCGGCTATGACAGAGGCGGTCAGATAGATGTAATGCGTCGGCAAGGCGTTTTCCTTTTCTGGGGTGATCCGACCTTGGGCTAATTCGCAAATGGCGTTCGCGAAACAGCATTGGCACCAACGACATACAGAAAGTCGCGAACAGCACCGTCTCGAGGGTCACGCTGTCCGGGGCAGGCCCGTTTCCGAAGCGCGGGGTGTTTGGACCAGGGCGTGCCCGCGTCTCGGGGATGGCAGGTTCGTTCCGGAGATATGACAGGCTGCGCTGTGGAAACCGGTTCGCATCCTGACGTGTCATGGCAATGACAGCCCCTTGCGGATAGGCTCTTGTCCGACGTCACGGGATGGCAGGACGACGGAAATCGGCCATGTCGGGGCCCTGAACGTCGGCATGGGCGCCCAAGGGCTGCAGCGTCCCGGTATCTGCCTGGCGTGCCTTGCGTCATCAGCCCCCGCACCGACAGGACCGCGCCCGCGACAACCTGACCGTCGTCATGCGGCTGGCCCTGAAACGAAAAAGGCGCGCCACCCAGGCGCGCCTTTTCCATGTAATGATGTCGGCGGGATCAGCCTTGCGCAGCTTTTGCCACCTCTGCCGCGAAGTCTTCTTTTTCGACGACGATCCCCTCGCCCACTTCCAGGCGCAGAAATCCTGTGATGGTGGCGCCGGCCTCGGCGGCGGCGGCGCCAACGGTCAGATCCGGGTTAACGACGAATTGCTGGTTCAGCAGCGTGGATTCGCCCACGAATTTCTTCATCCGGCCCACGATCATCTTTTCGATGACCTGTTCGGGCTTGCCGCTTTCGCGGGCAATATCCATCTGAACCTGCTTTTCCTTCTCGACAACAGCCGGGTCCAGATCATCTTCGGACAGCGCAGCTGGGTTCACAGCCGCGATATGCATCGCAACCTGCTTGCCGAACGCCTCGTCGCCGCCATCCATGGCCACCAGAACGCCAATCTTGCCCATTCCGGCGGTTGCCGCGTTGTGGATATAGGAGATGACCTGGGTGCCCGAGATCGATGCCATGCGGCGCACGGACATGTTCTCGCCAATGGTGGCAATCTTGTCGGTCAGCGTGTCGGCGACAGTCTTGCCGCCCATATCGGCGGATTTGAGCGCCTCGATATCGTCCACACCCAGAGCGGCCTGTGCGATGCCTGCGACCATCTCCTGGAACTCGGCGTTCTTGCCAACGAAATCGGTTTCGGAGTTAACCTCGACCGCGACACCCTTGGCGCCGTCCACGACGACGGCCACCAGGCCTTCGGCTGCGGTCCGGCCCGATTTCTTGGCCGCCTTGGCCAGACCCTTGGTGCGCAGCCAGTCAACGGCGGCGTCCATGTCGCCATCGGTTTCGGTCAGCGCCTTTTTGGCGTCCATCATGCCCGCGCCCGTGCTGTCGCGCAGTTCTTTTACCTGTGCAGCTGTGATTGCCATCTGTTGGCTCTCCTCAAATCAAATAGCGGATTGGGACAGGCTTGCTTAGCCTGCCCCCGATGTCAGTTTGGTGACAGGTACGCCTCAGCTTGCCGCGGGCGCATCCTCGGCCGGAGCTTCGGCTGCCGCCTCGACAGCGACGACCTCTTCAACGGGCGCCTCTTCCATGGCGCCCAGATCGACACCGGCGGCACCCAGCTGCGCGCTCATCCCGTCAAGCGCCGCACGCGACGCCAGATCGCAGTAAAGCGAGATCGCGCGGGCCGCGTCGTCATTGCCCGGAATGATATAGTCGATGCCATCGGGCGAGCAGTTGGTATCCACCACCGCAACAACCGGAATACCCAGCTTGTTGGCCTCCGCGATGGCCAGCGCCTCTTTCTTGACGTCAATGACGAACAGAAGGTCCGGCACACCGCCCATTTCGCGGATCCCGCCAAGGCTCGCCTGCAGTTTGCCCTGGTCGCGTTCCATGCCCAAACGCTCTTTCTTGGTCAGGCCCTCGGCACCGTCGACCATCGCCTCGTCGATCTGCTTGAGGCGCGAGATCGAGTTCGACACGGTCTGCCAGTTGGTCAGCGTGCCGCCCAGCCAGCGGTGGTTCATGTAATATTGTGCGCATTTCTCGGCCGCCTCGGCGATCGGCTGCGCGGCCTGACGCTTGGTGCCCACGAACAGAACCCGGCCGTTCTTGGCCACGGTTTCACGGATCACGTTGAGAGCGGCGTCCAGCATAGGAACGGTCTGTGTCAGGTCGAGGATATGGATGCCATTGCGCGCGCCATAGATGAACTCGCCCATGCGGGGGTTCCAACGCTGTGTCTGGTGGCCAAAATGTACGCCAGCTTCCAAAAGCTGACGCATGGTGAACTCAGGAAGAGCCATGCGGTTTTACCTTTCCGGTTTCATGCCTTGGCGGGGGTCTTGAGACGGGATGTCTCCAACCGGCGGACCTTTTGGGGATGTCTCCCCCAATCGGCCCAACCCCGCCTGCGGGATTTAGTGGCGCGCGTATATGCGAGGTTTGCAGGCGGCGCAAGCCCTTTGCGGGTCACATATGTCCGGCATCCCGCAAGCCTGTCAGTCTGTGCCGCCGGGTCGGGCTTCTGTCTGCCCAACGGTGCGCCCCGAAGGCAAGGCCTCCGCATGCCCTTTGCGGATGACTGTCTCGACATGTGCAGCCAGCGCTTTGCGGCTGGTGAAATCGGCCACCCGGACAGGCTGATGATAGATCAGCTCGACCGCGCCCTGACGACGGGCGGCCAGCGTCTTGAGCAAATGCGGGCCAAACTCCATGTCGCCCCACCAGCCATAAAAGCGGTCCGGCTGCCCGACCGGTGCGCGGTAAACCACCGTGACCGGTTGGATGTGCATGTCATCGCGCAAGGCCTCGGAATAAAAGGCCGCAAACAGCGTGGTCTTGAACGGCAAAACCCGCAGACCGTCGGTTGACGTGCCTTCGGGAAAAAACAGCAGCTTGTGCCCGGCCATCAGGCGGGCCTCGAACAGAGCGGTCTGCTCACGCGCCTGTTTGGGGTCGCGGTCGATAAAGACAGTGCCCGTGGCCCGTGCCAGCCAACCGATCCCCGGCCATCCCGCGACTTCGGATTTTGACACGAAATAGATCCGCTTGCGCGCGTTCAGCGCAAAAATGTCGAGCCAGGAGCTGTGATTTGCCACCACCGCTCCGCGCGCGCGCATCAGAGCGCCCTTGGTCGAGAACCCCAGTCCCAGAACGCGGAACGCGGTGCGGCATACGCTCTGCGTGATAAAGGGTGTGACAGGACGGTCAAGCCCGCAGAACGGACGCTCGATCAGCCGCACCAAGAGAAGGATCACAAGACCGCCGAACACCAGAACGCCCAGGACCCCGCCGCGCAGGATCACCAGACCCCATCCCAAGGGTCCGATATGCACCGGATCGGGCGCGTCGTCGCTGTCCCAGGTTTGGCTCACGCGGCACGGCCTGTATAACGCTTGCGCTGTCGCTCGTTCATCCGCGCGGTATCAAGGATCAGGCTGACATCGGTGGTGTTGAAGGCATGATCGACAAAGGCGCCCTCCCCCACAAATCCGCCCAGCCGCAGATAGGCCTTGATCAGGCTGGGCACCTGCACCATTGCCCGCCGGCGGTCGATCTGATCGATGGGGAGCCGGTCCATCGGCTGAAAATGTGCAGATTGGGCGCGCAGACGCAGATCGGGCGGCGCCAGATACTGATGGTGCAAGAGCGATAGCGGCTGCGCAAGCGCCTCAGGGTCGGTCCCGTGGAAACTCGCAACCCCAAAGAGAACCTCGATCCTGTGCGCCTGCACATACTCGGCAAGCCCGGTCCACAGATGATGCATGGCAAGGCCACCGCGATAGTCGGGGTGCAGGCAGGATCGGCCAAGTTCCAGCAGGCGGCGACCGCTGCGCCGCAAGGGGGTCAGGTCGTACTCATCTTCGGAATAGAACTGGCCGGCCGCACGTGCCTGGCTGTCGCGCAACAGCCGGTAAACGCCCACGACCTGCCCGTTTGCCGTATCGCTCACGATCATGTGATCAAAGAACGGGTCGAACCGATCCCGCTCTAGCCCGGCATCGTGATCCACCAGCGGACCACCGCCCCCAAGTTCGCGCACGAACACATCGTATCGGAGGGCCTGCGCCGCGCGCAGCTCGGCCTCGGTCTCGGCAATCTTGACGGAAAAGGGAGGGCCAGGATCGGTCATGGACAGTGGTCGGGCTCGCATCGGTCAGGGCCCGCGTTTGGCGGGAGAGTGCACGGGAGATAGCGCAATCGGCCCTGGGAGGGCAACCGGTGTGGCCTTGGTTTGCGCTTGAACGGAGTTAACCAATCATAAAGCCTCGTCAGGCATCAAAGACCGGTAACAGAGCAACGCGGGTGCCGTCGATGACAATCTTGCCTTGGTCCGGGAAATTGACCGTGATGCGTCCACCGATGTTCGATTGGACCTGCCCCACCCCCCATTCAGGACAGTCAGGATGACGCACAAGCATGCCCGGTGTGAAGATTGAGTTGAGATCGTTCATTTCACTCCTAGTTTCTAGTGCTGACGTCGCCGGAGCACATTCTTTGTATTTTTGATGAGCTGGCTTTTATGGAACAAAAATCGATAGCACCTTTGACCTCTCTCATAGGGTCCCGTATTTGTCACGATCTGATCAGCCCAATTGGGGCGATCACGAATGGGCTGGAACTTCTGGAGATGGCGGGCACCGGCCACGGGCCGGAACTGTCTCTGATCGGGGAGAGTGTTCAGAACGCAGCGGCGCGGATCCGGTTTTTCCGCGTGGCCTATGGCATCGCGGGCACCGAGGCGCTGGCGCGCGGAGAGGTCGCGGGAATCCTGCATGGCATCGACAATGGCGGGCGCGTGCGCCTGCACTGGGATGTGGCCGGAGATACCCCGCGCAAGGAAGTACGGCTGGCCTTTCTGGCGCTGCAATGTCTGGAAACGGCGCTCGCCTATGGTGGCACGATCCGCCTGTCCAAAACCCAAGGGCACTGGCTTGTGATCGGGACCGCGCCACGCCTCAAGCTGGATCCAGAGCTTTGGGCCGATCTATCCCGACCGATCAAGTCTGTCGAGATTACCCCCGCCCTGGTGCAGTTCGCGCTGCTGCCCGATGTCGCGGCCGAGGCGGGACGAAGCCTGAACGTCACGCTGGGCCGGGATGAAATCGCGATCAGCTTCTGAGCTTTCGGCAGCTTCGGTGCCGCCCCGGAGCCACTGCCCGGGCCCGGCCCGCTTTTCCTGGGATCGGGACGCGTGTTGAGGTCGCCCCCGTGCAGGCAAGCCCCCAACGGTTCATCAACCTGTGACCGGAGCTGGATCGCGCCGGGTGCAGAAGCACTATTGTCGCTGGCGGCTGAATGATATCCCCGCAGCGAGGTTCAACCCATTGATACTGTTTGAGAAATGCCAAACCGGCCGCACCTCTGCCGCCCTGCCTCAGCCGGATACCGGGCGGCGGCTGCCGGACCCGATCAGGTCCGAACGGCCCCCTCACCGGTCACAAGATACTTGAAACTGGTCAGTTCCGTGGCGCCCACCGGTCCGCGCGCATGCATTTTACCAGTGGCAATGCCGATCTCGGCGCCCATGCCGAACTCCCCGCCATCGGCAAACTGGGTGGAGGCGTTGTGCATCAGAATGGCGCTGTCGAGCCGTTCAAAGAAACGGTCACGGGCGGCGATATCCTCGGTCAGGATGCAATCGGTATGGTTCGAGCCGAATTGCCGGATATGCGCGATGGCCGCGTCGATATCGCTCACGGCCCGCGCGGCAATAACCATGTCGAGGTATTCGCGGCCCCAATCCTCGTCGCGGGCCTGAGTTGTGCCAGGGACATGGCGCAACGCATCGTCGGCACGCACCTCTACGCCCGCATCGATCAGCGCGCGGATCACGCCCTGCCCGATTGTGTGCACCACGTCGCGGTGGATCAGCAAGCATTCGGCGGCCCCGCAAATGCCCGTGCGTCGGGTCTTGGCGTTCAGCACCACCTTGAGCGCGGTTTCGGGGTCTGCGGATTTGTCGATATAGATATGCACGATGCCTTCGAGATGCGCAAAGACCGGAACACGCGCCTCGCGCTGAACCAGACCGACCAGGCCCTTGCCGCCGCGCGGCACGATCACGTCGATATGATCGGTCATCGTCAGCATTTCTGACACCGCCGCGCGGTCACGGGTCGGCACCAGCTGGATCGCATCCTCGGGCAGATCCGCGGCTTTGAGCCCCTCGAGCAGGCAGGCATGGATCGCACGGGAGGAGTGGAAGCTTTCCGACCCGCCGCGCAGGATCACCGCGTTGCCGGCCTTGAGGCAGAGCGCTCCGGCATCCGCGGTCACGTTGGGGCGGCTTTCATAGATCACGCCGATCACCCCAAGCGGGGTGCGCACCCGCTGGATATGCAGCCCGTTGGGCCGGTCCCACGCCGCGATCACCTGGCCCACCGGATCGGGCTGATCGGCAACCGCGCGCAGACCGTCCACGATGCCCTGAATGCGGGCGTCATCCAGCATCAGCCGGTCCATCATGGCATCCGATAACCCTTTGTCCCGGCCATATGCCAGATCGTCCTTGTTGGCCGCGATGATGGTGGTTCGCGCGCCCCAGACCGCGTCAGCCGCCGCCATGAGCGCGGCGCGCTTACGCTCAGCCGGGCTGAAGGCAAGCGCATGCGATGCCGCGCGTGCGCGCGCGCCGATATCGGCCATCAGGGCGGGGATCGTGTCGAGGTCTTTCATCTTTTGTCGTCCTTGGGCCGTTGGGCAGGCGGGGGGTTGCCGTATTTGTGAAAGAGAAGAAGATGCGGTCAGAGTGCCATATCATCGCGATGGATCAAAGCGGCACGGCCCGGATAGCCCAGAATGCCCTCGATATCCGCCGATTGGCACCCCTGAATGGCGCGCGCCTCCTGGGCGGTGTAGCGGGACAGGCCTTGACCCAGGGTGCGATTGTCCACGTCCAGAATGGCGACGGGATCGCCGCGCCCGAACTGGCCTGACACCGCGTGGATCCCCGCGGGAAGCAGGCTCTTGCCGGATTTCAGCGCGCGCGCGGCGCCCGGGTCGATGGTAATCTCGCCGGACGGTTTCATCGCCGCGATCCAGCGTTTGCGCGCGGCCTGCGGATCAAGCTGCGGTGTGAACCACGTGGCGGGCGCGCCGTTCTCAAGCGCGCGCAAGGGGTTGGCTCGCGACCCTTCGGTGATCGCCATGGCGCACCCCGCCGCCACAGCCGTCTTGGCGGCCAACAGCTTGGTCTTCATGCCCCCTTTCGAGAGGCCCGAACCCGCGTCACCGGCCATCTCTTCGATCCTTGGGGTGATCTCGTCAATGGTGTCAAAGCGGGTGGCGTTGAGATCCAGTGCAGGGTTGGCGGTGTAAAACCCGTCGACATCCGACAACAGGATCAACTGATCCGCCCCCACGGTGACCGCGACCTGGGCCGCCAACCGGTCATTGTCGCCATAGCGGATCTCGTCCGTGGCCACGGTGTCGTTTTCGTTCACGATGGGAATGGCGCCCAGGCCCAACAGCGTCCCCATCGTAGCGCGGGAATTCAGATAGCGGCGCCTGTCGCGGCTGTCCTCAAGCGTGACAAGGATCTGTGCGGTCAAGAGACCGTGCGGCGCCAGCGCCTCCTCATAGGCGCGCGCGAGGCGGATCTGGCCAACAGCGGCGGCGGCCTGGGATTGTTCAAGTGCGAGATCGGTCCGGCCAAGGCGCAGCACACCGCGCCCCAGCGCGATGGACCCCGAGGACACCAGGATCATATCCGTGCCGCGCGCCTTGAGATCGGCCACATCCTGGGCCAGGGACCGCAGCCAATCCTCGCGCAGCGCACCAGTCGCGCCATCGACCAAAAGGGCCGAGCCGATCTTGACCACGACGCGGCGGGCGTCTTTCAGGGATGCCATGGCTCTGCCTCATCGCCCGACTTGAGGCGCAGGCGGTCTTCGTCAATCTCGGAGCGGAGCGCGCGCAGAACCTCTGTCAGCCCCTCGCGGGAGACACCAGACATCATCATAACCGGCCCGCCCGACGCGGCCTCAAGCTCGGCCTTGGCCTCTGCGCGTTCATCCTCATCCAGCGCGTCGATCTTGTTGAGCGCGGTGATACGTGGCTTGTCGGCCAGATGACCGCCATAGGCCTCAAGCTCGTGAAGAATCGTATGATAATCGTCTACGATCGTCTGGGAGGTTCCGTCGACCAGATGCAACAGCACCGCGCAGCGTTCGACATGACCCAGAAACCGGTCGCCGATCCCCCTGCCCTCATGCGCCCCGGCGATCAGGCCGGGAATGTCAGCCACCACGAATTCCACATCATCGACGCCCACGACCCCCAGATTGGGATGCAACGTGGTAAACGGGTAATCGGCAATCTTGGGCCGCGCGTTCGAGGTGGCGGCGAGGAAGGTCGATTTGCCCGCATTGGGCATGCCCAGAAGCCCCGCATCCGCAATCAGCTTGAGCCGGAGCCAGAGCGTGCGCTCCACCCCCGGCTGGCCCGGATTGGCCCGGCGCGGCGCCTGATTGGTGGAGGTCTTGAAATGCAGGTTGCCCCAGCCGCCATTGCCGCCGCGCGCCAGTTCGACCTCATCGCCCACGGTTGCCAGATCGGCAATGACCGTCTCCTGATCCTCGTCCAGGATTTCAGTGCCTTCCGGCACCCGCAGCACAATGTCGTCGCCATCCTTGCCAGTGCGTTGCTTGCCCATGCCGGGTTGGCCGTTCTTGGCAAAGAAATGCTGCTGATAGCGGAAATCGATCAGCGTGTTGAGGCCATCAACGGCCACCGCGCGAACCGACCCGCCGCCGCCGCCATCGCCGCCATCGGGGCCGCCATATTCGATATACTTCTCGCGCCGGAAGCTGATGCACCCCGACCCGCCCGCACCGGACCGAATATAGACCTTGGCCAGATCAAGAAATTTCATGGCCCCCTCCTATCGGACAGCCCGGCGCCTCACAATCACAGTTTTCGGCTGTAGGTCCATGTGGGCACGGTGGCATCGCGGGCCACGCAAAAACTCTCGGCATCGCCCAGATATTCAAATCCGCAATGGGTCAACACCCGGGCCGAGGCCGGGTTGTCCTGAAAGACGCTGCCGAACATCGTGCTGTTGTTCAGGGGGTTGGCTTGCACCAGCGCCTCGACCGCCTCGGATGCAAGGCCGGTGTTCCAGGCGGGCGGTGCCACCCAATAACCAACCTCGGATTGATTGCGATCCATGCGCTCCAGACTGATCACGCCCATCAGCTCGGCGCCGCCGGATTTGCTGGCATCCATGGCCCACACATCCTCCTCGCGGGCCTCCGCCATGGCGCGGGAGATAAACGCCTCCGCCATCCCGGGTGGAATGGGATGCGGGATCGATGTCGTCATGCGCGCCACGCGCTCATCCCCGGCGTAAAGTTCGATCAGGCCCAGATCGGACCGGCGCAATGGGCGCAAGTCGAACCGTTCGGTCGTGATTGTGGGTTGGTCCACGATGTAATCCAATTTCATTGCGCTCCCCCTCCTCCGATAAGCACATAGAGAACGGACGCCGCCGTCAGCGCGGCGAGTGTCCACATCAGGTATTGTTCCGCGGGCCGCCCTGCAACCGTCGCCGCGATCCGATCGCCCGCAAAGGTCCAAATCGGATGCAGCACCACCTGACAGGCGAGCAATACCGCCGCAATGGTTGCCGTTGCCTGAAGGACGCCAGTCCCGGGCCCGACAAATCCGGTAAATCCGGCGGTAATCATCGCCCAGGCCTTGGGGTTGAGCGGGTGCACGATCAGCCCGGCCAGAAATCCAGGCACGCGCGCCTCGGCATCGGGCGTTCCCAGGCGCAGATGTGCAACCCGCCAGGCCAGCCACAGGATATAGGCGGCAGAGGCCCATTTGAGCGCGACAAAGACACCCGGATAGCGCTCGGCCAGTTCCATCAGGCCAAAGCCCATCGGCCAGATGATCAGCTGTTTGCCCAACGCGACCCCGGCCACGAACGGCAGGGCCGCGCGAAACCCGAACCGTGCACCGGTGGCCATCATGGCCATATTGGCAGGCCCGGGCGTGCCCACCTGGCTGATCGCGAAAACTGCAAAGGATGACAGCGCGACACTCATTGCAGGCCCTCCCACCGGGTGCGGGTCAGTACCATATCCTGAAGCAGGACCTCACGATGTTGGGCCTTGGAATACGCATTTCGGAGGTCAGTAGGCACAAATCCCAGCTTTTCGAGGACATGCCTAGAACCTGCGTTTCCCAGATGGTAGCCGGATGTCAGATCTTGAGAGGGGCCCATAAAATACTCTGCCACAACGGCAGATGCCGCCTCGGTCGCAAAGCCCTGCCCCCAATGCGGCTCGGCATACCAATACCCCAACTGGTCTGCGATCGCGACACAGCCAATCAGCGCCCCGTCGCGGCAAACGGCATAGGTCGCGCCTTGGGATGCAAGGCTGGTTATAAAGAACCCTGCATCGGCCATGGTGTAGGGATGCGGCACGATCGTCAGCCATTTCGAGACGTTCAGGTTGCCAATCAGCCGCACCAGATCGTCGGCATCGTCCATCACGAACGGCCGCAGGGTCAGGCGTTGGGTTGTCAGGGTCTGTCTCATAGGAGGGACCACTCGGGAAACGAAAAAGGGGACCGGCCCGCGCCGATCCCCCAAGATGTCTAAACCTTTTCGGTCGGGCTTTTACTCGGCGGCCTCCGCCACTGGCAGGACCGAAATAAAGGTGCGGCCCTTGAGGCCCTTGTGAAACTTCACAGCACCGTCGGCGGTCGCAAAGATGGTATGATCCTTGCCCATGCCCACGCCCTCGCCCGGCCAGAACTTGGTGCCGCGCTGGCGCACGATGATATTGCCGGGGATGGCCGCCTGGCCACCATAGAGTTTCACGCCAAGGCGGCGGCCCGCGGAATCGCGACCGTTTCTGGATGAACCGCCTGCTTTTTTATGTGCCATTGGTGTCTCTCCTTAGCCTTTTGCCAGTTCTTTGGCCTGTTCGATCCAGCCTTCACGCTCGATCCGGCCCTTGAAGTTCAGCTTTTCGTCGAACGCGGCGACATCCTCTTCGGTCCAGGCCGCAATCTGGGCAAACGAAGTCACGCCGCCCTCAATGAGTTTTTTCTCAAGTGCCGGACCAACACCGGAAAGCTGTTTGAGATCGTCCGCACCGGCCGACACCTCATTGGCAGCGTCCGCCTTGGGGGCCGCTGCCTTTGAAGGTGCGGCAGCGGTTACAGCAGCCGCGCTGACCGATCCCGCGCCAACCGCGGCTTTCACACCGGATGTATCGGCGCCCGACGCCAGGATCTCGGTGATCTTGACCAGGGTCAGCTGCTGACGGTGTCCCTTGGTGCGCTTGGACGAATGCTTGCGGCGGCGGCGCACGAAATGGATGAGCTTCTCACCCTTGATCTGGTCGATCACTTCGGCCTGCACACCGGCCCCGTCAACCATAGGTGCGCCGACAACGGGGCTGTCCCCGCCCAGCATCAGCACATCGTTGAACTGAATGGTTTCTCCTGCATCGGCAGCCAGCTTCTCGACGCGCAACGTATCGCCCGCCTGAACCTTGTATTGCTTGCCGCCTGTCTTCATGACCGCGAACATGGGTCTCTTCCTTTTTCAATTGCCGCGTCCTGTGGTCCCCGTAAGGGCGTTTTTGGCCGATGCCACCGCGAACAGCGCGCCCCCGTCGGGGCGGTATGACGATAAGACCCGGCACGAGGGAAACCCCGGCCGGGACGCTGGCTTATCCCCGCAAAGCCGGGCCAAGTCAACAGGGTTTCGCCGGTTTTTCGGGGCCCTGATCCGGCCTCAGAGATCGCTGCTGAGCATCGCCTGTGCGGCCGCCAGACCCAGACCATACGAGATGTCGCGGTAGACCGCCTCGAACCCGTCAAAGAGCGCCCCGTTCAACGCCCGTCCCGCAGAGGTTTCGGAAAACGCGATATAGGCCTGCATCGTATCATCGCTGAGCGGCTGATAGGCCATCATCAAAAAAGCATAAAGCCATTCTTCGGTATCGGTGCGGATCTCGGTCTCCTGTGACCAGACATCGGCGATGATGTCCTGTTCGCTCATCGTCATGGCGCCGCCATCCACCAGCCCGCGAAAGAATTGGAAATTCGAGCTCAGCGCGCCGGCCACATTGCGTTCCACCAGATCATTGGCCGACACAAAACGGTCAATCATCTCGATCCGGTCGTCCCCCGCCTCGCGTGCGTCTGCATAGGCGGCGCGCGCAACCTCCTCGATATCGCTGTCCGCCATGGCCGCCCGCGCGGCGTTCTCAAGGGTGAGGATCGACTGGCCCTGTTCGGTCCCGAAAAAGGCTTCCGCTGCCGCGATCTGCTCGTGTTCCATATCGCGCGCCAGTGCGGCTTCCAGCCCCGTGCGCATCGTTCCCTGATCGTAAAGGCGCTCAACCGTCCGATCCCAAAGCTGACCACCGCGCCCGGGCAGCATATCGCGCTCGATACTGGCTGCGTAGTCCATCCCTTCCGCATGAAGGATCCCCACGATCTCATCGAGCTTGAGCGTCCGTGACAGATCGGCGGCGGTCGATCCGGCCCAGCTTGGCAACGCCAGTGTCAGGGTCATTACCAGCCACAGCACGGGCGCCATGGCGGTCCGGTGCAACCCGGTCACAGCTCTTGGCCCGGTTGCAGATCCTTCATCCGGGCGGCCAGCACCTCGAACCGGTTGGCCATCACCTCGTATTGCACGGCATTCATCAAAACATAGACCTCCTGCATCTGTGGATGTTCGAGCGCCTGGGCATAGGCCTCCAGATCGGTATCCGATACCGTCTCATAGGTGAACGCCGCCCCTGCCAACGCGGATTCGCGGATCGCCTGACGCATGCGCGGTGCGTCCTGGGCCAGCATCTCGCGCAGATCTTGCGGATCCATCCGCAGCTCCAGAATACCCGCCGCACTGGCCGCGATCAGGAACCGGAACTGGATCTCCTGCACCGCGCGCAACCCGGCATCATCCGAACTGACGGCCGCATTCATGCGGTTGAGAAGCTCAAGCCGCGGATCGCCCTCCTGCACCATTTGCCCAATCAGGGTCCGGCCCCGCTCTGACTTGGCATCGTCGTCCTCAAAAAGATGCGAGGCATTCTCGACCGCGACAAGCCGCTGGCCCAGATCGCTTGCATAGAACTCAGCCGCATGGGCCAAAAGCGGGTCACTCAGCGTCTCCGACAGGATATCGAGAGCCATATCATGCATGGTTGGCACATCGAAAACCTCGGCGCTCATCCGGGTCCATTCCGACCCGAAGATGCCGGGATCGACCCCCAGCATCCCCGGCGCGGCCCCGGCCGAAAGCTTGATGCTTTCCAGCGCCACATCAAACCCCGTCACCTCCAGGAAGGCTTCGAGCCTGTCCCGGTCGGCCGCCCGCACCGGGGCAAACGAGGTCACCAGGATCAGCAGCGCCAGCATCAGACCGGGCAGCAACAAATGAACAGAGCGGGGCGGGACGATATGGGTCATGACAGTGAAGGTGACCCGTTTTGGCGGTGCAGACAATGAAATTCACGCGAATGTCATCCTGGGCAAAAACTTGCCTTGCCAGCCTTGGGCAGACGCAGTAAACGCAATCTCCAGACCCCCGCGGAGAGGTGCCGGAGTGGTCGAACGGGGCGGTCTCGAAAACCGTTGTGGGTGCAAGCCTACCCAGGGTTCGAATCCCTGTCTCTCCGCCACTTTTCTCATCATGGCTTGGGTTTCGTCCTAGAGTTTGAAACATATCGCGCTTTTCGCCGATTGACACCTTCGGCTCCAAGTGAAGGCGGACATCCGAGTATGGCTTACCGTATGGGTAAGACTTGCCGTCTGCGGCACCTTAGTGTGCGCCGGCCATTGTCAGCCGAAAACGCCTGAGCGCGATGATGAAAAACGCAGCACTCAGTCCCGCCATCTGTAGCATGTCGGGCCACACTGTCCCCAACCCGGCATCTCGGTACAGGATCGCCTGCGAGAACGACACAAAATGGGTGGAGGGCGCTGCCTGCATGGCGAATTGCAACCATTCCGGCATGTTTTCCATGGGTGTGGTGCTGCCCGACAGAAGGATCATGATGATCAGCACCGGGATGGCCAGCAGCCCGAACTGCGGCATCGACGTGGTGAAGGTCGCCAGCAAAATGCCCAACCCGGTCACCGACACCAGATAGATCAGCGTACCGAAGATAAAGAGCGGCACCGATCCGGCCACCGGCACGCCCAGCATTATCTGCACCACCAGCCAGAGCGACAGCATGGCGGCCACCACAACCGCAAGCCCGTTGGCCCAGATCTTGGCCGCCATGATCTCGGACGGCGTGACCGGCATGACCAGCAAATGCTCGATCGTGCCGTGTTCGCGTTCACGGATCAAAGCAGCGCCGGTCAGAAGGATCGACAGGATGGTGATGTTGTTGATCACCTGCATGATCGACGAGAACCACACCGATTCAAGGTTCGGGTTGAACATGGCCCGAACCGTCAGAGCGATGGGAAGGGTGGAGGCTTCATCCTGTCTGGCAACGAACCTTGCGACTTCGGTGTTGATGATCTGCTGAAGAAAGACCGCGCCGTTCCCGGCGGTCGACATGGCGGTGGCATCGACATTCAGCAGGATTTCGGCACCACGGCCCGAGAGGACATCGGCCTCAAGCCGGGGCGGGATGTCGAGCACGAAGACAAAGCGCCCGCTTTGCATGTACTTGTCGACCTGATCTGCCGTGATCTGCTGCGGCGTATGGAATTGCGGAGGCAGGATCGCCTCCACGATGCGTCCGCTCAGCGCGGACCGGTCGTGATCGACATAGGCCACAGCGGCATTCGCAACTTCCAGCTTTGCCCCTGTCGCCACGGAATAGACGCCCAAACTGAAGACATAAACGATCAGCACGATCAGAACCGGATCGGCACGCAGGCTGCTGAGTTCCTTCAATCCCAGTCGCCAGACATTCGAGATCCATTGCCGCATGTCAGATCTCCTGTTTGCGAAGTGCGAGAACGGACAGGCCGACAAACAGGATCGCAAATCCCGCAAGGGCCAGATGGTTGGGCCAGAGCGTGCTGAAATCGAGCCCCTTGGTGAAGGCCCCGACACTGATCTGCTGATACCAGCCGGACGGAAAGCTCAACCCGATCAACTGTCCGCTTCCCGACAGCGATGAAACGGGCACCAAGAGCCCTGAAAAATTCACCGCAGGAATGATGGACAGGACGGCCGCGGCAAATGTTGCTGCCACCTGGGTTTTTGTGAAGCTGGAAATCAGAACACCGAACCCGGTGGTTGCCAGCACGTACAGCACGGTGCCCGTGATCAGCGCGATAACCGATCCCTTGATCGGCACGCCAAAGATCCCATAGGCCGCCGCGACCAGGGTAGCGAAACTGACAAGAGCGATCGCGGCATAGGGCAATTGCTTGCCCAGAATAAACTCGGTGCGGGTCACAGGCGTGGCGCGAAAATTGGCGATTGAGCCGGTTTCCTTCTCCCTTACGATCCCCATGGCGGTCATCATCGCGGGGATCAGGACCAGCATCAGCATGATCACCGAAGGCACCATCGCAAAGACGCTTTTGAACGCCTGATTGTAACGAAACCGGGTTTCCACGGTGACAGGAGACAGCGCCACAGAGCGTCCGAAACTGCGTTCGGTCTGGTCGGCGAAATAGGATTGCGCCACACCTTGCAAATAGCCGCGAATGGTTTCGGCCCGGAACGGCATGGCCCCGTCCACAAGGGCCTGAACCTCCGGCGTCTGATCCAGGAGAAGCGATCTGCCAAAACCCGGCGGAACTTCGATGGCCAACGCCAACTCGCCCCGACGCAGGCGGGCTTGAAGTTCCCTGGCACTGTGTGCCGGGGGTCTTTCATCGAAGTAATTCGACCCCGCAAAGCCTTCCAACAGGGCGCGGCTTTCTGCGCTCTGGTCGCGATCCAGCACCGCAAAACGCAGATTCTGGACATCGAGCGAGATGCCATAGCCGAATGTCAGCATCAGGATCATCGGCCCAAGCAAGGCGAAGGCCAGGCGCATCGGATCACGCCAGATTTCCATCATCTCGCGCCGCGCAAAGGCCCAGAGGCGGAAGGGATCGAACGCCCGATGTTGGGCAACCGGGCGCGAGACGGCCTCAACGGGCTGGGCCGGGGCAACGGGTGGCCGGTCAGCCACGGCGTCTTTGAGATAGCTGACAAAGGCGGCATTCAGATCATCCGTAGCTTTCGCCCGGGCCAGATCTGCCGGGGTGCCGACCGCCAGAACGCGCCCGGCATGCATCAGCGATATCCGGTCGCAACGTTCGGCTTCGTTCATGAAATGGGTGGACACAAAGATCGTCACCCCATCATCGCGCGACAGCTTGACCAGGTGGTGCCAGAACCCATCCCGCGCCACTGGATCAACGCCGGATGTCGGCTCATCCAGGATCAGCAACTCAGGCGAATGAATGACCGCGACGGCCAGTTGCAAGCGTTGTCGTATCCCCAGCGGCAGGCTGCGCGGCAGGGTATCGGCGACCTCGGTCAGATCGAACGTGTCCAGCATCTCGGTAATGCGGGCCGCACGGCGCTCCATAGGCAGTCGGTAAAGATCGGCGTGCAGTTTCAGGTTTTCCCGCACCGTCAGCTCGCTGTAGAGCGAAAAGGATTGAGACATGTACCCAACGCGTTGGCGTGTGTCCCTGTCACGTGCGCCAAGCGGCTCGCCAAAAAGCAGCGCGCGGCCTTCGCTGGCGGGCAACAGGCCGGTCAGTATCTTCATGGTCGTTGTCTTGCCGCAGCCGTTGGAGCCCAGAAATCCGAAAATCTCGCCCCGTCCAATCTGGAAATCCACCCGATCGACGGCGGTGAAATCGCCGAACCGGCGGGTCACGCCCTGTGCCTCGATGGCGGGCGGCCCATCCGAGACGTCGCGCGGCGGCACGATGACCTCACTGTGGCCGCGTCGCTCGGCCTCTGGCAGCATCGCGATGAACGCCTGTTCCAGCGTTGGCTGCCCGGCATGGCGGCGAATGTCGTCGGGGGTACCGGTCGCGATGATGCGGCCGTTGTTCATGGCCGCCAGCCAGTCGAACCGCTCGGCCTCCTCCATATAGGCTGTGGCGACGATGATGCTCATCTCGGGACGTTGCGCGCGGATTTTGTCGATCAGATCCCAGAACTGCTGCCGCGAGAGCGGATCGACACCGGTGGTGGGTTCATCAAGGATCACCAGATCCGGATCATGGATCAGTGCCGAGCACAGCGACAGTTTTTGCTTCATCCCGCCCGACAGCTTGCCTGCGGGCCGATCCGGGAACGGATCGAGCCCGGTGGCGCGCAACAGATCCTCGATCCGGGCGCGGCGCTCCTCGGCGGGCTGACCGAAAAGCCGGCCGAAGAAATCCAAATTCTCGTAGATCGACAGCGTCGGATAGAGGTTTCGGCCCAACCCCTGCGGCATGTAGGCGATGCGGTGATTGCAGGCCCGCAGATGGGCGCGATCCCGGATATCGCCGTCCAGAACGGACATGTCGCCGGTCTGCAATCTGCGCACACCAGCCAGCAAGGCCAGCAAGGTCGACTTGCCCACGCCGTCCGGCCCGATCAGCCCCGCCATACACCCCCCCGGAATATCGAGCGTCACGTCATCGAGTGCCGCCGTCGCGCCGTAGCGGTGCGTGACCTGCGACACCTGTGCAACCGGCAGGCGCGTCATTGCGGCAGCTTGACCTCAAGCGTCGGAGGCCAGGCCACCGCGTCATCCACCCTGACATAGCCGATCCCGGCAATGCCCGCTTTGGCGCGGTCCTGATACGCGGCCAGCAAGTCCGGCGCGATGGTCAGTTTGACCCGGAACATCAGCTGATCGCGTTCCTCATCCGTCTCAACGGATTTTGGCGTGAACTGTGCGGTGCTGGCCACAAAAGTGACGGTCGCGGGGATCACATATTCCGGGATCGGGTCAAGGACGATCCGCGCCTGGGCCCCGATCGGCAGCCGCCCTGCATCCCGCGCGGGCAGGAACACGGTCATATAGACATCGGACAGATCGGTGAGGGTCACAACCCGGCCACCTGCGGCCACGACCTCGCCGGGTTTGGCAAGGATGTATTGCACACGCCCCGACCGTGGCGCCGTCAGCGTGGCGTCGTCAATCAGACTGGCCAGCCGGTCGACCGAAGCCTCCGCCGCGGCGATCGATGCCCTGGCAAGCGCGATGCTGGCCTCGGCCGCGGCCACGCCGGCTTGGGCTGTGACAAGCATTGTGCGGCGCTGGTCCAGCCGTTCCTGCGCGGCAAAGCCATCGGTCGCCAGCCTCTCGACCCGCGAGAGCTCCACTTTCGCAAGGTCCAGTTCGGAGAGGCGCTGAAGCATCAGGGCGTGCGCCTGCCCTTCCTGCTGCTCGGCCTGAACGACCCTCGCCTGTGCCTGCCGCAGCTCCGCTTGGAGTTCTGCCGTGTCGATGCGGGCCACAAGATCATCCGCCTTGACCCATTGACCCTCGGCAACCATGACTTCGGCCACGCGCCCGGGCATCTTACTTGCGACATCAATCCGCTCGGCTTCGATCCGGCCATTGGTGCGCGTGATACCCTCGGGCAAGGCCGATCCGGTAACGGTCTGCCAATAGACGTACCCAACCACAGCCAACGCCGCAGCGAAAAACACCGCTGCAAGCCATTGTTTCCAGGTCATTTTCACCTCTTCTTCTTCGCATGATATCGAATCGCCAAAGCAGCCCGATATCTTGGCTGGTGCGACCGTAGAGCCGGTGCCGCAGGTGCAAACTGATCTGCGTCAATTCTCAGGCAGAACACAGTGGCGGACCATATGAGGTCGGCAACAGCGATCCCCGCCGTCTTCTTCGGAAGGGCGGGAGGCGCAGAGGTTTGCGGGCAAGTGAGGACATCCGGCATTTGCTTGCAGGGCTGGGATATCACCGCGTTTGCCGTTGGCGCATGTTATGGCAACGATGTCCGAATGCCCAAGGATCAGGCACCTATCTTCGTCATCGGGTGCGCGCAGGTCTCTGGGGCCACGTGTCGACGGCATCGGCGCTGCCTTGCTGCCCACTGGCCAAAGCCTGTCGCCTATCGGCTGGCTTCGCCTTGCGATCAGTTTTTGTGCAATTCGCCCAAAAGGAGTCAATTTGGCGTGCGTTACAACGACCGATAGCGCTTATCGCGCTAAACAAGTGGTTGATCCGCGCGACCTGGGCCCTACTCGGATCGCCCGCTTTGGGCGCGAACGCCCCGCAGAGGACCATCCTGGCAGATAGCTCCCCCTGCGAGACGACAACATCACTGCTGTCGGACTCAGATATGTCTCTTGAGCCACACTTAAAGTGCAGCTGCTGCACTTTCCGAGGAAGACAGCGCAGTATTGGAACGCACTTCTTATGGTAAAATCCCTCCCCCTTTCTTCCCTCGTAACGGCCGGTGTGCTGGCCGCCGCCAGCGCATATGCCTGCGACGCGCCGATCAAGGTCGGTGTGCTGCATTCGCTGTCCGGCACGATGGCAATCTCCGAAACCACGCTCAAAGACACGATGCTGTTGCTGATCGATGAGCAAAACGCAGCCGGCGGTGTGCTGGATTGCGAGATCGAAGCGGTCGTGGTCGATCCGGCATCCGACTGGCCGCTTTTTGCGGAAAAAGCGCGCGAGTTGCTGACCGTGCATGACGTGGACGTCATCTTTGGCAACTGGACATCCGTGTCCCGCAAATCCGTGCTGCCCGTTATCGAAGAATTGAACGGGCTTCTGTTTTATCCGGTTCAGTATGAAGGGGAAGAAAGCTCCAAAAACGTCTTTTACACGGGCGCTGCCCCCAATCAGCAGGCAATCCCGGCCACGGATTATTTCCTGGAAGAGCTGGGTGTCGAGAAATTCGCGCTTTTGGGCACCGACTATGTTTATCCGCGCACGACGAACAACATCCTGGAAAGCTATCTCAAGTCCAATGGCATCGCCGAGGAAGACATCTTCGTCAATTATACGCCCTTCGGCCATTCCGACTGGGCGACCATCGTGGCCGATGTCGTGGCTTTGGGCGCGGATGGCAAGCAGGTGGGCGTGATCTCCACCATCAACGGCGACGCCAATATCGGCTTTTACAAGGAATTGGCCGCCGCCGGTATCTCGGCCGATGACATTCCCGTTGTTGCGTTTTCGGTCGGTGAAGAAGAGCTGTCAGGTCTCGATACATCGAACCTGGTGGGGCACCTTGCCGCCTGGAACTATTTCCAATCAGCCGAATCCGAGGCCAATGACGCCTGGGTTGCCGCGTGGAAAGCCAAGATGGGCGAAGACCGCGTCACCAACGATCCGATGGAGGCGCATTACATCGGGTTCAATATGTGGGTGAATGCCGTGACCGAAGCTGGCACCACCGACGTCGATGCGGTACGCACGGCGATGTATGGCCAGGAGTTTCCGAACCTGACCGGAGGCACTGCCGTGATGCTGCCGAACCATCACCTGGCCAAACCGGTGTTGATCGGTGAGATCACCGCTGATGGGCAGTTCGATATCATCAGCCAGACCGAAGAGGTGCCGGGCGATGCCTGGACGGACTTCCTGCCTGAGTCCGCCGTTCTGAAATCGGATTGGCAGACGCTGGGATGCGGCATGTACAATACCGAAACCGAGACCTGCATCCAGCTCACCTCGAACTACTGAAACAGATCGGGATGTGTGCGGCGTCGTGCACATCCCTCCCCCTGATTGAACGGCCCTTACCCATATGATCCGCCTGCTTTTTCTGGCTGCAGCACTTTGCCTGACGCTGCCGGGGCCCTCGCATGCCCAATCCCTCCAGAACCTGCTGCAAACCCATGCAGACGAGGTTCTAAAACCCGGCCGCCGCTCGGTCGGGGTGGTTCTGGACGATCTGGTGTCCAGCGGTCTGCCGCAGGCCGTCCCGTTTCTGGAAGCCTGGCGCGACCGCGAGATTGTCCAGCGCGACGCAGATGGCCGGTTTTTTCGATCTGCTGACGATACCCTTTTCGATCTGGAGACCGGAGAGGTTCTGGGCCCGGCCGAGAGTGACGCCTTGACCCAGTCGCGCCCGAATGGCGGTGTGCGCCGCGCTATCGGCGATGCTTTGGTGCAGTTCCAGCTTTCAGATCCCGATATCACCAAGCGCCGCGCCGCGGTCGATGCCATCGCCCGCAGTATGGACGCAAGCCAGCTCACCCCCCTCAGGATGTCCATCGAAGCGGAGCCTGACACGGCGCTCAAGGCCACCAAGACCCGTCTCGCCGGTATGCTCGCGGCCCGTTTCGGCAAGACGCCAGAGGCGCGGATCGACGCGATAGGCGGGCTTGCCGGGGATCTGTCGGTGGACGTCCGCGCGGTGCTCAACACAATCCTCGCCACCACCGGGGACGTCGCCGAAACCCTGCCTGATGATGTCAATCTCGCACGCCTTCTGCAGCCGGGCATCGATCTGACCGAGGCCGAGGCCTATCGTCAGCTGGTGGCCAACGACCTTGCCCCGCCCCCGATCCCCGCACATGCCATTCGCGCGGCCCTGTCTTCGAACATTGTCGATGGGTTCGTGGGAGGGCTTGCCGTCCACACCCTGGACACCGACGAAAACCGCATGACCGCGTACCGGGCTTTGGCGCAGGCCGGAGAGGTGCCGCCGCTTGTCACCGCCCAGGACCAAGCCGCAGCACTCGCGTCGCATGTCTTCTACCAAGCCTATGACGAGCCTGACATCCGTATCACCGACGCGGCGCGCGCCGCGCTCGACGCCATCGAGACGCGGGTCGCTTTTTCCCAGGCGGCCGATCTCGCGCTCGACGCGCTGTCGCTCGCGTCGATCTATTTCCTGGCGGCGATCGGCCTGGCGATCACCTTTGGCGTGATGGGCGTGATCAACATGGCGCATGGTGAATTCATCATGATGGGGGCCTATACCGGCTTTGTCGTTCAGCTGTTTGTACCCGATTACACCCTGTCGATCCTGATCGCGCTGCCACTGGCATTCGCAGTGACGTTCGGCGCTGGCGTGGCGATGGAGCGGCTCGTCATCCGGCACCTCTATCACCGCCCGCTCGAGACGTTGCTGGCCACATTCGGATTATCCATCGCCCTACAGCAACTGGCCAAGAATATCTTTGGAACGCAGGCGCGACCGCTGACATCGCCCGGGTGGCTGGACGGGGCATTGGTGTTCAATGACGTGATCGCGATCAGCTATATCCGCATTGCCATCTTTGTTCTGGCGCTGATCTTTCTGGGGGTGATCCTCTATGTGCTCAAACGCACCCGCCTGGGGCTTGAGGTGCGTGCCGTCACCCAGAACCCCGGCATGGCCGCCTCGATGGGGATCAACCCCGACCGCATCAACATGCTGACCTTCGGGCTGGGCTCGGGCATCGCCGGGATCGCTGGCGTGGCGATCGGGCTTTACGCCAAGGTCACGTCCGAAATGGGCGCGGATTACATCGTGCAAAGCTTCATGACCGTGGTCGTTGGCGGTGTGGGCAATGTCTGGGGCACGCTGGCGGGCGCATCGTTGATCGGGTTCTTGCAAAAAGGGATCGAGTGGCTGAACCCGTCCAACACCCTGGCGGCACAAACCTACATGATCCTGTTTATCATCCTTTTCATCCAATTCCGGCCCAAGGGGATCGTTGCCCTCAAGGGCCGTGCCGCGGCGGACTGACCCATGAGACATTCCTTCATCGCCCAAAACCCGTCGGTGCTATGGTTTCTTCTGGCACTGTCCCTCTTTACGCTGGGCGTCACGGTATTGTCCGAAGCCGCCGGCGTTGCGGTGATTTCCACAAGCTTTGTCAAAACCCTGGGCAAGACGCTGTGCCTGTGCCTGATCGCGGTCGCGATGGATGTCGTCTGGGGCTATTGCGGTATCCTCAGCCTGGGACATTTCGCGTTCTTCGGGCTGGGCGGCTATGCCATCGGCATGTGGCTGATGTATGCACGCACCGAAGCCATTGTGCTTGATGCGCTGGCGCAGCAGCCGCTCCCGCCGACGCCGCAGGAGGTGTCCGATGCCATCGGAAACCAGATATTCGGGGTCGTGGGCAGCTCTGAGTTTCCGTGGATCTGGGCCTTTGCCGACACCCTTTATCTGCAACTGCTGATGATCGTCGTCATTCCCGGGTTGCTCGCTCTTGTCTTTGGTTGGCTGGCTTTCCGCTCGCGGGTCACTGGCGTCTATCTGTCGATCCTGACACAGGCCATGACCCTCGCGCTGTCGCTCTATCTGTTCCAGAACGACAGCGGCTTGCGCGGCAATAACGGCCTTTCGGGGCTGCAGAATATCCCCGGCTACGAGGACACGTCTCAGGCGGTGATCTCCATCGTCTTTCTCTGGGCGTCTGCGCTTGCTTTGGGTGCAGGCTATGTCTTTTTCGCCTGGGTGGTGTCGGGGAAGATGGGCAGTGTGATCAAAGGGATCCGCGACAATGAGGCCCGCGTGCGGTTTCTGGGCTACCGGGTAGAAAGCTATAAGCTGTTCATCTTCACGATCACCGCGATTGTCTCGGCCATCGCGGGGGCGCTCTATTATCCGCAGGCGGGTATCATCAACCCCGGCGAAATCGCCCCGATCGCCTCGATCTATCTGGCGGTCTGGGTGGCCATCGGCGGACGCGGGCGGCTTTATGGCGCGGTGATCGGGGCGGCTTTCGTGTCGCTTTTGTCCAGCTGGTTCACTGGCGGCGGCGCGCCTGCGGTCCCGTTGGGGTTCTACACCATTCAATGGACCGACTGGTGGCTGGTGCTGCTGGGTTTGTCCTTTGTGGCGGTAACACTCTTTTTCCCCAAAGGGATCGGCGGACTCTTTGATTATCTGGTGAGGAAGCCATGATGAACACGCTTTTGGAAGTTTCCGGCGTTTCGGTCACCTTTGACGGGTTTCGTGCGATCAACAACCTGTCGATCCAGTTCGCCGAGGCGGAATTGCGCGCCATTATCGGCCCGAACGGAGCGGGCAAGACGACCTTTATGGATATCGTTACAGGCAAAACCAAGCCCGACGAAGGGCGCGTGATCTGGGGGGAGCGGAACATCTCGCTTCTGGGCCTGTCCGAGAGCGACATCGCCATCCAGGGGATCGGGCGCAAATTCCAGAAACCCACGGTGTTCGAGGCGCAAACGGTGCGGCAAAACCTGGCCATGGCGTTGAAGAACCCGCGCAGCCCCTTTGCGGTCCTGATGCACAAAAGAACGCAGGCAAATGCCGCCCGTATCGACGCAATCGCTGAGCAGATCGGCCTGCTGGACAGTCTGACGCGCATCGCCGGTGAGCTGAGCCACGGCCAGAAACAATGGCTTGAGATCGGCATGTTGCTGGCACAGGAGCCGCGATTGCTGCTGATCGACGAACCGGCCGCCGGAATGACGGCGGAGGAACGCGAAAAGACAACCGACATCCTGCGCGAGGCCGCGCGAACCCGTGCGGTGGTCGTCGTCGAGCACGACATGGAGTTTGTCCGGCGCCTGGGCTGCAAAGTGACCGTGCTGCACGAGGGCGCCGTTCTGGCCGAAGGCAGCCTCGACAGCGTCACCGCCAATCAAAAGGTCATCGACGTGTATCTGGGGCGCGAGCATGCTTGAAGTGAGATCGCTGAGCCTGAATTACGGCCAGAGCCAGATCCTGTTCGATCTTTCGCTTGACGCCGCGGTCGGCGAAATCACCGCCGTCATGGGCAATAACGGTGTGGGCAAGACCAGCCTGCTCAAAGCGGTTGGCGGACGGCATCCGTTTGCTCGGGGCACACTCCGCGCCGACGGCCGCGCGCTCAACCGACCGACCGCATTCACTGCCGCCCGCGCCGGCATCGCCTACGTGCCGCAGGGGCGCGAGATCTTCCCGATGATGAGCGTGTTGGAGAACCTTGAAACCGGGTTTGCCTGTCTTCCACAATCCGACCACGCCATACCGGACAGTGTCTTCGAGCTTTTCCCGGTGTTGCAGGAGATGCGGGCCCGCCGTGGCGGTGATCTGTCGGGGGGGCAACAGCAACAGCTTGCCATCGCCCGGGCGCTGATCACGCGCCCAAAGGTTCTTTTGCTGGATGAACCAACCGAAGGGATACAGCCGAATGTGATCCAACAGATTGGCAATGCCCTGGAAACCTTGAGAAAAGCCGGCACTATGGCAATCGTGCTGGTTGAACAGAACGCCGATTTCGCGTTTCGCCTGGCGGACCGGATTTACGTCATGGAACGCGGTCGCATAAAACGGGGTGTCGCCAAAAGCGCATATTCCAAAGCGGAACTGCTTGAGGACCTGTCACTCTGAGCCGAAAGCAGACCGCCAATCGCACAATGCAAACGAGGGCCGCGCGCAAAGACAGGCCAGCACCGGCGGAAACGCTGCGGGCAGCCTCCGGGGCCAGAACCTGGGTCAACACCGACAGATCAAAGCGGCCCATTCCGATCCTGGGACCAGCCGGTGCGGTCGGCACCGCAAATCAGTCCGGAGGCCGGACCAGCGCCTCAAGCGCGGCTTTCACATCCTCGGGCCAAGGAATGGAGACATGCTTGTCCAGATCCGAGGCCGCCAGAACCTGCGTGCTGGCCCATCGCTTTTGTCCCTTGCAGCTGATCTCATGACGCAGCGTGACCGAAGAGCGGCCGACCTTCAGAACGGTGACGGCGAATTCCAGCTCTTCGCCGAAAAAGGACGGGCTGGAAAAGTCGCTGGAGATATGGACCGTGGGCGTCCCCCAGCGCTCCTCCCAGATGATCTTGTGCCAGGGCCAGCCCAGGTGCAGCCAGAACTCCTCGTTTACACCGTTGAGGATATTGAGATAGCTGGGGAAATAGGCGGTGCCCGAGATGTCGCAATCGCCGAAATTCAGCATACGCTTGGTGCGAAAAGGAATGTCCATGTACAGGGCCTTCAAAGGGTGTAGAGCGCGCCGAATTTGGCTTCGAGATAGTCGAGAAGCGGCGCCTCGGCCGGGGCGATGCCGCTGGCTTTCTCAATGATTTCACGCGGGGCATAAAGCCCGCCATGGCGTTGCAGGTTCACCCGCAGCCACCCGGTTGCATTCTCCAGCACCCCTTGCGCCAGTTGCGCATCAAGATCGGGCAACGCCGTGCGCAACGCACGGTTCAGGCACCCGGCATAGACATTGCCCAGGCTATAGGTCGGGAAATAGCCGAAAAGCCCCACCGACCAATGCACATCCTGCAACACCCCGTTGGAGGGCTTGTCCACCGCATAGCCGAAATCGGCGGCAAATCGGTCGTTCCAGGCGGTTTGCAGATCGGACACGTCCAGATCACCCGCCATCAGAGCGCGCTCCAGATCGAAGCGCAGCATGATGTGCAGGTTATACTGCACCTCATCGGCCTCGGTGCGGATATAGCCGTTTTGTACGCGGTTCACGGCGGCATAGAACGCATCGGGGCTGGCAACCCCGATATCGCCGAACATCCCCGTCATCTGGTCAAAGAGCCATCCGGTAAAGGCCCGGCTGCGACCCAGCTGGTTCTCATAGATCCGGCTTTGGCTTTCATGCACGCCCATCGAGACGCCCTGCCCCAGCGGGGTCAACGCGTAAGCCGGATCGATCCCCTGTTCATAGGCCGCGTGACCCACCTCATGGATGGTCGAGTAAATGCAGTTGAACGGGTCCTCCTCGCTGGTGCGGGTGGTGATGCGCACATCCGCGCCCGAGCCTGAGCTGAACGGATGCACCGCCTTGTCCACCCGGCCCCGGCCCATGTCATAGCCAAAGACCCGCGCCAGGTGCCGCGTCAGCTTCATCTGCTTGCCCGCCGGAAAACTGCCCGAAAGGCCCGCCGGTTGCGGCTGGTCGAGGATCGCCGCGCGCAAGGCAACCAGCCGGGGGCGCATCGCGTCAAAGATCGCGGCGATCTCGGCGGCGGTGGTGCCCGGCTCGTAATCGGCCAGCATCGCGTCATAGATATCGCCGCCACCCGCCAGCGCCGCCCCCTCCTCGCGTTTGAGCGAGACGATCTCCTCAAGGACCGGTGCAAAGGCGTCCCAATCCTCATCCGCGCGGGCCGCGGCCCAGTGGCCCTGCGCCTCGGAGGTGCGCTGCGCCAGCTTGGTCGCAAGCGCCTCGGGCACCTTGCTGGCCCGCTCAAAGCTGCGGCGGATTTCGCGGATCTGCGCGCGGGCCACCTCATCTTGGGGCTTTGCGGCCTCCAGCCAGTCGCCTACGCGCGGGTCGGTGCGACGCGCATGCAGGATCGCGGCCATGGCGGCCATCTCCTCACCCCGCTGGGCGGCGGCGCCGCGCGGCATCATGGTTTCCTGGTCCCAGCCCAACCGACCCGAGATCTGGGCAAGGGCTTCGGTCTGGCGCTGATACGCCATCAGGTCGTCATAGGCTGTCATGTCTCAGGCGTCCTTGATCGAGGTGGCAATGGGATAGGCCGACAAAAACCGCGCGCGCAGGATCAACACCCACAGGAGCACGGCCAAGAGCTGATGCAGGATCGCGATCTGCCACGGCGCGGCATAGAGCACCGTAACAATACCCAGCACGATCTGGAGCGCCAGCGCACACATCACCGCGTCAAAGGCAAAGCGCGTCCTGGGATGAGCCGATCTGCGCCCCCTGAGCCAGACGATGATGCCAAAGACCAGCAGCAGATACCCGGCAACACGGTGAATGAACTGCACCAGCCCTGGGCTTTCGAACACATTGCGCCAGAGCGGCTCCAGCACCAGCGCGCTTTGGGGAAAGATCGCGCCACCCATCAGCGGCCAGTCGGTGTAACTGCGTCCGGCATCGATGCCTGCAACCAGCGCGCCGATCAGGATCTGCAAAAACGCGAAATGCATCAGCCCGGTCGCCATGGAAAACGACTTGGCCTCCTTGGCGCGGCGGGCCTGCATCAGGTCCCGCTCGGGCCTGCCCAGCAGAAAGATGTACCAGGCGATAAAACCCAGGATGACAAAGGCCAGGCCCAGATGCGTGGCCAGCCGGTACGAGGCCACATCGACCACACTTTCGCCGCTGGTCACGCCAGAGGCGACCATCCACCAGCCGATCGCCCCTTGCAGCCCGCCGAGCAGACCAAGAAACAACAGCCGCGCGGCCCAACCGGGGCTTTTGTGAACCATGAACCAAATCAGCGAAGCGATGAAGACGCTCAGCCCTGCAAGTTCGATCACCTGGGCAGGATCGTCGGCAAGCAGACCCCGCATACGGGCAACCTCTGCCGCGATGGTGACAGTGGACGCGGCGATGGCCACCATCAACGGACGCAACCCATCGCGCCCGGACGGGATCCTGCGCGCGATCAAAAATCCGAAAAATCCGATGGCCCAGACCAGACCGACCAGACGTCCCAGTTGCCGGTGGCCCCATTCCCACCAGTAGATGACCTTGAAATCCTCCAATGTCATCCACTGGTTCTGGATCCGCCATTCGTCGATCTGCTGGTAAAGCGCGAATTCACGTGCCCAGTCCTGCGCGCTGAGCGGCGGGATCGCCCCGGTCAGCGGGCGCCATTCGGTGATCGAGAGACCGCTATCGGTCAGGCGGGTCAGCCCGCCCACCGCAATCATCGCCACCACCAGCGTGAAAAGCGCCATCAGCCATGCTCGGATCGCGCCGCGCGCGCCCCCCCGGCCCCGGTCAATCAGTCCTGGCTTGACCCTGGATTTCCGCGTGGGTTCCGAGACTTCCTCGAATATGTTGCGCTTGCTGCTCATGACGGGCGAACCTTCGTGTGATCGTCTTGGCGCAGACCCTAGTGCTGCGGGTCGGCGGCGTCCAGCGCAGGCCTTACTCGCCACGCTCCTTCCAGCGGACCATCTGTCGCAGAACCCCGTGCAGCATCTGCACATCCGCCCGCGTGAGGGGCATCCGGCTCCAGAGGTTGCGCAGGTTGCGTTTCATCCCCTCGGCCTTGTGTTCTGGGAAAAAGAACCCGGCCCGGTCCAGGCGCGCCTCGTAATGGGCGGCAAGGCTCTCGGTATCCTGACCGGTCGCCCAGTCCGATCCGGCCAGTTCGGTCACCTCATGTTCGATCTGTGCGGTCTGGCGGCGCCATTCATAACCCGTCAGAAGCACACATTGCGCAAGGTTGAGCGACGGAAACTCCGGGTTGACCGGCACCGAGATGATCGCATTGGCCCGCGCGATATCGTCGTTTTCCAGCCCGGCCCGTTCCGGGCCAAACAGGACGGCAACCTTTTGGCCTTGCGCGAGTTTGCCGACGGTGACCTCCATCGCGCGTTCCGGGCTGAAAACCGGTTTGGTCAGATCCCGCTGACGCGCGGTTGTGGCAAAGACATAGGTGCACTGGGCAACCGCCTCGGCAGTGGTGTCGTAAATCTCCGCCTCATCCAGAAGACGTCCCGCGCCGCTGGCCATCACGACGGCCTTTTGGTTGGGCCAACCATCGCGCGGATCGACCAGCCGCATCCGGTCAAGGCCGAAATTCCACATCGCACGGGCCGCCGCCCCGATATTTTCGCCCATTTGAGGGCGGACCAGGACAAAGGATGGTTGCAGGCCAGGCGTGGGCATGACGATCTCCGCTCTCATTCGCGCGCCCGGTCTATGCGGGCGCAGGGGCCAAGGCAAGGCCTGCGCGCGGGGGCATTTTCATCGCGTGGACAATGGTCTAAAGCGGCACTGCAGCCACAGACAGGACCCGCCCGATGGAGAGCCCAGAACAGCCACAGATCTATCTGATCAGCCCGACGGACTTTGAGCTGAGCTGGTTTCCCGACGCGCTGGCGCGGGTGCTGGACGGATATCCGATTGCCTGCCTGCGCCTGGATCTGGCGACACGGGACGAAGACCGCATCGCGCGCGCCGCGGATGCCTGCCGCGAGGTGGCGCATGCCCGCGATGTGGCCCTGGTGATTGCCGATCATGTGATCCTGGCGGACCGGCTGGGGCTCGATGGGGTGCATCTCGGCGACGGGGCACGTCCGGTGCGCGAGGCCCGCAAGACGCTGGGGGCCGAGGCGATCGTTGGCAGCTATTGCGGCACCTCGCGCCATGACGGGATGACCGCCGGAGAGGCCGGGGCGGATTACGTCAGCTTTGGTCCTGTGGGCCTCAGCGCGCTGGGCGATGGACATGTGGCGGGACGACAGATCTTTGAGTGGTGGTCGGAGATGATCGAACTGCCGGTGGTGGCCGAAGGGGCGCTGGACACCGATCTGGTGGCGGAGCTGGCACCGTATACGGATTTCTTTGGCGTTGGCGAGGAGATCTGGCGCGCGGACGACCCGCTGGAGGCGCTCAAGACACTCTTGGCCCCTGCGCGCTGAGCACGGGCAAAGGGTCCCAGAATTTGATAAATTCTGGCCATTTTCTGTGTCAGAAAATGCGCGGGTTAGAAAAACACCCGTTCTAGAAACCAATAGGCGCCGACCGTGGCAATCCCAACAGAGGCAGGCATCGCGATCCGCACACGGTACCAGGGCTTTGTCCCGAACCAGGCGCCCACCGCCAGAAACGCAATCGCGATCACGGTCAACTGCCCCAGTTCGACCCCGACATTGAATCCGATCAGCGCGGGCACGAACTGCCCCGCCGGTAATCCGAACTCCTCAAGCACACTGGCGAAACCCAGCCCGTGCAACAGCCCAAAGCCGAAGATCACCACCGGGCGCCAGGGGCTGAGCCCTTTGGCAAAAAGGTTCTCGACCGCCACATAGACGATGGACGCCGCAATCAGCGGCTCCACGATGGATCCCGGGATGCTCACAATCCCCAACGCGCCCAGGGCCAGCGTTACGGTATGGGCCAAGGTAAAGGCGCTCACCTGCCAGATCAGTGGCGCCAGCCGCGTGCTGAGGAAAAAGAGCCCCAGAACAAACAAGATATGATCCAGGCCCTTGGGCAGGATATGATCGAACCCCACCGGGATATAGGCGGCAAGGGTCTGCCACCCGCCCCGGGCCGCCCCACCGGCCAGCGGGATCGGCTCGGTCACGGCCCCACCTTCGAGATAGCCTGTATAAGGCGCCTCGACACCTTGCTGGCGAAGCACGATGTCGCCCGCGCCGTCGGGCCAGCGCAACACCAGCGTGCGGGCCCCATCTGGCACGACACCGGTGAAAAAGAGATGCGAGGCCCGTGGCAGGTCGGGGTTGCCCACAACCGGGATCTCCACCCGGTCAAGACGCAGCGCGACCGGCCCGTTCGCCTCGACCGACAGCTGCGGCAACCAGGCCTCGACAAAGGCGCGCACCTCAGGGCCAAGCGCCTCCGGCTCCAGCACGCGCAAGCCGTCATAGGCATCCGAAAGCGCGCTGTCATTGGTGTTGGCCATCCCGTCCAGGTCGATCCCGGCGACGAACGCCTCTACATTCATCCGCAGATCGAGCGTCAGGATCCCGTCCCGTGTCACGAAATCACCGATGGTCGGTGTGACCTCATGGGCGGCTGCCGCCGCCGACCAGAGCATCAACCAGAGGCTTGACATCGCCGCCACAACACGCAGCCTGCCCCTTATGCGCCTCGTACCCATTGTTCGCCCCCTGCTTGCCGCCGCCCTGTGCTGTGCGGTGCTTCCCGTCTTTGCCCATGAATTCTGGATCGCGCCCGATCGCTATCGGATCGCCCCGGGCGATCCCCTCACGGCGCAGTTCAAGAATGGCGAAAACTTTGACGGGATCAACCTGGGATTTTTCGACCGCCGGTCGGTCCGGTTCGATCTGATCCAGGGCGGCAGCGTCCAGACCCTCCGGCCCCGGATCGGCAGTATCCCGGCGCTGGACCGATCCGCCCCTCACCATGACGGTCTGATGGTGCTGGCGCATGAAACGGCGCCCCAGACCATCACCTATTCAAGCTGGGAGACGTTTCAGCGCTTTGCCGATCACAAGGGGTTTGCGGATATCCGGGCGCGGCATCTGGCGCGGGGCCTGCCGCTCGATGGCTTTACCGAACGCTATACCCGACACGTCAAGGCCCTGATCGGCGTCGGCAGCGGCCTGGGCAGCGACAGCGCGCTGGGGCTTGAGACCGAGTTTGTCGTATTGCGAAATCCCTATACGGATGACCTCTCAGCCGGGCTGCCTGTGCAGCTTTTCTATCAGGGCGCACCGCGATCCGGTGCCCAGATCGAACTGTTCGCCCGGGCGCCGGACGGCACAGTCACCGTTACGACCCATCGCACGGACGACAAAGGTCAGGCCAGGCTCCCGGTGCGCGCGGGCCATGTCTATCTTCTGGACGCCGTGATGCTGCGAGACAGCGCAGATGCGGAAAACGCCGTCTGGGACACCCTGTGGGCCGCGCTGACATTCGCGGTGCCTTGACCTTGCGCCTTACCCCCGTTGCCGTCACAAAGGCGGCATGAACGCACCGCCCCAAATCCTGTGTATCGGATCTGTCCTTTGGGACGTGGTCGGTCGATCGGCCAGCCATATGCGGCAAGGCTCGGACGTGCCGGGCCGCATCACTCGGCTGCCCGGCGGGGTGGCGATGAACATCGCCATGACGCTTGCGCGATTTGGGATGCGCCCGACGCTGCTCACTGCCATTGGCCGGGATGCCGAAGGCGACGAACTGATCGCGGCCTGCGCGCGGATGGGCATGGATGTGGATCACCTCTATCGCTCCGACGATTTGCCGACGGACCGCTATATGGCGGTCGAAGGCGCCAATGGCCTGATCGCCGCCATCGCCGATGCGCATTCTCTGGAGGCGGCGGGCGCCAAGATCCTGCATCCTCTGCGGGGCGGGGCACTGGGGGGGACGGACGCCCCCTTTTCGGGGCCCGTCGCCGTTGACGGCAACCTCACCCAGTCCCTGCTGGAAGAAATCGCGCGTGACCCTGCATTTTCCAAGGCAGATCTGCGGGTCGCACCGGCGTCCCCCGGCAAGGCCGAACGGCTTCTGCCATTCGTCAACCACGGGCGCGGCACGATCTATGTCAATCTCGAAGAAGCCGGGATTTTGTGCCAGACCAGCTTCGCGCGCTCAGATGAGGCTGCCCAGGCGCTGCTCGCCCGCGGTGCTGCCCGCGTGCTGGTAACCAACGGCGGAGCGTTGGCCAGCGAGGTGTCGCAAGGCCAAAGCCCGATCTCTCAGATGCCGCCCGACGTTCTGGTGACCCGCGTCACCGGGGCGGGCGATACCTTCATGGCGGCCCATATCGCGGCCGAATGCACAGGTGCCGATCGCGAGACGGCGATGTCCCGTGCGCTCCATGCCGCTGCCGCTTATGTCTCCGGAGAAACGCCCCTGTGATCACCCCGGTCTATTCCCAGGAGGTCGCTGCCGCGCGCGCCTCCGGTGCCGCGCTGGTGGCACTTGAAAGCACGATCATCACCCACGGCATGCCCTATCCGCAAAATGTCGAGGTGGCCCGTTCGGTCGAGGCGGACATCCGCGCCGAAGGCGCCATACCGGCAACACTCGCGGTCCTGGAGGGCGCCCTGCATGTCGGCCTTTCGGATGGGCAGCTGGAGACCTTGGGTCAGACGCGTTCGGCTGCGAAACTCAGCCGGGCGGACGTGGCCGTGTGCCTCGCGACCGGCGGGACCGGATCAACCACCGTTGCCGCAACGATGATCGGCGCGCATCTGGCGGGGATCGAAGTCTTTGCCACCGGAGGTATCGGCGGGGTCCATCAAGGGGCGGAGCTGAGCTTTGACGTCTCGGCCGATTTGCAGGAACTGGCGCAAACCCCGGTGACGGTGGTGGCGGCCGGGGCCAAGGCCATTCTGGATCTGCCGAAAACCCTCGAAGTGCTGGAAACGCTCGGCGTGCCGGTGATCGCGGTCGGTCAGGATGGTTTTCCCGCCTTTTGGTCGCGCCAGTCCGGCCTCAGCGCACCGCTGCGTCTGGACACCCCTCAAGAGATTGCGACGGCACATACCATGCGGCGCAGGCTGGGCCTGCCCGGTGGACAGCTGATCGCCAACCCGATCCCGGTGGCCGATGAGATCGCAGCCGCCACGCTGGCGCCAATCATCGCCACCGCGCAGCACGATGCCACGCGCGATGGCATCACCGGCAAGGCAGTCACACCCTATCTGCTGCAACGGATATATGAGCTTACCGACGGCCAGTCGCTCAGGGCCAATATCGCACTGGCCCGCAACAATGCCCGTTTGGCGGCCCGGATTGCCCAAGCTTTGGGCAGGAACTGAAACGCCGACCGGGTCAGACTCCCGGCAGGCATTGTGGCGCCGGTAGAAAGTGCCTAATTTCTACTTGGAACGTCCCTTGGAAGACCGATGAACACCCCATTTGATGAAGACACTCCACCCCGGCGGCCCGGCCTTTTGGCAGGTCTCAGGGCTTCGTTCCTGACCGGATTGATTGTGATCGCGCCGATCGGCCTGACGGTCTGGCTGATCTGGACGGTGGTCGGCTGGATCGACGGGTTCGTCCTGCCCCTGGTGCCCTATAACTTCCGCCCCGAGCAATATGTCGGCATCAACCTGCGCGGGGTCGGGGTCATTATCTTTCTGATCTTTACCGTGATCGTGGGCTGGATCGCCAAAGGCCTGATCGGCCGGTCCCTGATCCGCTGGGCGGAAAGCATCGTCGAGCGCACACCCGTCGTCCGCTCCATTTACTCAGGCATAAAGCAGATCGCCGAAACGGTATTCGCGCAGTCCGAACGCTCCTTTGAGAATGCGTGCCTGATCCAGTACCCACGGCAGGGGATCTGGGCAATCGGATTCATCTCGACCGACACCCGGGGCGAGGTCGCGCAAAAGGCGGATGCACAAAATGGCATGGTTTCGGTCTTTGTCCCCACCACGCCGAACCCGACCTCGGGCTTTTTGCTGTTCTTTCCCAAAGAGGATGTGATCGAGCTTGATATGAGCATCGAGGAAGCCGCGAAACTGGTGATCTCGGCCGGTCTCGTCTATCCCAATGATAAAGACCCGAAACTTCCGCCGAAACCCTAAGTGTTGCCAGACTGAGCGCCTGCGGCGCGCCGGTTTCATACATGCGAGGCTCTGCCTCGCGCTCCGGGATATTTCCAGCCAGAAGAAACAACAAGACAGCCCCCGGCTTCTTCTGGCTTTAAATATCCCCGGGGGGCCAGGGGGCAGAGCCCCCGGATCCGCGATCAGCCAACCGCGCGGTCATTGGCGTTATTGCGCCGCTGCGTCAGCTCTTCGGCCACCAGAAACGCCAGTTCCAGCGACTGGCTGGCATTCAGGCGCGGATCGCAGGCGGTGTGATACCGGTCGCTGAGATCTTCATCGGTGACCGCGTGAATACCGCCCGTGCATTCGGTCACATCTTGGCCGGTCATCTCGAAATGGACCCCGCCCGGCACCGAGCCTTCGGCCGCATGAACGGCAAAGAACTCGCGCACCTCGCGCAGGACGGACTCGAACGGCCGGGTCTTGTAGCCCGATGAGGATTTGATCGTGTTGCCGTGCATCGGATCGCAGGTCCAGACCACATTGGCGCCCTCTTCGGCCACCGTGCGGATCAGGCGCGGCAGATGCTCTCCCACACTGCCCGCGCCAAACCGCGCGATCAGGGTCAGACGGCCTGCCTCGTTTTCCGGGTTGAGCCTGGCCAGCAGGATCTTGAGATCCTCCGTTGTCATCGACGGCCCACATTTCAGACCGATGGGGTTCAACACACCACGCGCGAACTCCACATGCGCGCCATCGGGCTGGCGTGTGCGATCGCCGATCCAGATCATGTGACCCGATCCCGCCAGCCAGTTGCCCGAAGTAGAATCGAGGCGGGTCAACGCCTCCTCATATTCCAGAAGCAAGCTCTCGTGGCTGGTATAGAACTCCACGGTTGAAAACTCATGGGTCGTCTCCGCGGTGATCCCGGCGGCGGACATGAAATCGATCGTGTCCTGAATGCGCCGCGCCAGCTCGTGATAGCGCTCGGTCTTGTCGCCATCGGCAAACCCCAGCGTCCAGGAATGCACGCGGTTCATATCCGCAAAGCCGCCTGTCGAAAACGCCCGCAGCAGGTTCAGCGTCGCCGCCGCCTGGGTATAGGCTTGCAGCATTCGCGCGGGGTCCGGGATGCGTGCCTCGGCGGTAAAGGCCAACTCGTTGATGATATCGCCGCGATAGCTGGGCAGTTCGACCCCCTCGATCACCTCGGTCGGCGCGCTGCGCGGCTTGGCGAACTGGCCCGCCATGCGCCCGACCTTGATCACCGGCACCTTGGCGCCATAGGTCAGCACCATCGCCATCTGCAACATCACCTTGAACGTGTCGCGGATACCATCCGCGCTGAACTGCTCAAAGCTTTCGGCACAATCGCCACCCTGCAGCAAAAAAGCCTCTCCGCGCGACGCGGCACCCAGCTGCGCCTTGAGCCGCCGCGCCTCGCCCGCAAAGACAAGCGGGGGGTACTTGGCAAGCTGGCTTTCAACCCCGGCCAAAGCGGCGGCGTCCACATAGTCCGGCATCTGTACCCGGGGCTTGGCGCGCCAGTCGGATTTCTGCCAGTCGCTCATCGTGATGATCTCCGTAGGACGTCTCGTCAGGAAGCTTGCTTATACGAAAGGCGCAGCGGCCTGACCAGACATCATTTGCGGCCTCTTGACGCGGAAAATGAACCGTGAGCAAGGTTGCACGGCTGCACCGACCCGGCACGCCACGACATGAAACTTGAGGACGGCCTCGCCATGCACGCCCAACGCCATACGGTCGACATCCTCGATCCCCCTGCAAAGCCCCGGCGGTTTGTCTTCGTCCTTCTCGAAAACTTTACGATGCTCTGTTTCGCATCCGCGCTCGAGAGCCTGCGCATCGCCAATCGGATGGCCGGGGTGTCGCTTTACAGTTGGCACCTGGCGGGTGAAGGGGGCGAGATGGTCTCGTCCTCCTCCGGGACCGAGTTCAAACTGGACAGCGGCCTGGTTGAGCTTGGGCGGGACGACACGGTGATGATCTGCGGCGGCATCCATGTGCAGCAGGCCACCACCCGACCGGTGCTGAACTGGATCCGCCGCGAGGCGCGCAAGGGGCTCAAGATGGTTGGCCTCTGCACCGCCGGCTATGCGCTGGCCAAGGCCGGGCTGCTGGATGGCAAGAAGGCCACAATTCACTGGGAAAACCAGGACAGTTTTGCCGAAGAGTTCCAGGAAGTTGAGCTGACCAAATCGGTTTTCGTGATCGACGGCAACCGCATGACCACCGCCGGGGGCACCTCGTCGATCGACCTGATGCTCAAGATCATCGCCGACGATTATGGCGAAGACCTGGCCAACGCGGTGGCCGATCAGCTGATCTATTCCTCGATCCGTACAGATCAGGACACCCAGCGCCTGAGCGTGCCCACCCGGATCGGGGTGCGCCATCCCAAACTCAGCCAGGTCATCCAGATGATGGAGGCCAATATCGAAGAGCCGATCAGCCCCTCGATGCTGGCCAAGCAGGTGGGCATGTCGACCCGCCAGCTCGAACGCCTGTTCCGGCGCTATCTCAACCGCAGCCCGAAACGGTATTACATGGAGCTGCGCCTGCAAAAAGCGCGCAACCTGCTGATGCAGACCGACATGAGTGTGATCAACGTGGCGCTGGCCTGCGGCTTTGCGTCGCCCAGCCATTTCTCCAAATGCTACCGCGCGCATTACGACACCACCCCTTACCGTGAACGCGGCAGCCACGCGGCGCGGCTGTCGATCTAAGCCTTGACCCACGGGCGGCGAGATGACGCCCTCGGGGATCTGCCCCCCCATGCTAGGCCTTGACAGCGCTGACCCGGAGCCCTGTCGATGCCACCCCCAGACCTGCTTATCGCCTTTTTGGGTGCAACCTTGATCTTTGCGCTGATCCCCGGCCGGGCATGATCTATATGGCCGTTCAGACCCTGGCCCATGGGGCGCGGGCGGGATGGCTGAGTTCGGCCGCGTTTCACCTCGCTTCGTATCTGCATATCTTGCTGGCGGCCTTTGGGGTCGCTGTCTTGATCAAGGCCGCGCCTGCCCTAGTATTGGGGATCAAACTGGTTGGCGCGGGATATCTGATCTGGATGGGGATCCGGCTGGTGATCAGGCGACCCGCTCCGCGCGCCATTCCAGGATCACCGCCGGTCCCCGACGCGTCCCAGGCGTTTCGCGACAGCCTGATCGTCGAGGGGCTGAATCCCAAATCGGCGCTTTTTTACCTAGCGTTCCTGCCGCAGTTTGCCACGCCGGATGGCGCCTTTCCGATCTGGCTCCAGCTTATCGTTCTGGGCACCATGGCAAATCTGCTGTTCAGCCTGACGGATGTGTTTTGCATTCTGGCGGCCCGCGCTGTGAAGGTCTGGGCCGCGCCCAGGGCACAGCTTACTCGCCTGGGCCGGTGGTTGGGCGGGCTTGTGTTGATCGCGATGGGCCTGCGGCTGGGCGGCGAGAGTATCTGACAATTGGAGGGTGTCATCGCTGTGCACGTGAGATTGACGGCCCCGTCATCTGGGCCCAGAAGGCTTGGATCACCTAAAAGATCGGATGGCATCCAATGCATAATGCCCCGGCTCGGAAGACCGGACAGAGACCGCACGAGGTGCGACGTGGCAGCCTTGACATCGGCACTGGAAGAATCCGCCCTGCTTTGAGAGTGTCGCATGGCGTGCAAGATCGACTAAGAAGGCTTCCCATGTTCCGTGACCTTACCGTGCCCGCCCTCTATATGGGTCTGCTGGCGGCTTTTGTCGGTTATGCCGCCTCCTTCGCGATCGTACTGGCAGGCATCACCGCGATGGGAGCCAGCCCCGCACAGGCGGCGACCGGGCTTTTCTTTGCCACCCTTGGCATGGGCCTTTGCAGCGTCTGGCTTCCGGCGGTCACCCGCATTCCGGCCGCGGTGGCCTGGTCGACGCCGGGAGCGGCTTTTCTGGCTTCGACCGCAGCCCTTCCGGGTGGGTTCGCCGAGGCCGTTGGTGCGCTGATCGTCTGTGCGGCGTTGATCGTGATCACCGGGTTTGTCCCCGCCCTGGGACGGATCGTCGCGGCGATCCCGAAACCTATCGCCAATGGCCTGTTGGCGGGGGTCCTTTTGAAACTGTGCTTCGCGCCCGCGCTGGCTTTGGGGACGATCCCCCTTCTGGTGCTGCCGGTCCTGATCGCATGGTTGGTCGGGCTGGCCTGGACCCGGCTTGCCGCGATGCCCTTCGCGGTGATCGCATTTCTGGGCGTCCTGTTCGTGACCACGGACCTGTCGGCAATGGCTCAGGCGGGAGGCGCCGTCTGGTTTCCCGAACTCGCGGTCGTGACCCCAGCCTTCTCACTGCAATCGGTGATCTCGCTTGCGCTGCCGCTCTATCTGGTGACCATGGCGGGACAGAACATCCCCGGTTTCGCGGTGCTTGAGCTGAACGGCTACACGGTGGCGCGGCAACCGCTGATCCGCAAGACCGGGCTGGTCAGCCTTGCCATTGCACCGTTCGGAGCGATCCCGGTCAACATGTCCGCGATCACAGCCGCGATGATGGCCGGCGAGGATGCCGGGCGCGATCCCGCCAGGCGCTATTGGGCCGCGATCACGTCGGGGCTGGCCTATACCACGCTGGCCTTTGCCGCAGGCGCTGTGGCGTCTCTGGCCAGCCTGGCGCCGGCGGCACTGATAACAGCCGTGGCGGGGCTGGCGCTGATCCCGGCCTTTGTCGGCGCGACCGCTGCGGCCTTCGGCGACCCGCGCCAGTTGGAGGCACCTGCGATGACCTTTCTGATCGCGGCCAGCGGAATGACCCTCTTTGGGATCGGCGGCGCGGTCTGGGGTCTTGTGGTTGGCGCGCTGATCTGGATCGTGAAAGACCTGCGCGGATAGGCAGATGAGATATCCCTTGGTTTGGGTGTCACCGGCTCGGCGGCGGGCACCCTGCACGGGCCCTCTTGACCGCCACGCCAACGCAGCCCAATGAACCGGCCCTGATCCTAAAGGCCGCGCAGCTCGAAGATCAGCGGCGCGTGGTCCGAATAGGACGTGATCCACGCATCTGCGTCAGCGGCCTCGGCCCAGCCCGCGACCCGCACGGTCGCCCCCTGCCCCTGATCCGCGAAATCGAGGTTCGGTGTGGCATAGACATGGTCGAGATCCGCCGGAGGATAGCTGCTGGCGGAGCCATTGTTGAAGGTATGCGGATGCGTCTTGGTCTGGCGGAGCAAATCGCGCGCGGCCAGGATGCGGTCCAGGCGCGCAATCTCCTCGTCTCCCGTCATATCGGCATCCGAATAGGTCATGTTCAGACCCATCGTGTTCAGATCGCCCAGCAGGATGAACTTGCCCTGCCCGTCCGAGGCCCGGTCAATCGCCTTTTTCAGTCCACGCACCTTATCGAACATCGCATCCCGCAGGCCGAACCCTTCGGGGCTGGGCAGGCTCTTGAGGTGCGAAAAGAGGAGCGACAGCGTCTCCTCCCCCGGGGTGGTCACAGACAAAAGCGCCGCAGGGCGCAGATTGGGGTTGGAGCGCTTGAACTCATTGCGCTGGGTGAAAAAGGCGGTCAGCCCGCCGCGCACGCCGATCAGGATCTCCTGCACCTGTGTGCCTTCTGTCACCGAAAAGGTATATCCGGGAAACCGGGCCGTGAACTCGGTAAAGACGCTGGCACCCGAGACTTCCATCAGGGCGAATATGTCCGGGTCTTCGCCCGCGATCAGATCGGCCACGCGAGCGACACGGTCGGCACGCGCCCCGCGCCCCTTGCCGGTAAAATGCTCGACGTTCCAGAACAGAATGCGCAGATCCATGGCGGCCTCCTTGGGGTCAAACCGGCAAACGATGACCCCAGCTTAGCCCGGAACGGCAGCACGCCCCATTCCGGTATACCTTACCCCCACCTGCGTCGCGTCAGGCCAGGCCCAGCTTTGCCTGGCGCGCCGCCCGCAGACGGGCAAAGTCATCGCCCGCGTGATAGGAGGACCGCGTCAAAGGCGTGGCCGAAACCATCAGGAACCCTTTGCCAAAGGCAGCCGTTTCATAGGCCTTGAACTCGTCCGGTGTGACAAACCGGTCAACCCGGTGGTGTTTCGGGGTTGGCTGCAAGTACTGGCCAATGGTCAGAAAATCGATATCGGCGGCGCGCATGTCATCCATCACCGCATGCACGGCCTGTTTGTCCTCGCCCAGACCCACCATGATCCCGGATTTGGTGAACATCGACGGATCAAGCTCCTTGACCCGTTGAAGCAGGCGCAGGGAGTGGAAATAGCGCGCCCCGGGGCGCACTTCGGGGTAAAGACCCGGCACGGTCTCAAGGTTGTGATTGAAGACATCCGGGCGCGCTTCGACCACGATCTCCAGAACCGCCGGGTCGCATTTGATGAAATCCGGCGTCAGAATCTCGATCGTGGTCTTGGGGCTGCGGTGCCGGATCGCGCGAATGGTCTGGGCAAAATGGTCCGCTCCGCCATCCTCGATATCGTCGCGGTCCACGGATGTGATCACCACATGGTTCAGACCCAGCTTTTCGACCGCATGGGCGACACGGCCAGGCTCGAACGCATCCAGCGCCTCGGGCGGTTTGCCGGTGGCGATGTTGCAGAAGGTGCACGCGCGGGTACAGACCTCGCCCATGATCATCATCGTGGCGTGGCCCTGGCTCCAGCATTCGCCGACATTGGGGCAACCGGCCTCCTCGCAGACCGTGACCAGCTTGTTCTCGCGCATGATCTTGTGGGTTTCGGCATAGCCTTTGCCGCCCGGCGCGCGCACCCGGATCCAGTCGGGTTTCTTGGGCTGGGGGTTGTCGGGCCTGCGGGCCTTTTCAGGATGACGCTCTGCGGGGATTTTCAGATCGCGCTGCTTGAGTTCGGACACGGGGGCTGGCCTTGCATTGGTCGGGACATCGATGCCCCTAACATAGCCTGACTGTGCGGCAATCACCAGCGGCGCATGGCCGCTATGCACGCACCGGGCGCGCCTGCCGGGTCCGGCTGACATGGTCGGGGGGCGTCTCCCGCCGACGGTTCGGAGGCAGCGTTGCCGCCCCGGAGCGTTTCAGCAGGCGGAGTGGCCCGTGTCGACGCCGGATCGCCGGGCAGGTGCTGCGCGCAAGATTGCGGCGGCGCCGATATAAGGCGCCGGGGGCACACCCGGTCCCGATGGCGATCTCAGTCGTCGGAACCGCGATCCCGACAGCAGACCTCAGCCGATCATCTGGTCCTGTCGGCTGAGCGTCGCGTAGTGGCGTTTTAGCCGCTGCAAGGCGATGCGCAGCACGATCTTGCCAGACCGGGCCGACCATCCCATCCGCTTTTCCGCCATCTCCAGCCCTTCCAGAAAGCAACAGCAGCGCAGCGCAACGTCCGACAGACCGGGCCCGAGCTCCTGGAGCGCGCGCAGCACACGGTCCTGGGCCGAGCAGGCGCCAAGCTCTGGCAGGCCGCTGCCCACAACCAGGCCGCCAACACCACCGTTAAGGAGTTTTTCCCAGTTCTGACCGGTGCCCGGCCCAAGCTGCGACAGTTCGAAATCCTCCCGCAGCCGCTCACCTGCGGCAACCAGGCTATCGGCCAGAAACGGCTGACCATCGCGATCCTTGCGCCGCGCCAACGCGCTGAGCGGGCTTTCGGCCGCAGCATAGCGGCTGCGCTTGGCCGGTGATATGTCCCCGGCGGGCTCGGCCGCGGTGAAGCCCGCGGCTGTCTCGGCAAAACCGGCCGGGTTTGCGACCTGGCGGCTTTCGGCCTCGGCCATCATGCGGTTGAGCGCGCCGCGCCCGGCCTGAGTGATCGTATACCGCGCGATCCGGCCCTGGGACTGGCAAGCGATCCATTCGTTGAGCGCCATGGCCCGGGCCACCCCCCGATCCACCACCGCCGTGCGGGCCGGTGCCACCCCTGGCGCATCGCGCACCACAACCGCTTTGTCCATATCGGCCGCAAGGGCCAGAACCGCCCCGCTTTCGCACAGCCGACGCAGCACGCGGGGCGCTTCGCGCGCCAGCGTGGCGTCGCTGGGAAGCTCTTCGGTCTCGACGATCCGTATAGTGTCGGTGCTTGTCATGTCAGATACCCTTTCTTGCGTGGCGCGTGCCTTGCGGTCCGCAAGGTTGAGCGCGCGATTGACAACACATCGGCCCAGCGATTTCAGCGCTTCGTCCACCAGCGGATCGTCCCGCCGCATTTCCACGCGCCGGATCTGGCGCAGAATGGTCGAGGGGTGGCAGTCTTCGATCCGCGCAAGCTGCCTGATGGAGCGTCCCGCAACAGTGTGGGCCAGATATCGCACGGATTGATCCGTGGCCCAGCCGGGCATGTTCGTATCTGCCAAAATCTTCAAACGTCTTCCCTCGTCCGACGGACCATATCTGCGTGATCTTCGCCGCTTGTTTCTCCTCGGAGTGCATTGGTTACTCAAAAGTAAAACGAACCGATATCCATATCATTGTTTCCAAAAGGTAAACGGATATGAACGGCGCGCGCGGTGATTTACACCTTTGCGCAACACCCGGCCCAGTTGTGTAAATTTACGCTGACACCACCCGACTCAGCACCTGAAGGGATACGAGTATGCAAGATGTATTGGGAATGATGGACCGGTTGACCCGTCCAAGGCTACTGATCCGCGCCGCCCGGATGGGCGCCGAAGATTACCAGCGTGACACCCATCTGCAACGTCTGCTGGGTTACGGCGCATTGCCACGGAGCGCCGCGGCCCTGGTCCGGCTGATGCAGAGCGAAGCCATCGTGAACGATCAGCGCAAGGCGGATGACGCGGCCTATTCGCTGACCCGGCACCTGGATCTGCTGATTGCGATGCTGGGAGAGGCCCGCATCCTGCGCGCCTCCCAACTCACCCGCGCACAGAAGGACGAGGGTCGCGGCGCCCAGCCCACGCTCACATGAACGCGTCCGGCATCGCGGCTTTCTTTGCGTCGATGTAAGCCTTGAGCGCCTCGTCGATGGCCGGATCCAGCGCCGGTTTCTGATAATCGCTCAGAAGCTTTTCGACGCGCAGCGAGGCCAAGGCCTGGGTGTCGCGGGCGCCCTCCTCCTCCCAGGTCTCGAAGGGTTTGTAATCCAGCAGATCGGATTTCCAGAACGCCCCCTTGAAATGCGCCTGGGTATGGTCGCAGCCCAGATAGTGACCGCCCGGACCGACCTCGGCGATGGCGCCCATGGCCTGGGCGTCGTCATCGACCTGAACCCCCGCCGCAAGCTTGTGCAGCACACCAAGCTGGTCGGCATCCATCACGAATTTCTCGAAGGACGAAACCAGCCCGCCTTCCAGCCATCCACAGGAATGCAGCATGAAGTTCACACCAGACAAAAGGCCCATATTGAGGCTGTTGGCGGTCTCGTACGCGGCCTGCGCATCGGGCAGTTTCGACCCGGTGAACGAACCCGCCGAGCGGAACGGCAGGCCGAGGCGCCGCGCCAATTGACCCGCGCCATAGGTGATCATGCTGGCCTCGGGCGTGCCAAAGGTGGGGGCGCCCGAATTCATGTCGATGGAGGTCACGAAAGCGCCGAAAATCACCGGCGCACCCGGCCGCACCAGTTGCGAATAGGCGATGCCCGCCAAAACCTCGGCCAGGACCTGTGTCAGCGTGCCGGCCACCGAAACCGGCGCCATGGCCCCGCCCACGATAAAGGGAGAGACGATGCAGGCCTGGTTGGCCTTGGCATAGATCTCCAACGCCCCCATCATCACGTCGTCGAACGTCAGGGGCGAGTTGATATTGATCAGCGAGGTCATCACCGTGTTGTTCTGCACGAACTCTTTGCCAAAGAGGATCTCGCACATCTCAACCGAATCCTGCGCGCGCATCGGGTCTGTGACCGACCCCATAAAGGGTTTGTCCGACAACGACATATGCGCATAAAGCATATCCAGATGGCGCTTGTTGACCGGAATATCCGTCGGCTCGCATACGGTGCCGCCGGAATGATGCAGCCATTTCGACATATAGCCCAGCTTCACGAAATTCTCGAAATCCGCCATCGTGGCATACCGGCGCCCGCCTGCGGCATCACGCACGAAGGGCGGGCCATAGACGGGGGCAAGGACCAGGGATTTGCCGCCGATCTCGACGGTGCGCTCGGGATTGCGGGCGTGCTGAACAAAAGAGGAAGGGGCAGTGGCGCAGAGCTGGCGCGCCAGACCGCGCGGGATGCGCACGCGTTCGCCGACGACTTCGGCCCCAGCCTCCCGCCAGCGTGCAAGCGCGGCGGGATTGTTGATGAAATTCACCCCGATTTCCGCCAGGACCGTTTCGGCATTGGTTTCGATAACCTCCAGCGCCTCTTCGGTCAGCACCTCAAAGTTCGGGATGTTACGCTCGATAAATTTGGCGGTCTCAATGCGCACCGCAGTGCGCTCCGCGCGCCGTGCAGCGCCGCCGCCTCCGCGCGCTCTGCGTTTGGCTGTTGCTTCGACCATGTCACTAGATCCTCACGCCTGAAAAGCCCTGATGGACAGGGAATAGCGCGTCATACGCCCCGACCGCTCGCAGTTTACGCCCCCTGCGGGAGAAAAGCGACAAGTCCAGCATTCAGAGGTCACTATGCCTCGCGCAGCCTCCAGCCGGTTTGCGGGGCAAGGAACACCTCGACCGATGCGGCGGCAATCACGATCACACCTCGGGTGCCGGGATTGTGGACATTCAGCCCTCCCTTGACCGCGCGAACCGCGGCATGGCCATGGGGCAAGGTCCCGGCCAATGCCGCGCAATCCACGGCCCCCGGATCCTGAACCGCAATCGTGACCTCGACACGCATATCGCCATAGGGAATATCCAACGCGCCAAGGATCGGCAGGCTGGAATGGCGGATCGCGTCTTGGATGGCCCGGGCGGCAGCCTTGGTGTAATCCTGCCCGGACATGTCGTTGCCCATGCCCATCTCGACAATCAGGCGCTGGTCAGTCATCGGCCCGCTCCATATCAAAGCCGACCGAAAGGGCGGCGTTCGCAACGATGGTCGGATGTCCTGTCCCTTCCGGGCGCGGGATGTCTAGGCCGCCCTCGGTCACATGAATCTCTGGTTGGCCATAGGGAAATTCTGCCGCCACCGTCGCGATGTCCACCGCATCGGGTCGCTGAACTCCGATATCGACGCGGATCTGCATCGCGTCCTTGGGAAAACCGAAAAGCTCGGCCGGGTTGATCGAGTTGTGCCACAGCGCATCGCGCACCGCGCGGCAGGCCGCTTGTGTATAGTCGCCCCGGCGCAGGGACGTGCCCATGCCGAATTCGGTGAGAAGTCTGGTCATGTCATGCTCTGTTCGCTCTTCACGCCCATCTCTAACGGTCCCCCGCAGGCAGCGCCAGACCGCGGGCCGGCGATCCGACCTGCGGTGACGGGGCGTGTGCCGCAGACCATCTGATCCTGCGGTCCAGAGCGGCCAAATCGCGGGCCCAATGGGCCGGCCTGGCGGTCCAGGATCCTCTGCGCGCCCGATTCCGGACCGGGATGCGCGGTCAGACACTTGCACTGCCCCAAACCTCGGCCTAGTCAGTCCGCATGACACAGCCCCATGACCGCCTCTTGATCATCGACTTCGGCAGCCAGGTGACGCAGCTTATCGCGCGCCGCCTGCGCGAACTGAAGGTCTATTGCGAGATCCACCCCTATCAGAACGTCACCGACGCGTTCCTGAGCGATTTTGCGCCCAAGGCCATCATCTTTTCCGGTGGCCCGGACAGCGTGATGCGCGAGGGCAGCCCCCGCCCGCCGCGCGCAGCCTATGAAATCGGCGTGCCGATCCTGGGGATCTGCTATGGTCAGCAGGTGATGATGCAGGATCTGGGCGGCCAGGTCGAGGCCGGCGAACATGCCACGGCCGAGTTCGGCCGCGCCTATGTCAGCCCGACCGAGACGCGCGATGCGCTGCTTGCAGGCTGGTTCATGGATGGATCCGGGCGCGAGCAGGTCTGGATGAGCCATGGCGACCATGTCTCTGAAATCGCTCCGGGATTTGAAGTTCTGGGCACCTCTCCCGGCGCACCCTTTGCGATCACCGCGGACCCTGCGCGCCAGTTCTATGCCGTGCAGTTCCATCCCGAAGTGCACCACACCCCCAATGGCCGGACGATCTATGAGAATTTCGTACGGCTCGCGGGGTTCACCGGCGACTGGACGATGGGCGCATACCGGGACGAGGCAATCGCCAAGATCCGTGCCCAGGTCGGCGACAAGAAGGTGATCTGCGGGCTTTCCGGCGGAGTCGATTCGTCGGTCGCAGCGGTGCTGATCCACGAAGCCATTGGCGATCAGCTTACCTGTGTTTTTGTCGATCACGGTCTTTTGCGGCTGAATGAGGCGCAGGAAGTCGTCTCGATGTTCCGCGACACTTACAACATTCCGCTGATCCACGCCGATGAATCAGAGCTGTTTCTGGGCGAGCTCGACGGGCAATCGGACCCCGAAACCAAACGCAAGATCATCGGGCGGCTCTTTATCGACGTGTTCCAGAAACACGCCAATGACATCGAGGGGGCCGAGTTTCTGGCCCAGGGCACGCTTTATCCGGATGTAATCGAATCAGTTTCCTTCTCGGGCGGGCCGTCGGTCACGATCAAGTCGCACCACAACGTGGGCGGTTTGCCAGAAAAGATGGGGCTGAAACTGGTCGAACCGCTGCGCGAGCTTTTCAAGGACGAGGTGCGCGCCTTGGGCCGCGAGCTGGGCCTGCCCGAAAGCTTTATCGGACGCCACCCCTTCCCTGGCCCGGGCCTTGCGATCCGCTGCCCCGGAGAGATCACGCGACCCAAGCTGGAGATTTTGCGCAAGGCCGACGCGGTCTATATCGACCAGATCCGCAAACACGGCCTTTATGACGAGATCTGGCAGGCATTTGTGGCGATCTTGCCGGTGCGCACCGTTGGCGTGATGGGCGACGGACGCACCTATGATTACGCCTGCGCCCTGCGCGCGGTGAATTCGGTCGACGGGATGACGGCGGATTATTATCCCTTCACCCATGATTTTCTGGCCGAGACCGCAACGCGCATCATCAACGAGGTCAAGGGCATCAACCGGGTGACTTATGACATCACCTCGAAACCTCCCGGAACGATCGAATGGGAGTAATTTTGCCTGCGCTAGGGTATCCGATTTCTCTCTACAGTGAGAACTAGCGTATTGATAACAAACAGACATTGCACCAAATGCTTCGCCTTCTATCGGTGTGCTATCGAATATTCTGACGGTATACCTGACGGTATGCCGGATTTCAAAATCTGTCGAAATCTGATATACCGTCAGCACTTCGAATGCGATGACGGTATAAATATCTTCATAACATGCTGATTTTCGGCGTAAACTCTCGAAATCGTATGTTAAATTCTATCTGACGGTATATTTCCGTGTTTTCGCTCGATAAACCCAGTTTTGGGAGAGTGTAATGCTGACAGATGCCGCCCTTAGATCTCTGAAACCAAGGAACAAATTGTACAAAGTGGCCGACCGTGACGGTATGTACGTTACGGTTCAACCTTCGGGCACAATCGTGTTCCGTTTCGACTATCGTTTGAACGATCGTCGCGAGACGCTCACCATTGGTCGATATGGCTCTGCGGGCTTTTCTCTTGCCCGCGCTCGGGAGGCGTTGATCGATGCGAAGCGTCTCGTTGCCGAAGGTCATTCGCCCGCTCAGGAGAAGCAGCGCAAGAAGCGTCGCTTGAAAGAAGCGAAGAGCTTCGGTGAGTTTGGCGAACGGTGGCTGAGAGAAGCCAAGATGGCGGACAGTACGCGCGCGATGCGGCGTTCGGTGTTCGAGCGGGATATTCTTCCAATGTTTCGAAATCGGTTGCTGTCGGAGATCAGTGCAGACGACCTACGAATGAGGTGCGCAACGGTCAAGGATCGCGGCGCACCAGCGACCGCCATCCATGTTCGGGATATTGTGAAACTTATCTACGCATTCGCGATCCTTAACGGCGAGAAAGTTGCAAATCCTGCCGATGAAGTTGGGCCATCGTCCATAGCCACTTTTGTTCCGAGAGATCGGTCGTTGTCGCCTTCGGAGATACGGATCATGCTAAACCAGCTTGAACATGTCGCGACCCTTCCGACCATTCGTCTGGGCGTCAAAATGTTCCTGTTGACCATGGTGAGAAAGAGCGAACTTCAAGATGCAACTTGGGATGAAATCGATTTTGAGAATGCGGTTTGGTCGATTCCGAAGGAAAGAATGAAGCGATCCAAGCCCCATAACATTTACCTGGCACAACAGACGATCGACATACTGATCGCGCTGAAGACCTGCGCAGGCAATTCCCGATATCTGCTTCCTTCACGTTATGACGCGGATGCCCCAATGTCGCGGGCGACATTCAACCGAGTGACAAAGGCTGTCATCGTAAGAGCACAAAAAGAGGGCCTACCTCTTGAACACTTCACCGTTCACGACCTGCGCCGCACCGGTTCGACGCTTTTGAACGAGTTGGGGTTCAATGGTGATTGGATTGAAAAATGCCTTGCACATGAGGATGGTCGGTCGTCGCGCGGCATATACAATAAGGCCGAATACGAGCATCAACGCCGCCATATGATGCAGGAATGGGCCAATCTCGTTGATGCTTGGGTGTCTGGCCAGAGGTATCAACCTACGCTCTATCCGCCGGCGATGGACCTCCTCGCCCCCGAGCCGACGATTTGACCGGGCGAGCTTTACGCAAGCGTACGTCCGGTACGGGGGCACGTTTGTTGGCCTTGAGATCCGACAACCTTCGGCGCTCATCGAGCCATTCCTCGACCTCTGCTTGATCCCAAACCACACATCTGGCTGACAGATGAAATCGTCTTGGGAATTCTCCCCGTTTTTCAAGTTCGTAGATCGTGGTGTCAGCTAACGGTACCATCTCCCGCAGCTGATGACGCCTAATCGTTCTTTTCATGGTCTCATCTTAGCGCACGACATGACACTTCCATTTCGATTTTTTGCAGATAAAATTCGATAGAAAGCGAAAGTCCCTGTTGATGAAAGGCCTGCTCTGACAGCTATCGGCAATCGGATACTGTAGCGTACAAATTGTTCAACTGGATCAATGGGCCAACACTATTCTACGCTGTGAATGACCTTGGTGCCGCGCTAAGCGTCATAACCGACAGGTCACTCGCGCATGACCTTTTCAGACATATGATTGCAGTAGCCGCATAGTCCACTATCCAACACAGAGTATTCGTCCAGCGTAATGCCCGCCCCGCACCGGACACAACTTTCGTCAAGCACAAAGCCACATGCGATGCATCCGTTCGCTTCACCGTTTTGCACGTAGGCATTCGATATGGCGCAATTTGGGCAATCGTTCACAACCGGCTCGCCTCCTTCTTTCGCGGCGATGTAGTTGTCGGCTCCAAAGGCGGCATCAACGACCATGCGAATTGAGTCTTCCGCGTCGAATACCTCACCGCATTGGGCGCACTTCGCATGGAAGCTTCCAACATCAGTGTTACCCGACTCTTCCTGACCGATCAGCGATGATCCGCAATTCGGGCAGGACATCCGATCAAGATTGCCAGGCTCAATATTCCAGTCAATTAGGGCGAGTTCGGCCAGGCATACGGCCTGCACCTTCTTGAACGCATCGTGCCGCTCCAAAATGACGTCCCAAGTGTCGCCGAGCTCAACCTTCGGGTCTTCGCCTAGGATCGCAAAGAAATCGACGACCATGGGAAATGAAGAGGCAATCGCTTCAGCAAGAGCCGCCACCGGCTCTTTTAGGTGTAAGTGCTCAAGCTGGTTTCGCATTCCCACCAGCTTTTGAAGATCGCCATCCGGCCACGGGAGACCGAAGTCGGAAAACCGTTTCTTAAGGTCGTGAAAGCTGATGGTGGTGGGGCCGTCCGGCGCAGCCGCCACGCCACCCGCACCATCCGAAATTGGTTTCACCTTTGCGCCGATTACCTGCATGGGGTCAGCGTTCGGCGCCGCCCTTACAAGACATTCTTTGGCCAACAGCAGAAGGCCGGCATAATAGTTCCGGGCGGATGAAATCATCCGGTCGTCCTCGCCGGTCTGGAAATCTTCGATTCCCATTCGAAGCGACGTAACGGCGTTCTGGAATAGTGCGGACATGGGTCAGTTCCCCAATGCTTCAATTAGATCTTGGGCCACATTCAGTACGGCGAAGTGCTCCACGGTCCGGCCCACTCGTATCCGTGTTTCAACTGGCTTGGTCAAATTCTCAGCCTCCACTCGGCATAAAACTGCTCCAGTAATATCGCCCTCTTCAGGGAAAGCTATTTCCACGTCGAAGAACTCGGCCTCGCCTTGGTGACGGAATAAATCGCATGTCAGCGCCCCAGTCCTCACAGGGCGCCCCTCAGGCCAATCATCATAGTAAAAGTCTTCAGGATCGTGTTTGGGTATTATCGGCAGTCGCGGAACGATCGGGTCCATGAAGACCCGGTGGTCCGGCCCCGTCAACATATTGAGATGCGAAGGATTAATAAGGTCCTGCATTCTTTGGTGTTCCGCTTGCAGGCCAAGTGCCTGCTGGATCGCGGAACTCCCGCGGGTCAGATCATCAAAAACGCCGCTCCGGTGTAAATCGTCGAAGACTGATCCAGCGCGCGCAGCAGCGTCCAGCACCGATCCGGGTCTTGCAAACCCAAGGTTGGCCAAATCAACACTGCCGCCCATTGAACGCGACAACTCGGCAATATTGGTGGACCGCGCAGATTGTGGCTTCGGCGGACGCTTCACAACCCTTTCGGCCTTCGGGGCAACAGGGGGTATCGAAAGCCGCGTCACAGCCGGATTGTGCGTCGGCTGATCGTGTTCTACGTCAATCTCGCGTGATCGCCGGATTATGAACAATTGGCCCTGCGCCTCGAATGAAATGCGCAGTTTGGATGCGGGGCGTGCCCCGACATTACGAAGTGAAACGCGAATCGTCACGGATGGTTCTCGTTCCTCGCGGCCCTTATGCAATCGCTCGAGATCGGACCGGCATTTTGACAGCCATTTCGGATATTCGGTGGTCGTGTATTCTGACACATCTTCGTCGCTGGGTGCGATGTAAGATATCTCTGCCCCATCGCTTTCGATGCGGGTTTCCGGAACTGAAAAATCAGTCACCTTAGGGTGGGTTGCTTCAAGCCGCTTTACTAACTCATCCACTTGGTCAGGAGAAAGTGCGTCAGGAACTTTCCGCACGACATGGGACGAAATCTCTCCGTCTGTCGCATCCTCAATCTGGATGACCGGTTCCTGCGACCGATAGGCCGCAATGTCCTTCTCAAGGTCGGCGATCTGGCGATCCTTGTCCGACATAACTGGTTCACGCTTCCAACTGTCCTCAAGCAGGTGGAAATCTACACCCAATGCAGAGGCCGTCATTGCCACCCCGCCGTCATCTGTCATCACTTTGACCGACGCAAAACTTTGGTCCTTGGACAGTTCCGAGACGATACCAACGATCCGGTCATCCACAGCCTCATAGTCCAAAGTGTCCGCGTGTTCGGGATCGGGACGGGCGTTTGTCATTAGGCGCAAGACGACGCGCGGAGCGGCCTCTTGGATTACGATTTCGGTTTGGAGTTTTTGCAGCATCGCGCGGACCCGACCAAACGTTTCCAAAGCCCGTTTCCGGGTTCTTCCCGTGCCCTTCTTATGGCGGTCAATCTCCGCCTGAACCGGTTTAGTCAGGCCGATAACGATAGGATCATTTCCGAGTTCTGCCCATGGCAAATCCTCCAAGCGCTTGGCCTCAAAAAAGAGGTTAGTGTCGGCAATGTATAAATATTCCATCGCGCCCCTCGCATGACCCACGACGAAACCGCCGGCTACTTCCAATTGTTTCTTTGGATACAGGACCCAAAACATAGGCATTTCGAGACGCTAGCGCAAAGGCGAATTTCGTTTGCAGGGTAACTCGCTCTGTCTGCGTGTCATCCCTTGCGTTGGCCTACCTTGTAAGGCCGAACAGGCGGTTGGGCCGTCAGAACTTGTACTACATGCCGTCCCCCTGACGAGCAAGCGCACCACCCTCCACGCCGCCGAAGGAGACGTTCACTGCGAACGACAAGTTACAGGCTAAGCTCACGACAGCCAGACCGTGAAGCGGCACCCACATTCCTGGCACGGATCAAAGGGCTCATTGACGTAGCAAAATGTATATTTGACATTGTCAGTATTTTATATTATAAAAGCTGACATGGAGACGCTTCATGAGTGATGGACCACATAAAAGCCTACCTATGCGCAGCCACTGGAAGCGCTTGGCGGAGCGCGCCGATAAGGCCGCCTACTCAGTGCATGAGGTGTCTGAGGCTTTGCCCGCTGCCCTGCAAAAGGAATTTCGTGAGGCCCCTCTGGAGCAGTTAATGAAAGCGCTAGGCGTCGACGATCAAGGAGCGCTTTTCTCTCTGCAAAACCCTCAAGAGCTGGATGCACTCCGGGCGGAATGCCCCGGATCCGCCGCTGGGAATGCGTTGATTGACTGTGCTAAAGAAGCCGTTGCAAGCGGCCTCAGCGGTGAAGCAGCCTGCGAACAGGCACTCGTAGGCGCGCTTGATGAGTGTTCGAAATCAGCCTTTCGAGGAATTGAAGAACACTATTACCGTGAAGCGCCGGGTCATCGCGCGAAATTCGTTCGGTCGCGAATGGATGATGCTCGAAGCCAGTGTGATCTCAATGCTTTGGCCAAAACTATGCTCAATGCACCAACCAAAGGCAACCTTGGCAGGAGTCTTTCAAAGCATGACGGCTTAGATGAAGGGCCTGAACTACGATGAACCACGTTTTGCATTCACTAGGCTCCCGTGAACTAAAGGTTTCCGTTGTGGAAGCGGCACCAAATGGGGCCACGCGACCGGATGTTCTGGTTCTCGGCCAAGACATAGAATTCTCGACGCGGGATTTGGAATCCTACGCAACACACAATTGGGACCCGGTGGTGTTTGACGCGATGGTTGTCGCCGCTGTCGTTGAGTATTGTGATCGCAGCCTAACGCGCTTGTCTGCCTCATGGGCGCGCGATTTCAAGGTTAGAGTGCCCGTTCATGATCTAGATCGCTGGACTCAACCCGAGGTTTACGATGCATTGCATGATGCGCTTGGCTTTTTGACTGGCGACCGTTGGCACTTCGCATTCTCTGAGAGAAAGACAATCGAGCCTGCGCCACGCCAAAGATATCTTGAGATTCCGCCCAAGACAGAAGCAACATTGGCATTTAGCGATGGTATGGATTCAAGGGCGGTTGCCGGACTGGTACGTGCTGATCTCGATCACGCATTGGTAAGAGTCAGGCTTGGCTCGAAGCGGTCGGACAAGCCGCCGAAAGGGCAGCCGTTCACTGCAGTACCATATAAGCTCAAGAAGAAAGTGCGCAATCAAGAGACAAGCGCACGAAACCGAGGTTTCCGTTTCGCACTAGTGAGCGGCCTGGCATCCTACATTTGCGGAGCATCGCGCATCATCATCCCCGAGAGCGGCCAAGGGGCGTTGGGGCCTGTGCTCGCGCCTGTGGCTCATGCTTATCCTGATTATCGGAATCACCCGGCATTCTTGCGCCGTATGCACCGGTTTCTCAGTGCGTTGCTTGGCACTAATATCGAATACTCGTTTCCGCGCCTCTGGTACACGAAGGGACAAACACTGCATGCTTACCTTGCTCTTGGGATCGACGGCGATGAGTGGAAAACAACGCGGTCGTGTTGGAAAAGCGCGCAGTGGAGTTCTGTTGACGGACAATTCCGCCAGTGCGGTGTCTGCGCGGCCTGTATGCTGCGCCGCTTGAGCGTACATGCAGCGGGGCAAACAGAGCCCGTTGAAACCTATATCGCACATGACCTAACAGCCGAGAATCTTGCACTCAGCGTACCTCCCACATTCGACAAAATGAACACGGCTTTTCGCGAGTACGCCATTGCAGGGGTGCTGCACATGGATCATCTGGCCGATCTTGCTGGAGAGGACGGACGAGTTGGTCTTCGGCGACAAGCATACGAGGTTGCCGACACGTTAGGTTTGTCGGTCGAGCAAACAGAGAAAAACATCAGAGAAATGATCTCGCAGCATGCATCTGAGTGGAGCGCGTTTACAGCTTCTCTTGGAAGTGGGTCTTTCCTTCAAAATTGGGTTCGAGGTAACCGATGAGCAGCGCAACAAAATCAACACTAGACGAGGCAACAGTCGGCGAACGATTGCGAATTGCCCGTGAAAGCGCGCGGATAACGCAAGCGGACTCCGCGAAGTCAATCGGCGTGGCAAGAACGACAATTGTCGCAATCGAAAAAGGCGAACGTCGCGTCCGCACAAATGAGCTGCAAAAGCTCGCTTCCCTATATGGAACTTCCGCAAACGCTTTGTTGCGCAGTGAAGCTGTGCATCTCGACTTGATCCCGAGGTTTCGGAAGCTGACGCAAAGTGCGGAAGATGACGTTCTCGAGGCAGTGATGCTTCTGAATGATCTCGTGCGATCTGAAATAGAACTTGAAGACGCATTGGGTATCCAGCGCCAGCAGAATTATCCGCCGGAAAGACCGTTGTTGCCCGGAAACGCAAAGGCACAGGCTGAACAGGATGCGCAAGAATTACGTGATTGGATTGGTCTTGGCTCGGGTCCGTGCTTCGACATCATCTCGATATTGCAGCTTCAGTTAGGCATTCGTGTTTTTCTAAGGCCACTGCCGCCCAAGATTTCAGGCTTGTTTGCGTATGATGAAAAAGCAGGAGCATGCATGCTCTTGAATTCAAGCCATCCGCCAGAACGCATCATCCAATCGGCGCTTCACGAGCTGGCTCACTTCATCTCGGCACGCCGCCAACCGGAAGCCTTGCTAACAGAGAAAGATCACAACTCGCGTGATGAAATCTATGCAAACGCTTTTGCGCGGTGTTTCTTGACGCCGTCACGCGCGGTTCGGCAACGCTTTGCAGAGCTTACAGCCGGACAATCCAGGCTCACGCGCCGCCACATCATACTTCTCGCGCATGCTTTTGGTGTGTCGCGGGAGGCGATGACGCGCCGCCTCGAAGAGCTTGGTCTTGCAAAACGTGGAACATGGGACTGGTTCATCGCAAATGGCGGTATTTCGGATGAACAAGTTAGGCAGGTTGTCGGTGATGGATCAGAAAGGGCGTCGACTTTCATGCCACCGCGCGGCCCGATACCACCACGTATCGGCCTGCTTGCGAAAGAAGCATGGAAGCAGAATTTGTACAGCGAAGGTCAACTCGCCAGCCTGCTCAAGTTGAGCCGCATCGACATCCGTGCATTGGTAAATGAAAACGACAGCGAGGAAAGCGAGGCTGATGAGTTCTTCAAGCTTTCCTGATTTAGGCGGTTCGGACGTAGTTGCTGACACAAGCGTTTTGATTAATCTGGATGCTTCCGGTCATGCAGGCGCTATCATTCAGGCAACGTCTGGAGTTCTTCTAACGACTAAGAATGCGATTGAGGAGCTTCTTGAGGGCGAGAGGCGCGGCTATTCAACGGCTACCGAACTACGAACGCTTCAAAGTGAAGGCCTGGTTAAGGTGGTGGAGTTGGGCGATGCCGAAGAAGAAATTTACCGCTCACTGATCGAAGGCCCGGCAGCTCGTACCCTTGGTGACGGGGAGGCCGCTACAATCGCTTATGCTGTGCGGAACGAAGCGGTTGCATTGATTGATGAAAAGAAGGCCAAGCGGATATGCTCTGAACGCTTTAACGGAACACATGTGACCACAACGACGGATATGATGCTGCATCCAAATGTCGTCCAAGCGCTTGGTCCGTCCCATGTCGAAGCAGTCCACGCCGCTCTGAAATATGCGCGGATGCATGTTCCGTCTGAGCGAGTTGGTGATGTCGTACAGTTACTCGGGAACGATCGCTCGACAGAGTGTCCGAGCCTTCCGCCTAGCTCCATCGCAAAGGCAAATCTCTGATTACTCTCGGCATCAATGGACTAATCAACACCATCCATGCGCGGTTTGTTCGCAAGCCTCAGGCGGACCCGCCCTTATCGCGCTAGCGGAAATATGCCAATCTAGGCGTTGATAGTGGTCGATAACTGAACACTTACTGTGCCTTAGCGAAGGTCAACTTCGCTGCGCAACCAGCTGAACACCCATGGATGCATGGTAAGGGTAGATTCCCGCGCCACCTTTAATTGATCTTGAAGGCAAAACTCTAACGGCTACGGCCTTAAATTCAGCCTCTTCTCCAAATCAGCAACCCGCTCTATCACGGCATCAAAGGGTGGCGCTTCTCCGAAAATCATGTCCGACATCGCGCGATAGTCGCGGCGCAGGTCATCGAGCATTTTTCCAACGGGACTGATGGAAAATGTCGGCGCAACTGCTGTCGCAAGATCGAAAGCCGGGCGGTTGAAAAACATGCGCGCGTGGGCAACGCAGTCGGCACCAAGCGCACGATCCGCCAAAGCCCTCTCGCCAAGGTCCGAACCCAGAAGTTGATAGATATCGTAATAGTGTCGCGACACGCGCTGCCCGCTACCTTTGAGTTCTCCGCGTGCGTCGAACCAACGACGCAGGCCATGCAGGATCACGATCTTGTCCCAAAATGTCCGCTCAACGTCGACGATGGTGACGTTTCCAACAGTCAGATCGATATCCGGAACGTCTTCCGCCAGATAGGGAATAATGCTGCGCACAGAATTGGGATCAAGCGCGGATTTTGCACCGGACTCGATTTTCACGGCCTTTGAGATGTAGGCATCAACCGGTGTCGCTGTTGGATAGCGCAGGTAGAGCGCCTGTCTGTCTTCCGGATCTGGCTCGACAAAGAGCTGGGTCTTGTTGAGTCCATTGCGCTCGGCGACGTCCGAAACGATTTCGGTCAGATCTTCAAAGACCGGTCCCTGAATATATGCTTCACAGGCCGCTTTGATCGCATCGAGCGCCTTTGCGCGTTTCTTACCGCTCAGGGCCTCAAGCTCTTCTATGGTTGCGGCTTCTCCCAAGTCGTCCCGGAAAACAGTGACATCAATATCCTCCGAGAACCGGCGTATCAACCCAAAGCCCTTTGACAGGGACGTGCCTCCCTTGAACAGGAGCCTTGGTCCGGCAGGCAAACCGTTGAACAGCGCATCCAGCGTCCAGCATACCCAGAAGTCTTTTTCGACATTCTGCGGTGTTGTCCCCAATCGTTGCGCCGTCGTTGTGAACAGGCCCAATCGTGTTTCGTCATTTGCAGAAATAATGCGGTCGAAAGCGCGGTTCATGCTGCACCTGCCTGCTCTGCCAAGATCGGACGCAGCAGGCTCTGCATCCATGCGGGCAAGGTCGTCAGCCCGTCCCTCAGGTCGTCACGAAGGAGATTTCCACTTTTTGGATCATTGAGAAGCGCTGTCAGGCGGCGGATCAACATCTGGTCATCTTCTGCTTGGCCCATCGTGTCCCGCAGCCAGTGCAGCGCCTGCACGATGCGCATCGCCGGACGTCCTGCCCAGTAAAGCTTGCTGGCAGCGGTCGGCTTGAAAACAATGTCCAACTGGCCAAGCGAGATCGTTTTCAATCGCGCGTCGGCATGCACCAGGATCTTGGCCGGAACAGCATTGGTGAGACCCAGATCGTTTGCGGCCGTCATCCCATCGACAAGGACGCGTATCTGATCTCGGCGTGCGATGGCATCAATCACTTCGCGGGGATCTGCCGGGCTGTCTTTCTGGGTCAGGCGATTGGTCGACGGTTGATCGTAGAGGCCACGATCCACCCGGCGCAGAGCCCCTGCCCGCGTCAGTCGCTGCAGCACTTTGTCCACGGCATCACGTTCGCCGAGATCCAAAAAATCCCGCGGCGTCCACACGCCCCGCGGCGTGCCATTCGCAATCCGTGTCAGGATATTGCTCTTTAGATCTGTGGAAGCATGGTCCATGTCCGAAATCTGTAGCATGATTTCGGACATGATGGAAGTGGCCTGTCCGAAATTTGTATACAAACATCGGACGGCCGCCCCAAGTAACAGAGCTCCGTGGAAAAGCGTTTGATCCGGAAAACCATCGGAGTGAGAGAGTGGAGGCTGTTCCCGTGACGGGTTTGGAGGTCGAGAGAGAGGCTCCTGACCGCCCGTCGCGGGAGATACCCAATGAATACCCAAATTATCGATGCCGGGCGTAACGCCAGTGGCGGTTACAAGGTTGATGTGTCACGCGGTGAAAACGTGGATCGCGTGTCATCGGAGTGGTACTCGCGACCCGATGATGAGCGGTATGTGTCGCTCGACGATCTCTTCGCCTCGGTGAAGGCGCGCGCTGAGCAGAGCCGGACGCGCACGGTGGAGAGTGCCGCGATCCGGGTCGAGGCGCATCGCGATGACCCCGAGAAACTGGGGCTGGTCCTACCCGGGACCGACGAGCCCATCGCACCGACACATTGGAGCTTTGGACAATTGTCGAGCATTGTCGGCGCGCCAGCCGCCTATCTGCGCCAGCTGTCCGCACCGCTGGCAGGCATCAACCTGCAATATGGGCTGACCAACCACCGGGCAGAGCAGATCAAGACCATGGAGGTCGCGAACGGGCGCACGGAACTTCGCGCCGTGACCGGTCCGGACTATGGCCGCATCTACGACCACGAACTGGTCTCCGCCGTGCAGCGCATCGCGGGCAACGGCACCGGTGATACGCGCTGGAAGGTGCCGGGTGTCCTCGATTGGTCGACCGGCATCTACAGTCCGCGTGTGGACGTGACCAAGGAAACAACAACGCTCTATGCCTCGGATCGTGATGTGTTCCTGTTCCTCGTCGATGACCTGAACCCGATCGAGGCGGGGATCCTGCCCGACGGCTCACCCGACCTCTACTTTCGGGGGTTCTACTGCTGGAACTCAGAAGTCGGGGCCAAGACGCTGGGCATCGCCAGTTTCTACCTGCGTGCGGTCTGCCAGAACCGGAACCTCTGGGGCGTCGAGGATTTCCAGGAGATCAAAATCCGTCACTCGAAATATGCCGCGTCACGGTTTGCGCATGAGGCCGCTCCGGCGCTCAAGAATTTCGCCAACTCATCGCCCACGCCCTTCATCGATCCGGACGGATTCTCGAAGACAAACTTGGGCAAAGCCCCAATCGACACGCCTCGCCGTGCGATGGGCAATTTGCTCGGCCACGCTGTCCGGTTTGGCAACGCACGCGATGTCATGGCAGCAGGTGAAGGCATCGAAACCATTCTGTCGCTCAGAATTATCCTGCCCAATCTGCCGATGGCCGCAGCGCTGTCCGCTGCCCATCTTGCCGCCATCCGCTTCCCGCCGTCCCTCAGACGCCTCTATATCGCCCGTGACAACGATCCAGCCGGTGACGGCGCATCGGCCCGCCTGATGCAACGCGCCAAGGATGCGGGCATCGAGGCGATCACCCTGTCGCCTCACTTGGGTGATTTCAACGATGATCTCCGCCTGCTTGGAGCCGATGCCCTCCGAGACGCGCTCCGGGTCCAGATCGCGCCGGAAGACGTTGCATGCTTCATGAATGCTACAGCATTGACCGCGAACAACGCCGCATCCAGCTAGTGCCCCCTGTCTAGGACCAGCAAGAGAGGTGCCCCCGGGTCGGAGAGACGCGCGACCCCGGCCTTCTTGGGAGGGCGACCGGACGGCAAACGGATCGGACAGACAAGGCCTGCGCCCGGTTCTTTTCCACCGCGCCCGAGCGGGCGCTTTGCATCGCGAGACAAAAGAACCGGCCTCCGGCCTCCTCCGCTGCGCTGCGGCCCGTGCGGGTGCAGCTCCGCTCCGTCTGCCCTCTTTCGGCGCCATGAAGGCCGCGGCGGTCGCGGTCAAACCGACGAAGGAGCACACCATGTATGCCGATCCCCACCACAGCGATGCCGAGCCGCACCACGACGCGTCCGCCACCCACGCCATCTGCAGCGATCTGGAACTCTTTGGCTACCGCCATTCCGAAAACGACCCCGACCCCCGCGACGGACCTGAAGATCGCCTGATCGCAGGTGCCGTAAGCGACATCTTCGACGCCCTTGTCGCCGCGATGGCCGACACCAGCCTCGATACCGATCTCGACGAGATGCTCTGGTCGGCAGTCAACATGTTCCACCGCGCGACCAACCGGATCGAACGCAAACTCGATGACAACGAACAGGCGCAAAAACGCCGCCAGCGCGAACAGGACGGCTCAGAGGTCAAATCCGTCCAGCTCGAACATCTGATTGCGACCGGCCAAACGCTCCTCAACCGCCGCGACTGCATGGAGATCTTCCGCGACCATGCCGCCGATCACTATCTGCGCCTGACGGGCTCGCCTTGGGCGACCCGCTCCGGGTCACGGGTCAATCACCGCAATCTCACCGCAGCGATGATCGACAGTCGGGACTTCCTTGCCGCAAAGACCCGAGCAGATACTGAAGTCTATCTGCCAGCCGGAACCAAAATTGCCTTCACCGGCGGGCTCGAATTTAACGATCACCGATTGATCTGGGACACTCTTGACAAGGTTCACGCCAAGCACACCGACATGGTGCTGCTGCATGGCGGATCGCCGCGCGGAGCCGAACTGATCGCCGCCAAATGGGCCGAAACCCGCAAGGTCGTGCAAGTCGCCTTCAAACCCGACTGGACGCGCCACGCCAAAGCCGCCCCCTTCAAGCGCAACGATCAGATCCTCGACGTCCTGCCCATCGGCGTCATCATCTTCCCCGGCACCGGCATTCAGGACAATTTCGCCGACAAGGCCCGCAAGCTTGGCATCAAGGTCTTTGATTTCCGCAAAGGGTGCAGCGCGTAAGCGCTGCATTAACTAGCAATACTAAACATCCAGATGCCAATACGCTCCAGACACTACCCGTGACACCGATCAGGTCTCACTGTCCGAGTTCGCGTTACGCTGGTTCCATTGAAACTTCAGTTCGAAGGCGGGTGATCAGTTGCAAATTCTCGCCGATCACTCCCTGTCACAACGCTCAAGACTTCCAGAAACCCGCCTTTTGCACTACCGTTTGGCTGCGCTGAGGTGGTGGTGGATAGCGTAATCGTTCAACCGATTAGCACGGAGACATTCACCATGCTTGTCCTCAATATCGTTCTTTTGCTCGTCACCGTCGGGTTTCTCTGTTGGCTCGTGTTCACCCTTGCCGTCTATGCGTTGCCACTGCTCGCGGGCGTCACAGCCGGACTGTGGGCTTATGAGACTGGAACGGGGGCCGTCGGGGGGGTCCTTTTGGGCGCAGTTGCCGCAGGTGCCGTGGCGATTGTCGGCCAGCTTGCGTTCGCTTTCGCACGGCCCTTCTGGGTCCGCGCCCTCGTTGCAGCCTTCTTTGCAGGTCCCGCTGCGATTGCCGGGTATGCGGCGACCCTTGGCATCACCAGACTCGCGACACCGTCCGAAACTTGGCAGATGGCCGTCGCAATCATCGGTGCTGTGGCAGTCGGCTTCACCGCATTGTTTCGGATGGCAGGCGTTGCCCTACCCGATCCACGCACGGAAATAGCCAGCGAAGCTTAGCCCCATGGGTTTGGCCGGAAAGAAGATCAGGGCTGTCGCTTAACCCTCGGTGTTTTCGATAAGTGACCGGGCGGAGACTGCTGGGATCGGCAGCTTGAGCCATGACGTAGCGGGGCCACCTCGATTGTCTTAAAGGCAGTTCCGCTCAACGCGGCACGTCACAGTCTGTGGCGGCAGCGGTCTCGCAAAGGCTGTTTGGAACAATGAAGCTCCAGGTCATTTGACCTGAATCGCGAGACGATTGTCGGAAATTCGGTCGTGCCTGACCCCATGGGTGGCCTATGGGTGCCAAGGTCTCCACTGATCATCTCTGCCTTGGTCGACCGCTCCATATGGCCTCGTCAATGGACTGATCTGGCCGAAGGACGGCTACGCCTCGACCGCCTAAGACTCAACGGGGTTGGTCGACTTTCTTCCCCAGTCGGCTGCGCCGCCATTCCTCGCGCTACAAGAAAGTCTCCCGTCCCCGTCCTCCACTGACGTTCCGGCCCGTGCCGGGTGAGCCGTCGGTCGCCTCCGGCCTGTCGATCTCCATCGAGGCCGCAATGGTGCGGACTCGAAAACATCTGATCAAGGAGAACCACAATGGCAACCATCGGCACCTTCAAGAAGTCCGGCACCGAATACACCGGTGAAATCGTCACCCTCAACGTTCAGGCCAAGAACGTCCGCATCGTTCCCGAAACCAGCCAGACCAGCGAGAACGCCCCAAGCCACCGCGTCTTGGTGGGCCGCGCCGAAATCGGAGCCGCCTGGTCGAAGACCTCAAACGAGGGCCGCGCGTATCTGGGCCTCAAGCTGGACGATCCAAGCTTCACCGTTCCGATCTACGCCAATCTCTTCGACGAGGAAGACGGCGACGCCTACAGCCTGATCTGGTCCCGCCCGGTCCGCCGCAACGGCGACTGAGCCACCGCAGCACGACCCCGCCTGGGCGCACCGGGCGGGGAAAAGCGCACCCAAGCCCAACCGAATCGGATTGCGCGATTTCCGCCAAACACCTGCCCAAAAACAGATAATCACTCGCCATCAACGCTAAGAGCGACTAATATAGTCGTAGTTCGGGCGTGCGCAGATGTGTCCGTGGAGGTGATCATGCATGATCACCGCCCGACAAACACGGGCCGCGCGCGCGTTACTTGGTTGGACGCAGGAAACGCTCGCTGAACGGGCCCTGGTCTCATTGACCGCGTTGAAACGCCTCGAGTCGCCCCACGGCAAGCGGGTCTTCGAGTCGACCGATGATCAGGTGCGCCGGGCGCTTGAAGCCGTCGGCATCGTATTTCTGACGACTGCTCAAGGCGAAGGTGTGTTAATTAACGAGTCCGATGAGGTTGGCAAAGGAACCCGTTAGAGCAGATTGCTCAACCAGTTGACTGCGTCATTGCATGAAATCGGGGGCTCCAGCGCGCGAAGGATGGAAATGGTTAACAGACGCTTCAATCGGCAGTAACGTGCCGAACAAGGGGGGCACTTTGACGAACGCAGACTTCCTTGACGCACCGCCCGAAAGTGCGGTCCTCACAGACTACGACCGGACGCATGTCAAACTCTACATGCGCCTATTGGATGCCTATGCCGACAGTGCGGATTGGCGAGAGGTCGTGTCCGTCCTGTTTTCGCTTGATCCGGCCACCGATCCGGAACGTGCGCGTCACATTCATGACAGCCATCTGGCCCGCGCTCAATGGATGACCGAGCATGGGTATCGGCAGCTTTTGGGCGGTTCAAACCTTTGACCCGGCAGGATATTGCCATCGTATGCGGATACGGGCTCGGCTGACTTGCTTCGACTCAGCCTCTGATTGAAACTGATCCGATTGACCCAATGTGCACGTCCGGAGGATTGAAATGCCCCCAGACCCATCGCGTTGGCGCTCGGCATCAGAGTACGACTATGTCGAATCCCTGACGGCACCGGACCTCGCATGGGAATGGTTGCGTCGAAATACGGACTACCAGCACGAGTATGCCCGCGCCATTGAGAGGAAAGAGGACCCCCGTGACCTGACGCGCTTGGTGCGTCGGTCTTGGGGGTTGCGATTTCCCGATCGATCCTCAGCGGACTGCTCTGCAGGCGGTTGTCTATTGGCAGCCTGAGACAGATCCGGGCACGGTGATCCTCTCGTCCAGATCGCCAATCGCAGGTCTTCAACCCGTCGATTTCCCCTCGGTCGACCCGCACACAACCGTGCATGACCCGGATGGAACGAGTTTGACCTTGTCTGATGACCTTGGGGCGCTGCGCGTTCTGTTTATTGATGACGCAGGGCCCGACACGCCCCTTATGGCGGCTATACCGCTCGATGATGCCGGTCTGGATCGCATTGAAGCGACCCTCCGCCTCTGGCGCATGCTGCAGGGTCGTCCATCAGAACCGAAAGGCAGATTGACCGCACAACGTCGTCAACGGTTACGCCGGATGCTGCAAGCAATAGACGGGCACATCGGCGGCGCGAGCTACCGCGACATTGGAAAAGTCCTCTACGGAAAATCCCGCATTGCCGCCGAAGCCTGGAAGACCTCGGCGCTGCGGGACAGCACGATCAGCCTCGTTCGAGATGGTCGCGCGATGACCGATGGCGGATATCGCGCCCTTTTGCGTCAGCGCCGCCGAAAGTAACTTCGTACCGTTCTATGGCCATTCATCTCGGTGGTGTTCGCCGTTGCCACTGCGACTGCGCAAAAGGGGTGCAATTTTAGCACCCGTTACTTCCCCATCCCCCTTCCCGGTTCTTCTTCGCCATCGTGGCCGCAATCCGCCGCCCCTCTCTGGTGGCTGCATTGGAACCCACGGAGGCACGATCATGCCCGCAAATACAACCGACTTACCGCCACGCTATCTGCGCACGCCTGAAGCGGCGCGTTTTCTGAGTCTGTCCGGCCGCACGCTGGAAAAACACCGTACCTACGGGACAGGCCCCGCGTACCATAAGCTCGGCGGACGGGTCGTCTATTCCATCGATGACCTGCAAGCCTGGGCCAATCGCGGTGCTGTCACATCGACGTCAGACCCGCGCGGGTCAGTCCTACCGGCCAAACATCATGACCCTGTCGCGCTGACCCGCTCCGGCGGCCGGTCGCGCTGATCCGTCTTAGGATTTCGTGTCATGATCAAACGCGCGCCAATCCCATCTGAACGCGGGCAGCTGGAGCTGTTTCGGGCTCACGGCACCGTTCTTGCGCCGCGCGATGCGCAGGATCTGATGGCCTATCCGTTCTTCAGCCTCGCCAAATCGCGGCGCACCCAACCCATCGACTATGCGGTAGCCGGGGTTATGATCCGCGTAGAGGCTGTCGCCGAGCACGGCATGGCAACCATCTGGGACGCCGATATCCTGATCTGGGCCGCAAGCCAAATCGTCGAAGCGCGCGACGCAGGCTTGCGCACTTCCCGCCTGATGGCCGCAACCCCTTACGAAATCCTCACCTTCATCGGACGCGGCGTGAGCGCGCGTGACTATCAGCGTCTGAAAGCCGCATTGGACCGCCTGCAATCCACCACCATTGCAACAACGATCCGCCAATCCAGCGAAGGCCGGCGGCACCGTTTTTCCTGGATCAACGAATGGGTCGAGCGTTTCGATCTTCAAGGCAGGCCTGCAGGCCTCGAATTGATCGTGCCGGACTGGTTCTACAATGCGGTCTTGGACAACGCGCCCATACTCACCATCGACCGCGCCTATTTCTCGCTCACGGGAGGATATGATCGATGGCTCTACCGCATCGTACGCAAGCACGGGGGTCGCCAACGACACGGCTGGCGGTTCGAATTTCGCCATCTCTATCTGAAATCCGGCAGCCTCTCACCGTTCAAGCGCTTTGCCTTCGAGTTACGTGGCATCGTCCATCGCCAGCCCCTACCCGGATACCGTTTGTGGATTGAGAATGGACCCCGCCGACAAACGCTCCTCGCATTTGCGCCAGTCGTCTGTGGACAACCTGTGGACGGCCTCGTGCTATCAGGAACCGGCCCTATCGTGCCATCAGGAACCGATGGCTCGTGCTATCGGGAACCAAAAACCAACCTAACCCGAGGTCAAAATTCGGAAAATTCGGCCCTTAACTTAGAATCTAACAGAGATTCTAACTTTGGTAGTAGGACCCGTCGCATTGGGGACAAAGGCGTTCAGATGCGCGACACCAACATTGCGGGGCCGCGCGATGAGAATTGAACAAGCCCGCTCCCAGTCAGTCACAGGAAAGACCCATGATCTGCGTACCCGCGCGCTAACGCATGTCGAGTTAATCTGGATCGAGGGCAAGATTGAATACTGGATCCGCTTCGGTCGCGTTGCAAAAGAACAGATCCTAGATCGTCATCGCCGCGTCGTCAGCTTTGCACCGGGCAGCGTCTTCGCCTTGGTCCGCTGGCGGTCAAACGACTACGGGACGATCTTTTCGCGCATCGACATCCTGCGCGCCGTCGATCCCGGCGAACCGCATCAAACCTTACCCTGCGTGCGCCCAGGCGGTGAAAGTCTCCTGCGCCTGACAGGCTGGTCAAAGGTCCAGCAAGTGCTGCAAGCGACCGACACCATCGAAGCGCTCGGCATCAATCCCGCAGACGTCGCGCAGGACTATTGGCGTCATGTCCACAACCGGATTGCGGCGGGTGAACCTCCGCGCGTGTACACTATCCAACGACATATGGCTTGGATCAAGCGCCGGAGAGCCAGTCAATGACGCGCCGCATCTGGGCAAGTGTCGTGTTCATCGCAGTGGGAGCGATTGCCGTTTCAACTGCCGTCGCAATGCCAACCCTGTTCCTCTGGAATGCCAGCCCCTCTGTCCCAATCGGCCTCTATCGTCTGCAGTCGATCGACCATCTTGGCCCGCGCGATCTCGTCGCCGTGACTGCGCCCGACCCGATCGCCGCGTTCATCGCCGAACGAGGCTACCTGCCACCAGAAATCCCCCTTCTCAAACATGTGGCCGGGCTGCCGGGACAGATCGTCTGCCGGATCGGCCGCAACATCACTGTCGATGGAGTCAGTGTGGGAGAAGCGCGAGTTACTGACAGTTTTGGTCGTCCAATGCCCGTCTGGTGGGGCTGCCTCCGCATTACATCTGACGAAGTCTTTCTGATGAACCCGCATGTCGAGACCAGCCTCGACGGTCGTTATTTCGGACCGATCCCGCGCAGCGCCCTCCTCGCCGAAGCAATCCCAATTTGGACCGCCGAAGATCACGCCGCGCACCAACCATCGTCGTCCGATGTGATCGACGACACCCTATTCACAATCACCAGCACGCCCTGAAAGGAAAACCTCATGGCACATATCGGACAGCTCACCCGCACCAGAGACGGCTATTGCGGTCGATTAAAAACCCTCACCCTTGATGTCGAACTGACGCTCATTCCGACCGACCACAACGATGCAGAGAATGCGCCCGACTACCGCGTGCTTATCGGCACAGACGACCAAAGCGTGGAAGTCGGTGCGGGCTGGAAACGCACTGGCGAGAAGGCTGGGGCTTACGTCTCGGTGCTGATTGACGATCCGGCTTTGCCGAATCCGATCAACGCAAATCTGTTTCATTCGGTGCAGGACAATGAGCTTTATCTGCTCACCTGGAACCGGCCCCCGAAGCGCCGCGACCGGTCCTGATCCGATGGACAACCCGCACATCAACCGAACCTCCAAGTGGCAATTACCCACCCAAATTGTGTCCCTTTTCCTACTTTCCGGACTGCTTGTCGGTGTTGCCATCCCGATACCGACGCATGCCCAGAGTGTCGCCAGTGAGCGTTCATCCGCGCATCCTCATGCCGACCATATCGCCGAAGCGTCGCAGCGGTTCGGCATTCCGGAGCACTGGATAAGCGCGGTGATGCAGGTTGAAAGTGCGGGCCGCGTGAGAGCAGTGTCGACCGCCGGGGCGATGGGTCTCATGCAAATCATGCCCGGCACTTGGGCCGATTTGCGCCTTCGCCATCGTCTCGGCAACGACCCGTTTGAGCCGCGAAACAACATCCTTGGAGGCACAGCCTATCTGCGCGAGATGTACGATCTCTTCGGCGCGCCGGGCTTTCTCGCCGCCTACAACGCGGGTCCAAACCGCTATGCGGAGCATCTCGCGACGGGACGTCCACTGCCGCGCGAAACCCGCGCCTACGTCGCGATGCTTGCGCCGATGATCGGATCAGAGTGTCCGCCGGGCAGCCGTCATACTACCGTACGACCGGCGGATTGGCGTGACGCCGCGCTCTTTGTAGCGCCTGTCGATGGCGCACCGACAACAGCTCAACCGCAGAATTACCGTCAATCTGACGCCGATCCGAGAGCTTTGGGTCCGCATGCCCTTGCCCCGTCTGCGGATCGTTCGGACGGGATATTCGTCACACCATCTCGCTCGGCCCCCTCGCAATGATGGGCAGGTGGCGAAATCGCACCCTAGAGGTCTACCGCGCAGTCTGGCGTATCAAGAGGTGTGCAACAGGAGACAGAGGAAAGGGATGGCGAGATAAAAGGGCACGATGTGTGCCTCGGTTGTGGAGAGTGATTTCAAAGACTTACGTAGAGAATTCGCGAGGTGCGCATCATCAGCGCAGCCTGCCAATTAAATTCTTCTGTATTAATTTCAACATCTTAGCGCGATGTGTGGAGCTGCCCTCATGAGCGAAGACGACTTCCGCATCCGACCCGGCCGCATTCGATCATCAAGCAGCCAGAGAGCCCGACCCTTCATCTCCCAGGCCTTGGCAGCTACTCAACGTGCTGGTGGTCGCGTCTCTCGGTCCGGCAAGATCACGTCGGGCAACCGCTCGTCCTTCGGGCGCGGCAGACGCGCCACCGTGCAGGCAAACCACCGGCTTACGAGCCGTTCGCGGATCGCCGTCATCAAGACCCGGGTCGTCCGCCACAACGCGCGCAGCGCTCCGCTCGCCACGCACCTTGCCTATCTGCGACGTGAAGGCGTCACCCGGGATGGAGAGAAAGCCCACATGTTCGGGCCAGACGAGGACGAGGTAGATGCCAAGACATTTGCGGAACGCTGCGAAGAGGATCGACACCATTTCCGCTTCATTGTCTCGCCAGAGGACGCCGTCGATATGACCGACCTCAAATCTTTCACACGCGACCTGATGCATCAGGCCGAAAAGGATCTGGGCACAAAACTAGATTGGGTCGGCGTCGATCACTGGAACACCGAACACCCGCACATCCATGTCATCGCTCGGGGCCGAACCGATAGTGACGAAGATCTCGTCATAGCGCGAGACTATATCAAGGAGGGGATACGGGCGCGGGCTCAAGATCTGATCACGCAAGACCTTGGCCACCGGACAGACCGCGACATTCGCAACACGCTCGAACGCCAGATCGACAGCGAAAGTTGGACCAACCTCGATCGGCAGCTTGCACGAGACGCCAATCGCCTCGGCATTATTGATCTCGCGCCGGTGTCTGGCCATAAGCCTGACGACCATCATGCGCTCAAGATCGGCCGGTTGCGCAAATTGGAAACACTTGGTCTGGCCGATCAAGTTGGCCCAGGCCAATGGGTGATGGACGAAGACACAGAACCAACCTTGCGCGAACTCGGCGAGCGCGGCGACATCATCAAGCGCATCCATCGCGGACTTACAGCACGCGGCATCGCGCGCAGCACAGCTAACTATGTCCTTGCAAGCGACGGCCTAAACGATCCCATTGTCGGGCGACTCCTCGATCGTGGTTTGGACGACGAGTTGAAAGGCACAGCCTATGCCGTGATCGACGGTGTTGACGGTCGCACCCATCACATTCGGCTTCCGCATATCGATGCCGCCGGAGACAGCGCGCCGGGATCGATCGTGGAACTGCGCAAGTTCGAGGGTGCCAAAGGTCGCCGCCAGGTCGCGCTTGCGGTTCGGTCCGACTTTTCGATTGAACAGCAGGTGACGGCAAAAGGTGCGACCTGGCTTGATCGCCATGCAATTGCCCGCGATCCGGTACCGTTGGGCAATGGTGGCTTCGGTGCAGAAGTCAGCGACGCGCTCAACCAACGCGCTGAGCACCTGATTGCCGAAGGCTTGGCACAGCGCCATGGCAACCGGGTGATCTTCAACCGCGCGCTCCTGACGACACTGCGCACACGCGAACTTGCGGCTGCGGGCGAAAAACTGGCGGGCGAGACGGGCCAGCCCTGCACGCCATCGTCAGCAGGCGAATTTGTATCCGGAACCTATCAACGTCGCCTCTCCCTCGCCTCCGGTCGCTTCGCCATGATCAACGACGGATTAGGGTTCCAACTCGTGCCCTGGACACCTTCCGTCGAAAGACATCTGGGCAAACACATCTCGGGAATCGCGCGCGGCAATGGCGGTGTCGATTGGGACTTTGGGCGCAACCGCGGTTTGAGTTTGTAACGGCAGTTATCGCAGGAGGGAGTAACACATGACCGGGACAAAAATCCTCTGGGGGCAAATCATCATCGTTTCGCTGATCGTGCTCACCACCACATGGGCGGCCACGCAGTGGACAGCGCTGCGGCTCGGATTCCAACCGCAACTCGGCACGCCGTGGTTCGAGCTCTTTGGCTGGCCAATCTATCATCCGCCAGCCTTCTTCTGGTGGTGGTATGCCTTTGACGCTTACGCCCCGCCGATCTTCATTGAAGGTGCGCTTATCGCAGCATCAGGCGGGTTCATGGCCGTTGGGGTTGCGATTTTCATGTCGGTGTTGCGGGCGCGCGAGGCCTCGGAGGTCGACACCTATGGATCCGCACGGTGGGCAAATCAGAAAGATGTCAAAAACGCCGGACTGTTTGATCCAAGTGGCGTTGTGCTGGGAAAGCTCGATCAGCATTATCTGCGACATGACGGACCGGAACATGTTCTCTGTTTCGCGCCGACGCGATCCGGCAAGGGTGTTGGGCTCGTCATCCCGTCGCTCCTCACGTGGCCAGGATCGGTGATCGTGCACGACATCAAGGGTGAGAATTGGCAACTGACGGCCGGGTTTCGTGCAAGGCATGGCCAAGTGCTGCTGTTTGATCCAACCGATACTAAATCAAACGCCTATAATCCTCTGCTGGAAGTCCGTCGCGGCGCATGGGAGGTGCGCGACGTGCAGAATATTGCTGACATTCTCGTAGATCCAGAAGGCTCTCTCGAGAAACGCAATCACTGGGAGAAAACAAGCCACGCGCTGCTTGTTGGTGCGATCCTTCACGTCCTGTATGCGGAGGCGGACAAAACGCTCGCAGGCGTCGCCAATTTCCTATCCGATCCCAAACGCAGCATTGAAGCCACGCTCCAAGCCATGATGGCGACGGCGCACCTAGGGTCGGCTGGCGCGCATCCGGTCATTGCAAGCGCCGCACGGGAACTCCTGAACAAGTCTGGCAACGAGCGCTCCGGTGTGCTGTCGACCGCAATGTCATTCCTTGGTCTCTATCGTGACCCCGTAGTCGCACAAGTAACCCGGCGCTGCGACTGGCGTATCGCCCAGCTTGTCGAAAGCGACGATCCCGTCACGCTCTATCTTGTCGTCCCACCCTCCGACATCAACCGCACCAAGCCGCTCATCCGCCTAATCCTCAATCAGATCGGTCGCCGGTTGACCGAAGACCTTCATGGCCAGACCCGACACCATCGGCTGCTGTTGATGCTGGATGAGTTCCCTGCCCTCGGTCGTCTTGATTTCTTTGAAAGCGCGCTCGCCTTCATGGCTGGGTACGGCATCAAGAGCTTCCTGATCGCCCAATCGCTGAACCAGATCGAAAAGGCCTATGGGCCAAACAACTCGATCCTCGACAACTGTCATGTGCGCGTAAGCTTCGCCACCAATGACGAGCGGACGGCCAAACGCGTCTCGGATGCGTTGGGCACCGCCACGGAGATGCGCGCAATGAAAAACTACGCCGGGCATCGCCTGTCGCCCTGGCTCGGCCATCTCATGGTCAGCCGGCAAGAGACTGCGCGCCCGCTGCTGACCCCCGGTGAGGTGATGCAACTCCCACCATCGGACGAGATCGTCATGGTCGCAGGCACTCCGCCGATCCGAGCAAAGAAGGCGCGGTACTTCGAGGATGATCAGTTCCAAGCACGAATCTTGCCTGCACCGACCGCACATACCTCGGCCGCGCAAGCGGATACTGACGATTGGACAACACGACCCCTGCCACCGCGCCCTAAATCTGCTGATTCAGATTCAACTTCTGAAGAGAATGAAGCGGGCGAAACCCGATACGAACAGCGACAACAGCCTGAATTCGATCAGCAGCCGCCAATGGATCCGAGCGGACCAATCGAGAACGAGTTCGAAACTGATTTCAAGAAATCAGCAATCAACCGAGCCGTTCAACTGACGCAATTTGAAAAACAAGCGCGCCAGCTTGCCCGACAGGCTTCAATGGACCCGAACGATGGCATCGATATGTAAAGGCATCAGGATGAAACAGCCCAAGAAACACCGCCTATCCGTCTACCTTGACCCGGATATCATGACGTCACTCGTCGATTACGCGGCCCGGCGCGATCATTCTCGCTCGCTTGTCGCGGAGGCCGCGATTGCGTCATTTCTGTCGGCAGATGCTGCGGAACGCCAAGAAGCGGCAACGACCAAACGCCTTGACCAAATCGACCGCCGCATGATCCGCTTGGAGCGCGACGTCAGCATTTCGGTCGAAACCCTGGCGCTGTTCGTTCGGTTTTGGCTGACGACCAACCCGCCACTGCCTGAACCTGCGCGGGCTGCGGCCAAAGCGCAGGCAGGCGAACGGTATGACGCATTCATCGCCGCACTTGGACGACGTCTGGCAAAGGGGCCAGCCCTCCGTCAGGAGGTTTCGGAGGACATTGAGGCCTGATAAACGTGAGACCGCCATTGCAGCCATTCGCCGCGTTTCTTAAGAACTGGTGCTATGCGGGACTGAACCGCCATTCGATTTTTGCATTTCGCTGACGCAGCAATCTCTCGCATCTGCGGCACGGTCATCGTAGCAGCGCGGCGCAAATCGTCGTTACGGTCATTCATAAACGTCGATTTCGCCCAATCCAAGACCGCGCTTTCGCAGCAACATGGCCGAAACAGCGGAACGCGGACGTTGCGGTAGAATCCTTGCCGAAACAAAGGCCCGCCTTGTTGGACTAGCAGCGTCGATAGTAGGTTCCCGCTATCGTTGCCCGCCTACCGCCACATCAATCGATGTATCTCGGCGTTGCTACAACAAACATTTTCCGGTACTGCGTCTTTTCTATGCTGGTCATAGCTATGGGCGCCTCTAACCAGATGTTTGCCGCTAACACCGCAATTACTGTTCCAGGTTGACGGCTGCCCGGAACGGAAAATTGTGTGACCGCAGTGGTCAACCCCAGCAAGGGTCTATACGCTAGGGCGGCTGGCATTTTTAAGCGTCATTGGCTTCGCCTCCCCTCAAGACTGTTCTAGAAAGATTTCATCAAACCCGGCCCCGGTGTGTCGGCAGAGCAACCGTGACGCGAGGCACTGTCAGTCCTTTGGATCATCGTTGATCTTTGACAGAACGGACGACCCGCTTTCATCTGGCGTAGATTTCTTGCTGCCCTTATCAGTCTGATCCTCGTTTAACTCTGATAGTATAGATTTGTCTGACTCGTTTGATTTTTTCTCGTTTTTCATCTAGTTTCTTCCTTGTTTCACTTTCCGGTTCACCTGCCGGTCGGCTTTATCGAGCAGTCCAAGAATGATGAGCGCAAACTGCTCAAACCCACTACAGACTTAAGCAGAGAAATGCGTCGAAAGACAGGCCGCAGTCCGCTCGACGCGGCGCAAATGGGCAAACCTTGTCCGAGATTAGTAAATCCGCCCCGCGCCACGAAGACGTTGTTGGTATGTCTTCGTGATCGAAGGGTGCGATCGTCCATCAAACCCAAACTGCGGTGCCGCTACGGCACTTAATTTAACGGGCAATGATGGAGGGTCTCATGACCTTGATCGACAATAATGCAAACGCTGCCGGTAATGCGTTGAGCCGCGTTTTCTGGGGAGCCATTTTCGCAGGATCAGCCGTGTCGGTTGCGCTGATGATCCTCTTCGCTACTTTTGGACTTGGCATCGGCTCCGCTGTGATGGACCCGCAGTTTGACCGTAACCCGACAGCAGGTATGCCAGCATCTGCAGGCATTTATCTCATCGTGACGCAGTTGATCGCCTTGGCCGCTGGTGGATACATCGCCGCCCGTCTGGCTGGTGTACCGCGCACCATCTCGTCGGTGCTGCATGGTGCCTCCGTCTGGGCCATCGCCACGATTTTCCTCGCCTGGGCCTCGGTCATCGGGGCGGGTTCCGTGTTTGGTGCTGCGGGCACATTGATGAGCAGCTCTGCCAGTGCGATTTCTTCGTCTGGTGATGCAGTCATGCCTGATGACATCTCCCTGCCCCGCCCTTCAGAATTGATCGATGATCTCTCGATGGGTGATCTGCCGGAAGAGGCTCAGACGACGTTGCGTGAGAATGGCATCACCGAACAGAACCTGCGCACCGAAGCAAAAGCTGCATTTCGAAATGTGTTCAGCCGCGACGAGCAGGCCGAAGCCGTCGCTCTAGCCAAATCAACTTTGCAGGATGTGGTCACATCGCCTGGAGATATCGGTGCGGATCTGGATGCCTTTGCTGACGACCTGCTTGGTGGGCCGGATGCGATTATTTCCGACGAAGACCGGCAAGAAGCGCTTGCGGTAATGGAGCGTCGTCTGGGCATCACCCCCCAGGAAGCCCAGCAAATCGTTGACACCGTGGATGCACGTGTCGAAGCAGCCGTTGCCGAAGTGCGCGATGTGGCGCAGAAGGTGCAGACCAAAGCAGTTGAGACCGTGCAGGCGGCAAGTGATGCTGTGGCGGCAATCGCGCTGCTATTGTCTCTCGCTTCTGTGCTTGGACTTGCTGCTGCCTGTGGAGGTGCCTTTGCTGGTAAACCTGACAGTCTCGTAGGCGACCGTTTGGACGACCACGTCTAAATCTGGTGCAGGGCGGTTTCTCTATGACGCAGAAACCGCCCTTCAGCTAAGCAGACCACTACAATGCCCAATTTGAAGGACAATCCCTCATGGACGAGATCGATGCGAATGCTGGTCTGATCTTTAACAAGCTCGATTCCTGGCTTGACGGTTTGTTTAGGCTGCTCCCCAATATTTTGGTAGCCATTGTTGTGGCTGTCATTTTTTGGTTTGTCGGGCTCGCAGTCGGCAAACTGATAAATCGTCTCGCAGATCACCGTGGACGCGAAAGTCTCGGCGATGTTGGCGGTGCGCTCGCAAGATGGGCCATCGTGGTGGTGGGCTTCATGCTTGCCGTAACCATTATTGCGCCTTCGATCACCCCTGGTGATCTGATTGGCGGTTTGGGCGTAAGTTCAGTCGCCATCGGTTTTGCTTTCAAGGATATTCTACAAAACATGCTGGCGGGTATCCTGATCCTGCTGCGTCAGCCTTTTGAGGTCGGCGATCAAATTGTTTCCGGCGGGCATGAAGGAACCGTTGAAAAGATCGAGACCCGCGCGACAATGATCAAGACGTATGATGGCCGTCGTGTCGTGATACCGAATTCTGACATCTATACTGACAGTGTTGTGGTCAACACGGCCTTTGAAACACGACGTTCGGAATATGACATCGGTATCGGCTGCAATGACGATTGGTTCAAAGCACGTGAAGTCATCGAAAATGCCTGTGCCAGCGTGGAGGGTGTCGAACAGGACCCTGCCCCCGAAACCATTCCAATCGAATTGGGGGATTCCGCAAACGTGGTGCGCTTGCGCTGGTGGACAAAATCGGACCGGGCGTCGCAGATCCACACTTTCGGGCGCGTGTTGCAGGCCTGCTACATCGCCCTCGATGAGGAAGGTATCGACATGCCCTATCCCACACAGGTGCATCTGTTCCATGACCAAACCGAGGAGACAGACGGCGACCGCAAGACCCAGCGTGAGGGCTGGCCTGCTGGCAAAGGCAACGTGCCAAAGCCATTGCGCCCTAATCGTTCAATGAAAGAAGAAGCGTAAATCGGTATGTTGACCAATGATCAGGCAAATGCCCACCTACTGCTTGCGACCGGAGCCGTCGCAATTGCGGGATCGCTTGTTTTAGTTTCCACTCCCTGGAGCAAACCCACCGACTTCCAGTCGGTCCCGCTTTAGCGTGAGTCAACGAGCTTATGTCCTTACCCTCTGGAAAATGAGCCGCAGCCGGGTCGAAGGCTCATTTTCCAGAGGGTAAGGACATGCAATACAACACCGGCAGCCACTGCGTTTTCTACCACCGCTACCACCTCATGTGGTCGACGAAGTACCGTTACAAGGTGCTCACCGGTGATATCCGTTTGCGAGTCCGAGACATCTGCCGCCAGGTCTGCCGGGAAAAGGGCGTTGACATCATCCGGGGCGTGCTGTCGTCCGATCATGTCCACATGTTCGTGTCGGTGCCGCCCAAGCTGGCGGTCAGCGATCTGGTGCGGCTGATGAAGGGCCGGTCGTCCCACAAGGTGCAACGGGAGTTCCCGCAGCTCAAGAAGCGTTATTGGGGCAGGCGGTTTTGGGGACGCGGGTATTTCTCGACAACCAACGGCGCAATCACGGAAGACATCGTACTTCAGTACCTGGAACAGCACATCGCCGATCCTACCGGCGCCAGCCGGTAGTGGTTCAGTCCTCGGGAATATCATCGGCAGTATTGTCGTTCCGGATCACGACTGGGTTGCGGATACGGTCAGCGATCTTGCCGCGAGTAAATACGAGATTATCCAGGATGTAGCGCTCTATTGCTACACCGGATCGCTTGTTGCCTGTGCATTGGGCGCGGCACATTACCATCTCGATGGAACAAGGTGGAATATCGGGATCGCGTGTCTTTCGCTACTTGCGATCTGCGTGGTCATCATCGGCGCCAGAAATGAATATGGTGATCAGGATAATGAGGGTATCGTGATTCACATTTATGTGGTCTACGTGCTCGGCTTGGTCTTTGCGGCGCTATTTGTGCTTTTGGCGAGAGGCATGTCAAAGATCGCGCGGCGGTATGCGGCAGTTTCGTATTGCTGCGCTGCACTTTGGATTATCTGTGCACCGATCTTCTTTTTTATGCCAACTGGCTATGACGGCGCGTTTGAGCGTGGACTGGGTGTGATCGCGGTTGTGTGGACAGTGACATTTGCATGGATGTTGGTCTCGGTCGCACAGAACCGGGCACATACGACACATCCGTAAAGGAACACATAATGTTTTTCGATCACGCGATACTCGACGCTATCACGAAAGGCGCTTTGCTGAGCGGGCTGGGCATCGCGTGGATCATCGTTCTGGTCCGGATCGTCGGGCTGCGGTCATTCTCCAAGATGACAAACTTTGACTTTGTCATGACCGTCGCGATGGGGTCGTTACTGGCAGGCGCGGCGCAGACTGGGAGTTGGGCAGATCTGGTGCAAACAATGACTGCCATGGCAGCGTTATTCGCAGTTCAGTTCTGTGTCGCATATACCCGTCAGCGATCCGACACATTCGACAAGGCCGTTCAGAATACACCAGTGTTGCTCATGAAGGACGGCGTTATTTTGCATGACGCGCTTCGTCAGACACGGGTCACGCAAAGCGATCTTATGGCAAAGCTGCGCGAAGCCAACGCAATTGATCTTTCGTCAGTCCGTGCGGTCATCTTGGAAACCACAGGTGATGTTGCGGTTCTTCACGGTCCATCGGTTGACGAGATGCTGTTGCAGGATATTGCCCGCCCCGACTGACGAAATCCTTCGACGACTTGCGCTTACCTCTTGCTTCACCAAGTAGTAATCGACCGCTCTTTCGGACCGGCCTGCCTATAGACAAAAACCCCAAAAAAAGTCCCCGAAACTTGGCAGGGATTAGTGCCATCACCCCATAGCGCCAGCGTATGCCTGCTAAGTTGTGCGTAGCTTCAAGGATCGGCGGCGTTGCCGATTCAGGCATTCGGTGGGGGGACAGGGCCGTTGCAAGATGCAGTGGTGAATTCTCATCGTTAAATCAAACAGACTGGTAATTTGGATCCACCAAACCCTTAACTTTGGGTTGGTTTCCGGCCCGTCGTTACGAAGGAAGACACTATGAAACCAACTATGAAAACACTACTTGGGACCGTGGCGTTCAGCGCTTTTGTCGCTGGCGGCGCATTCGCGCAGACAACAACAACTGACACCAACGAATCCGTCGTGAACACCCAAGGCGGCCAGGTCGTCGTGCAACAGGAAGACGCAACAGTCAACGTGACCGTGCCCGACCCCAATGTCGAGGTGACCCAAGGCCAGCCGGTCGTCACCGTCACTCAGCCACAGCCGGAAATCACCGTTGTCGTGCCAGAACCCACCGTGCGCGTTCGCCAGCAGGCGCCCATCATCACGGTGGAGCAAGCACAGCCACAGATCACCGTGTTCATCCCTGAACCTGTTGTGACCGTTATGGTGCCGAAACCGGTCGTTGATGTCGAAACCGGAGAGCCAATTATCGATCTGGATCAGCCTGCACCCGTCGTGCGGTTTGTCCGTCCTGAACCAAAGATCACGATTCAGGAAGCACAGCCGCGCATTGAATTTCAGCAGGGCGAAGCTCAAGTCAATATCGCAAGCTCCGAAGCTGCTGAGGTCAACGTCACCCAGGAAGAGGCACTGGTGAATGTGGAACAGGGCGAAAGCGCTAATGTGTCCGTCACCAGTGAAGAGGCCGAGGTCAACGTTGTCGATGGCGGTGAAGCAAACGTCGAAGTCGAGCAAATGCAGGCCCGGGTCGTGATGGAAGACTTCAAGGCAGACGCCGCAGGCAATATGGCCGATGAAGACCGTGCGCGGTATCAGGAATCCGTCAGCGTCCTGCCAATCTTTGATCGCAAGGCCCAAGATCTTATCGGTCGCAGTGTTGCCACTGAAACTGGTGAAGATGTGGGCGAGGTTGACTTCATCGGTATGCGAGGTCAGACGCTGGTCGCCATCATCGGCGTTGGTGGTTTCCTCGGTATGGGTGAAAACGAAGTCGCTGTTCCGGTCGAGAAACTGATCTTGCGCGGAGACGAACTGATCTTGCCGGAGTTCACGCAAACTCAACTGGAGAACATGCCTGAGTATAACGAGAACGAAGTGCGTGTTCTTGACCCGGGCCTGCGCTTGGCCGAGCAACTCGGTCTCGACTGAGTTCCATTTTGATACGGGCAACGACCCGTATCTCTCTGGCAATGTTAACGAGTTCCGCCGCCGCCGGTGTCCCTCCGGCGGCGGCATTTTTTGCTTCCGCAGATAAGTACAGCGTGAGCGCCGAGATACCGCTTGCGTAACACCTCCCCTTAAAGCTCGAAGAAGGACCTAAAGAATGACTGGAATAGGATGGATTGGATCACTGATCATCGGCGCGCTTGCGGGCTGGATCGCCGAGAAGATCATGAAGACAGATCAGGGCCTGCTGATGAATATCGTGCTGGGCATCGTCGGCGCTTTGGTGCTTAACGCGCTGTTGTTCGCCGTTCTCGGCACGACCCTTGGTGGTTGGATCGGTCAGTTGATAGTCGCAGCGGCCGGCGCGTGCCTGCTCATATACGTGGTGCGTCTGATGCGAGGCCGCGCATAATTCAGCGACAGACAGGCGAAAAGCGCTTTCGCCTGTCTACTTTTGCCTATCGTCAACCTCGTCAGGGTCTTGATCATCCACATCGCCCAGGAAACGTGCCAATGTTTCCAATGACTTTGTCTCATCACACGCGATCTTGAGAACAATCAGGACCGGCAGAGCGACGACCATACCCATCACCGACCAAATCCAAGCAAAGAACGCGACAGTCAGGAACACGACCGTAGTGTTTAAACGCATCCTGCGGGAGATGACCACGGGTGTTATGAGTTGTCCCTCAACGGAGGTCAGGAAGATGTATGTGCCAAAGACACCTAAGGCCGCCCAAGTGCCATCAAGGCTGACGAAGGCGATGGCTGCGGCAATGGTCGCGCCCGCAAGCCCGCCCAGAAACGGTACGAAATTCAAACCAAATGCCATGAACCCAAGCAGCACCGCGCCGGGCAAACCCCACAGTGTCATCGCAACAGCGACGGCCACGCCGAGTCCGGCATTGATAATAGTGATACCGCCGAGATAATAACCCAGTCGGTCTTCTATCGAATGCAGCACCTCAACGGCACGACGCTTGTCGCTGAATCGGTCGAAACTCTGCACAGTTTTGGTCAGGAACATGTCGCCAGAAGCTACCAGAAAGAAGAGCAGGATCAGCGCGAAGAGGATGCGGCTTAAAAATCCAGGTGCCATACTGAAAATTGTAGCCGCAACACCGGTATTGGAGACGACTTCGACCGCAACGGTTTCAGCATCCTGATCCGCGATGATCCCTTCTGCGGCAACAGCCGCATCATTAATGGCTTCGAGTGTCCCGCCTGACGTCGACAGCTTCTGCTTAATCTGCTCCAGCAGCGACGGAAGGTCTTCGATGAATTGTGCGGCCGGCGCGCTGAGCTGAACCAACAAGAGCACAATCAGCGCCGTTAGTATTGATGTGAACAATGCCGCTGACACCACCGGAGCCACGCCAATTGTCGACAGCCAGCGGCGGGGTCTGTTCAATACGAAATACCCCAGAAACGCAGCGGTCACCGGGATCAGAAAGTCACTGGCCCAGACGAGCCCCTGAAGCAGCAACAGGCAAAAAATGCCAACGGCCGCGATCTCCAGCCGTTGTGACGGCGCATCTCGCAAGATATTTTCAGCGAGGGCCGTGGAACCCTTGTCATTTGCCATAATTTGCGATTTCGCTATTGCCGAAAAAGACTGTCGCAACCATCGGAAAGTGGTCAGAACCGAAATTCTCCAGCCGGTCGAATGACACCAGTTTGACGTCTCTGGTGACAAATATCTGATCGATGGGCAGGCGCATCAGAGGATATGCGGCGTGAAAGCTGGCATACATTCCGCGGCCCACCCGTGGCTCGACGAAACCTCCGTAGCGTTTGAACCGTCCGGTGGTCCATGACCAGGCCACGTCGTTGAAATCGCCCATGCAAACCGTGGGCCGGTCGGAGGAAGAAGTCATCAGCGCCGCCTTCTTGATCTGTTTGTCCCGCACCGCCGTGTCATTGCCCGGCACTGGCGGACGCGGATGCAGACCAATGAAGTTGAATTCTGTTCCATCCGGCGAGCGCAATACTGCCTTCAACGCCGGTGTGTCATCTTGGTCAGGCCACAACAGGTCGACGCTGACAGGATCAAGTCGCGTCGCAAAGATCAGGCCATAGTGATCGTCCGCAACGTGGGATTTGACCGTCGAGTAGCGATCAAGAATGTCGCCAAGCGCATCGGACCACCCTTGGTCAGTTTCCATCAGCAGCAAAACATCAGGGTCTTCGCGCTTTATGATGTTCGCAAGATCGCCGTATCGCGTGTTCTCCATCAGCACGTTGACGGATAGCATCGAAACGGGGCTTACGGACGCAGGCGCAGCGACCAGATCGACCTCGGTGCTTGCAAGCGGAGTGTAGGGAAAAACCTTCACCGCTTGACAGATTATCGCTGCACACATCAAGACTACAATTGGCAGCTTGAAGGACACCGCGAACGATAAACATCCGATCAGGACAGCCAGTGCCGCAAAAAGGATATGGACACGTGGAAAGTCCCATATGCGCACCCACCACGTCACACTGTTGGTCAGGGGCAATAGGGTCGTCACCAACACGACCAGAGCCAGAATCCAGAAAATTGCGTTGAGCATCAGCAGCTTTTCCCGCGATTCATTTGCCTGCAGCCTCGCCAAGCGTATCCGCCTTCACCGCATTGCGCGACCCCATCGGTTCATCTGGACCGACTGTTGTGTCTACTTGGGTTTGCGCTTCCATTTCCGCATTCAATTCTGCACCAAGCAAAATGATAAAGGCGGAGATCCAGAACCACATCAGCAAAACGATGACCCCAGCCAGCGTTCCAAAGCTTTCATTGTAGGAACCAAAGTTGCCGACATAAAACGCGAAACCCGCCGAGGCGACTACCCAGATAAGGCAGGAAACGACTGCGCCGGACGAGGCCCACTTCCATTCCGGCGAGCTACGCGAGGGCGCGTATCGATACAAAACGGACAGACCAAAAACAGTTAGGCAAAAGAGTCCGGCCCAAAGTCCTGCTGTCATGAGAATCTCGAAAAGCGGACCAAGCTCAAAAACCGCCAGAACTGACGGTACGCCAAGCGTCGCCATAAGGGCGATCAGAAGACCTATCATCAGAAAGAACGTCAGGGCAATCGTAACAAATTTGAGCTTTATGAACCCGCGCTTTTCCTCCTCGTCATAGGCGACATTGATCCCCTCAATGAGGCTCGCCACTCCCTTCGATGCCGAGTAGAGCGCGATTAAGATACCGACGGCTGCAGCGAGGCCAAGACCGCTTTCCCGTGATCCGGCCACCGCGGCAGCCTGCGTCGTCACAATTGCAATGACTTCCTCCGGCATAAGCCCCGATAGGCTTTCCAGCTGATCGACGACCTGACTTGGTTCGACCAGCAATCCGCTGATGGCAATGAGAGCGGTGATGGCGGGAAAGAGGGCCAGCAGACCATAAAACGCCACGCCGGCAGCCATCAGGCCAACCCGATCAGCCGCAATCTCATCTTTCAAACGAAACGCGATATCCTTCCATCCGGAGGCGGGGATCTCGGCAGGTGTCTCGGCATTTCGACCACGGGACATGGGGGTGACTTTCTTAGGCTGAATTTCGGGGGATAAATGGAGGGGGCCAGACAGCCCCCTTCACATCGGCTCAGGTCTTCGGCTTACCGAGTTTCTCGTCCTTGGCGGCCGAGCTAGCCGTATCTGCAACACGCCCCGCGACAGACTTGGCTTTATCGCCAATCGCCTCGACAGCGGTTTTGTCGCCGGGGGCACCGCTATCAAGGTCGGCTTTTGCCTCCGACGCGATGTCGGTCGCTTCATCCTTGACAGATTTGGCAACAGACATGGCTTTGGCTTTCTCTTCCTCGAAAATGCGCTCGGCCTGATCAATCAAATCATCGCTTTGCGATCCCATCAGATCATCTTCAGCTTTCGTGCGCGGCAAGGCACCGCCGAGGGCAGCACCAACCGCAAGTGCCAATGCACCTACGACCAACGGCTGCCGGTCGTAGAAGTCAGCCGCCGCATCCGCACCCTCCTGCGCGGCGCGCGCGGTCTGGCGACGCAGATCGAGCGCTTTCTGGCGTGCGGCGATGACGCGCTTACGGCCCTCTTCTGAGAGGGTTTCCGTCCCTTCCGCAATCCGGCTAGCCGCTGTGGCTATGCCATCACGGGCGGTCTGTGCAGCACCCGTTACAGAGGACTTTGCGGAGGCCGCTGCATCCGAGACTTTCGAACCGGCAGCATTTGCCGCATCTGAAACTGACGATCCGACGGAACGCGCAGCATCCGAGACCGAAGCCGCTGCGGATGAAGCGCCATCCTTCATAGCTGCCGCACTGGATGATGCGTGATCTTTCAGCGGTGGGCCATTGTCCGCATCATCGCGCGACCACGACGGACCATCATTGCGTGCAGGCGCATAGGAGGTCGGCGCCACATAGGGACGGCCTTGACGTTCACGCGTGCGGCGAAAATCGTTCTCAACTTCGCTGTAGCGGTCATCATCACGATGATCCGAAATGGGTGTTTGCGCTGACTGTTTCTGAGCACCGTTACCAAACATCATCCACGCAAGGCCAATACCGGTAAGCGCCAGCGGAATGGGGTTTGCCTTGACCTGATTCGAGATGGAGCGGCCCATATCGCCACCATGCTCACGGAACTGGTCCCCAATCTGACGCACAACTGTGTCGATTGAGAATTTGTCCTGAAGGTCCTCAAGATTCGAAGTCAGGTCAGACCGCTGTTCTTCGATTTCGCGTTCGATCTCTTTCGGGCTGCGTGTCTCATTTGTCATCGTAAGCTTCCTTTACGGCTGCGGCATCGCGCTGGACATTTTTCACGGTCCGCGTCGGTGCAAGGCTGGAGAGTTTGAGGTCGTTCACGCCCTTGTTGATCAAGACGAATGCAATAACGGCGAGACCAGCGCCAACGATCAGCGCGGACCAGCCAGCATCAAGCCCTGCCTCGGTCAGGGCCGCGACCAAGGCGGCCGCTAAGACATTCAAAGCGACCAGCGCAATGACGGCGGCACCTGCGATCAGACCGACCGCCACGCCGGCCTTGGTCACGTTCTCGCTGATTTCCGCACGGGCAAGATCGACTTCGTTGCGGACAAGACCGCTGACATTGGCCATGGCCTCCGTCAGCAGATCGCCGGCGCTCTTCTGCGTGTTGTTATCGCTCATGAGAAGTCTCCATGCCGCTCAGTGCCGGGGCTGCCGAGCACGATTTGCGAGTCTTGCGTGCCAGACGCTTTCGCGAACCGAGTGGCAGCAAACCCAATCAGGGCTGCACCACCAAGGAACACCAGCGGATTTTTGCGGGCGAAGGCGCTGACGTCCTGAACCATTTCACTCAGATCCTTGTTGCGCATTGCTTCAGACGCATCAGCGAGCCCTTCGGCGATCTGACCAAATGTGCGTTCCTGCGGTGAACCGCTGCGCATTTCCTCTGCAGCTGTGCGCAGTGCTGAGGCTACGCCGGACATCTCGTCAGCGACTGATGATTTTGCGGTCTCCGCCTGATCCTTTGCCGCGGACGCAGCATTTTGCGCGACATCACGGGCGGCGGTTTTCGCCTGCTCGGTCACGTCGCTGGCCTTTTGTTTGGCCTCAGCCGCGACTCGCGGGGTGGACTTCGGGTCGGGTGTATTTGCGTTCGACATGTCTCTCTCCACTTTAAATTCAGAATACGAAACTGATGACGGCCAAAACGACGACAATCAGTCCGATAAGATAAAAAACGTTATGCATTAGGGACTCCTCCTGAGGGACGTGACCGTTTCCAGCCCCGCTCCGATCAGCTTAGGTGGTTGTTAGTCTCCTCGTAGCCCGCAGACGCTAATCTGGTTTAGCATTTGCCCAATCGGACGCTCTTCCAGACACGCCGGCCCTGTTGTGAAAGTCAGTTCCGGATAGCGTGGAGGCTCACCTCGAAAGGATCGAACATGAGCATCGACACATTGGAAGACCTCTACCTCGAGCAACTCAAGGACATTTACAGCGCCAATAAACAGGCTTTGGACATAACGAAGGAAATGGCCGAGGTCGCAAGTGACACCGACCTTGCTGACGCTCTTCGCGCGGGTGCCGATGGGATTCAGGACGGCATCACCGCAATTGAAAAAATTTCAGAGAGCCACGACGAAAGCCCATCCGGCGAGCACTGCAAAGGCATGGAAGGCCTGGTCCAGGAAGCCCGCGCCCACGCCATTGAAGAGTCCTTCGGAGAAGACGCCACGAGGGATGCGATGATCATCACGCAATACCAACGGCTCACGCATTACGCGATTGCAGGATATGGCTGCCTTGCTGCCTTTGCGGACCGCCTGGAGCTCGACAATGACCTGTCTGCGCTGAAAACCTGTCTTGAAGCATCCTATGATGGCGACCGCACGATGACGGCGCTGGCGACGGGTGGGATCAACAAAAGCGCAGTGGCCTGACCGTTAGGCAGATCTGGCAAGATCTGCCGCGCCAGTGGTTTCCGCTCCGATCGCGGGCGGAAACCACGATGTATCCATATCGACAAAGGCGTTGACGAACTCACAGTGCTTTTCCCATTCGTCCCGCTTAAGTAGGCGCACATAGGGCCGCTTGATTTCCATGTCGCCGCTTTCGACAAAGCGGCGGAGCAGTTTGTTGACATAGATCGACGTAAGACCAACGGCCTGCCCGATCTCGACCTGGCTGAAGGGCACCTGAAACCGGTTGCCAAGACCAATGTTTGCGACCTCCAGCCGGGACCGAAGCTGCAACAGCCAGAACTTGAGTTTGCCAGCTGCATCCATCGATCCGAGGCTGCTGGCATGGTGGCGCAAAGCGATCTGATCCAGGCTGCCGATAGCCGTCAGCAACGCTCCCAATCGCGGATAGTCGGTGTAAAGCGGCGCCAGACCGACGCGTGGGAAAGGGCAGATCACCCCGTCGGTCTGCATCATCACGCGATGACTTGCATGGGATGATCCAATTTCTGCCAGACCCATTACCTCTCCTGGCAAGTACACGCGCAAAATCTGACTGCGCCCATCCGCACTGTCCGCCCGGACGACGGCCCACCCCGACTTCAGGACCATGATGCCCTCAGTCCGATCGCCAACACTCACAACCGGTCGCCCCTTTTTGCGCGGATGTTCGTCCTTTTCCATTTCTGCAATAAAGGCGCACTCGTGATCGGTAAGAGACACGAAACGGGAGAGGCGGCTGACAAGGCAGCTTTTGTATTCTTCTGACATAGGAGAAATTAGCACAGTTTAGGACGCTGCGTCTCGCTTAACTCGCGGCGATCTGCGATACGCTGCAACACGCCCCCATCACCTTCCAGAAAAGAGCGCCCATGGACCTTATTCGCATTATCCTATCCGTCATCATTCCGCCGCTTGGCGTGTTTCTGCAAGTGGGGTTGGGCAAGCATTTCTGGATCAATATCCTGCTGACGTTGCTTGGTTACATTCCCGGTCTCGTTCATGCGGTGTATATCGTTGCCCGCAAGTGAATGAAGAACGGGCCAGCGAGGTCGAAAAACTCGACCACCTCTCAACGTTGCTCGACAGCCGGTTCCGCATACCGGGCACGCCGATACGGTTTGGATGGGATTCACTTCTTGGGCTCATCCCCGGCGCAGGAGACCTCGCTTCGCTCGGGCCGTTGGCCTATCTCATCTACAAGGGCTATCGGCTCGGTGCGCGCAAGCGCACGATCCTACGCATGACAACAAATACCGGACTGGATTTCGTCGTGGGCGCAGTGCCCGTTCTTGGCGACGTCTTCGACCTCGTCTTCAAAGCGAACAACCGCAACTTCGCGCTGCTGCGCAAGGATCTGGCAGACGGAGTTTTAGAGAAGGAAGACATCGGATGATTGTCGATATCGACGTACGGCTCGGATATGATATCAGCCAATCCGTTGACCTAATCCTCCAGATCCGCGCACCGAGTTTTGCGGACCAGGACGTCCTATCCGAAGCGTTTGACGTTGGCTCACCGGAGCAGCTTGCAGATACGGCGGCCGAGGCGGGTTTCGGCAACCGGACGTTGCTTCGAACATCCGAAAACTTTGCATGTTCCTATGCTGCCAAGGTGGAGATCGACCGACCCACTTTGAATGTCTCGGCATTGAACAAGGTCCCGCCTCACCTGCTTCCCGGCGATGTTGTTCGCTACCTGATGCCGTCGCGCTACTGTCCGTCTGATGAACTCCAGAGTTTTGTTGCTGCGGAGTTTGGTCATTTGGACGCGGGCCAGCGGGTGGCTGCTATGCGCGACTGGATTTTCGAGCGCTTTGCCTATGTGCCAGGATCAAGCACTGCGCAGACGACAGCCATCGATACATTCGTCCAACGGCAAGGCGTCTGCCGGGATTTTGCCCATGTCCTCATCACACTCGCACGCGCCTCCGCTATCCCAGCCCGGTTTGCCAGCGTCTTCGCCCCGCATGTCACGCCGCAGGATTTTCATGCGGTCGCTGAGGTCTATCTCGACGGCACCTGGCATCTGATCGACGCCACCGGTATGGCTGAGGCATCACAGATCGTCCGGATCGGCGTCGGAATAGATGCCGCAGAGGTTGCATTCCTATCAAGCTTCGGTCCGATTTCTCTGATTGAGAAATCGGTCAATGTGTCGATTTCCGAAGCATAGGATTTGCTATGCGGCCTCGGGTTTCGAGACCATAGTGTCAGGAAGATACGCGCTGATCTCCTGGCCACGCCCTGCCGCATAGTCCATTGCGAGGCGCGGCCAATCGATCATGGCGGCCTGCGACCAGTCAACTCCGCTCTCAGCTCCCATCGGCATGCTGATAGTCGCGTTGCTACCGCTTGCACGTGAATAGTCTGCCGTGTGCTGCCCTTCCAGAAATCCATCAATGGTTTGGTGCCATCGCTTTCCGTTCATCGACAGCAAAAGCGATCGCAACTTCGGATCATACTCCGCCGTAAACAGTGTTCCGAAGCCCTCGCCGTAGCGATCCTGGCGCAATGGTTCTTTGAGAAAGTGCCGACCAAGATCGCGTGGGCCGGCTAGCAAGCCCTTCAGATGAGCCAGCCGCTCTACGGTCCGCGTGAAGCCAGGTCGGTCTGCGACCGTACCCTTGCTTTGGTGGTTGGTCGCGATGGCCCGGGGCATGATCATAGCGCCGCCTCCCGGAGCGAGTTCCACGCTTGCCGTTCGGCCTGCAGCATCCGCAAGGACCACGTTGTAGGCCATGTGGGAAGGTATGCGCTTCAATGCTGCAACAGCTTCTTCGACCGTTTCAGACGTTTCCAAGACATAGCGCAGGATCGTGGTGATGCCGAACCCCATGCCCGTCTCGGATCTGCCGCCGTAGGCCAGCGCCACGCTGAGCCCTGCATCGTTGATGCCATCCGAAAGGCCCCAGAGAAATTCAACCATGCCCATGACCGCGCGACCCGTCCATTCTGTGCGGAGCAACAGCCCTTCGTTCAACTCGGGCGAGAGGTCGTAGTTGCGCACCAGCCGAACGTCATGCCGGTCCGCGACGGCTGCGAGGGAACACCCACCCAAATAGGACGGCGGGCACCATGTGGAGAGGAACCGCGCGGCTCGGTTGGAGCCACCCGCAATCGTGACAAGCTTGTCATAGGTCGTGATCAACTCGGGCATGTGGTGCTTCAGCGCAGCTCGACAGTCGGCACGGGACGGACCGGCATCGCCGCCGCGTGCGACAAACCATGCCTCATAGACAGGCCAGGACCGTGCCCAACGGGCGGCCCATTTCGGGCCAGGCGTAGCCTCGGTCACCGCATCAAACGTCAGTTTCATATTGGTCATCTCAAGTATCCTTGTCTGTTCTACCGAAAAAGAAGCGGATCATTTCTGCGCTGGCATCGGGCCCGTTTGGATCGGTGTAGGACCCACCTGGCTGACCGCCTGACCACGCATGGCCCTGTCCCTCGACGGTCCAATGTTCGACCAACGCCGTGCCGTCCTCGTCGCTAGACATGTCTCTCGTGTAGGTCCGACCCGTTGCATTTCCGGTCGTCGATGTCTCGACGCTCTGGCCAGGACCCGCACTGCGCGCACGCCGCGCGATATTATGACCGTTCGAAGGATGGACGGTATGGTCGGCTGACCCGTGAAACAGAATAGTACGCACGCGCTGATCAGCTTGCACGGGTTCGGTTGCCTCAAGTGCATTGCCCGCCATTGCGGCGAACGCGGAAGGCACGTCCTTGGCAGATCCTGCTGGAAGGCCTGAGTGTGCGCCGACTGCAGCGAAGACATCTGGATAGGTCTCCCCAAGGATGACCGCCATGGCGGCGCCTGCCGAAAGGCCGGCAACGAACGTGTCGTCGCGCGTGACACCGTAATCGGCACAGATCTTCTGTGCCAAACCAGCGAGGATCGCAGGTTCCCCCCTGCCCCGACGTTGATCGCCCCGGCTGAACCAGTTCCAGCAGGATTGCGCGTTATCGCCCCGTGATTGCGCAGGATAGACCACCACAAACCCGTGACGGTCGGCCAAGGTGTTCATTCCTGTTCCATTGGCGAAGTCTTCAGGTGTCTGCGTGCAGCCATGCAGCATCATGACGACACCCGTCGCGCCCTCGGATGTGGAGGCGGGTACATAGAGGCGATAGCGGCGGCTGCCGGATGCGCATGCGAAGATATCGTCTGTAAAGATCGCACCGTCCGGAACGCTTGTCTCAGGCGAGGCAGAACGCATGGGTTGTCCGGACAACTTCGCCAACATGCTGTTGATCGAAGGCGGGTTTACTCCCCCTATTTGTGCGCTCTGCTCCACCGGGGAGGCGAGGCCATGCTGCGCAAGTGTACGTTGTACAAGATCATTGGCTGCCGACGCCCAAGCGGTATCGGCCGCCGGGCGCGTCGCGCCGGCGCTGAAGAGTTTCATGGTACTTCCTTTGCTATATGTGAGACGACCTACTTGATGCGGTCGCCAAGTGCCTTCTTGATCTCTGCGCTGGCTTGCAGAGCGCCAAGCACGGTGATCGACCCGATAGTTTGAAGCGCGAGTTCCGGCGTGACGCCGGGATCGATCCGCGCCAAACCCACAACCTTTACGTGAAGCATCTCGCCTGCATCCCGCAGTCCCTCCAGATCGGCAGCCGTGTAGTCGCGCAGCCCGAGCTCCATGGTATGGCGTTCAAGCGATTTGCTGACGACTGCACCGTGACTTTCCAACTGATTGCGGATCGCTGTGCGGATCAGATCGCTCCGATTGGAATAGAAGCCCTCCTGCACCAACAGGTCGATCCGACCCAAATCGACAAAGCCCAGGTTAATCGTGATTTTCTCGTTTTCCGGCTGTTTGGCGCGGAGCTGGGAAACATTGCTCATAATAATTCTCCATCTGCATGGATGGTATATGGATGTTTCTCTAGGTATTACAACTGAAACTTTGGGTGTCGCAGGGTAAGCGCAACGCAAAATCGGGCGTCAACCGCTTCAAAACGCTACGCCATTCAAGAATTCTTAAGCGACTACCTTGTGGCTTTCATCAAAAGAAAAAGCGCCTAAGGGCCTGCTAGCCTGCATCGCGGCGTATGTGAGATAGCCGGAAAAAGTCTATACATGCCGCCATGCTGAAACAATCACAGGATCAGCGGTTTTCGCGCAGTCGATGCGCCTACCCGTCAGAAAGCTGTGCATAGGAATAGGCCCGGCGTACATAGGCTCCAACCTCGTTATCCGGGTAATTTGTCGGATCCTGATAGATTGGAACACGAATACTTACTTCAGGTTCATTGGGGGCCTCTTCCGTCCCGCCCAGTTCGAGCAGAAGTTGGCGCATGGCCGCGTTTTCGCTGTCGACCAGTGCCAGAAACTCACTGATCCCGTTGGCGCAGGCCATCTTTGCAAGAACCCCTAGCAACAGCGTGCCGATCCCTCGGTTATGAAAGGCGTCTACGACCGTAACCGCGATCTCGGCCGAGTGGCTCTCTGCACTTGTGCGCACATAGCGTGCAATACCGACAGGCTGCGGCATGTCATCGCGCATACAGAGCGCCCCGACGGCTGCATGATCGACTGTGTTGAGGGCTGAGAAGAGGTCGACCTCAGCGTCTGACAGTCGACTTTTTGAAGCCATGAACCGGAAGAAGCGCGACCTCTTTGAAAGTCGGTCAAACCCCAGTTCGATGAGGTCACCATCATCGGGAACAACATCGCGCACGGTGACCTGAAGGCCTTCCTTGACCTTAGTGTCGAATGGTCGAAATGATCTGTAAGTCATTCGATCCCTCACAGCCAAAGGCCTAACAGTATTATGCACACTATCCGTGTATTAAATCCGTGATCTACGCATCGTATTTGAGAGGGCTCTATCATCACTGCGTGCAAGAAAACAGCCGTGTCTGTGATGCTGACTTTACCAGCCACCCTATTAAGGCAAAAAGAGAAATAGCTGAAAGTTGGTGATGGCCCCTGAGGGGCGGCATATCATGGCGTTGTTCACGCGCCGCAATTCTCATCAGAGAAAAGGATATGCCACATGAGAGAAGATACCATCACCACCTTGCCTGATCCAAACGGATTTTCCGCTGACCCGCTGACGGATTTGATCCGCTCAGGTGCTCGTAAGTTGATTGAGCAAGCGCTTGAAGCAGAACTGGGCGCGCTGCTCGCGCAGTTTTCCAACGAGACAACCGATGAAGGACACGCACGGATCGTTCGACACGGCCACCTGCCTGAACGCGAGGTCATGACCGGCGTTGGTCCCGTTGCCGTGAAGGTTCCACGCGTGCGGGATCGCGGGCAGCAGGCCGAGAAAGTGCGGTTCACCTCGTCGATCTTGCCGCCATACTTACGCAAGGCCAAATCCGTCGAGGAATTGTTGCCCTGGCTCTATTTGAAAGGCATTTCAACAGGTGACTTCCAAGAAGCGCTGGCCGCGCTGCTTGGGCCGAATGCGGCAGGCCTGTCATCCACCACCATCTCGCGGCTCAAAGCGGACTGGTGGGCGGATTATGAGCGCTGGCAGAAGCGTGATCTCGGCGCCCGGCGCATCGTGTATGTCTGGGCGGACGGTGTGTATTTCCAGCCGAGAATGGAAGAAAAACAATGCGTTCTGGTGCTGATCGGCGCGGATGAGTGGGGCCGCAAGGAAATCCTCGGCCTGAGCGATGGCTACCGCGAAAGCACTCAAAGCTGGCGTGAGTTACTCCTCGATCTTAAACGGCACGGTCTAAACCATCCGCCAGATCTGGCCGTTGGCGATGGTGCGCTTGGCTTCTGGGCAGCCCTGCGCGAAGTGTTTGGCGACACCTGTGAACAGCACTGCTGGTTCCATAAGACGGGCAATGTGTTGAATGCGATGCCAAAGTCGATCCAGGCCAAAGCCAAGGGTCACCTACACGACATTTGGCAGGCTGAGACGAAGGCCGATGCCAACGCCGCCTTCGACTTCTTCGTCGAGACCTACGGCGTGAAATACGAGAAGGCGGTGGCCAAGCTGGTCAAGGATCGAGACGTACTGCTGGCGTTCTATGACTTCCCGGCAGAACACTGGAAGCACATCCGGACCACCAACCCCATCGAAAGCACCTTCGCCACGGTCCGCCATCGAACCGGCAAAACCAAAGGCTGCCTGAGCCGCAAAACCGGCCTCGCCATGGCGTTCAAACTGATGATGTCGGCGCAGGGAAAATGGCGAAAGCTCGATGGCTCAAACCGTATGCCAGAAATCATTCAGGGCATTGCCTTCATCGACGGGATCAAGCAACTTCAACCAGCCGCCTGATCTCGCCATCACCAAGTTTCGGGCATAGCTCAGGCAAAAATCCTTTACGATGCTGCGGCCTTAGACGCCATTCTTCCGATGTTGTTGATGCTATCGACATGACACGACGACAGTTCTTCAAAAAGCAGTTTGAAATCCATCGTCTCACTGAGGGTGACAGCTCAAAACCCAACAATTCTTGTCCGAGTTTAAGATATGAGCTGAGATGACGATACCCCCAACGGGCAACATGTGCGACAATCAGAGGAATCCGCCGATTATCCACCCATCTGGCGATCGCGTTTCAACTATTCGCGACGAACTCTTGAAGTTCATCGCTTTGCCTAGGAGAAAGTTTAATGAGCCGCCTTATTTACATTATTGGTCTTGTTGTCGTTGTGATCGCCGTGCTGTCGTTCTTTGGGTTGCGGTAGAGCATTGCGCTCTTGGTCAAAGGTCACGGCTCTCAGCTGTGTTTGGGCGTTGGTCTATACACCGGTTATTGCGGATCAAGTCGGGAACGTTGACGTCGACTGGCTCGGAAATGACATCGTCATCGAGGCCTTCGCTGACCCCAAAGTTGATGGTGTGACATGCCACGTTGCCTATTTTGAGCGTGGTCTCATCGATAGGTTGCAAAAGGGCGACTGGTTTGAAGACCCCTCAAATTCGTCAATCGCGTGCCGTCAAACTGGAGCCATTTCCATTGGTGACATCGACCGTAGCGATGAAGGAGAAAACGTTTTCTCAGAAAGCCGTTCCATTGTCTGGAAGTCAGTACAGGTCAAGCGGATTTTCGATGAGGCGAACCAGACCTTGATTTACATATCTCATGCCCGAGATGTGCAGAATGGATCAGCCAAGATGTCAATTTCCACAGTACCGCTCTTTCAAGGGAACTGATCATTCCTAGCAATGAGCACCGACAGAAGATGATATTCTTCAGGTCCAAGAGGAACTATGGATGTCCTCTCAGTCAAAAAAGAGAAGCATGCCGCATCGGTTTTGGCCGATCTGAACCCGAATGGCGAGAAAGTTTCCGACCACCAGAACGACAGGGCGGGCAATTCAGTCCTTTCTGAAATTAACGAGGATCAAAGTGTTAAAAAGACGGGCTCCGATTAGGCCGTCGCAGCCTCATCGCTCGATAACTTCATCGTTAAGTTTGCATCGCACCGAAAAGGGCCATGCACCACCAGCATCGCGCAAATTGCCGGTCGACATGGGTGACGCACGCATTCTGTATTCGAGCGCGAGAGGGCCCAAAGCATGCCTGTCGCCCACAATTTATCAACTATGGAGTTCAACTGTGACCACCTCATAATGCCCACCGAAAGCCTTGACCGTCATTGCATCTGGGGCGGAGGCAACAATCTTTGTCAACGTTGGGACGCCACGCGATATCAAGCTCAATCACGACGGAGGTCAATCTCCGCGGAACCTTGAGGATGACGGGCCTTCTGGAAACCGGCCAACCGGATCGTCTGACCAAGAGACGGATGAAGCTTCCTTCGCCAAGCTACTCGCGCGATCTCTTTACGCAAAGGCTTACAAGGGAAAGTTCGACCATCTCGTTATTGTTGCAGATCCCGACACACTCGGCGACATTCGACCCGTCCTCCATCAAGAGGTCACTCTGAAGATCACTTTTGAGTTTGCGAAAGCTCTGATCAATTCCACCACAGATGACATCGCACGCAGCCTTTCAGCGGGTTGAACTCTCAACAAAACCCAACTTGCTGCCGCTCATTTCTGAGCGGCAGCAGCACCTTTACCAAACCCTAATTGTAACAGAGGACGGTATTAGCCTTGATAGGCCGGTTGGGCCTCCAGGGCTTCCTGCGTGCTATCGATATACACACGCACGTCACCGTCTTTCTGCATGATCGTCAGTTCTTCCATGGTCACAGCGACTTCTTTTTCGCCAAGACCCAAGAAACCACCAACATCAATAACAGCACGATCGATTTTGCCAGCATCCGTCAGAAGCAGGCTGCCGATTTCACCAATATCTTCGTCGTTGCTGCCATAGACACGGGCGCCAGTAAGGGTCTCAGATGTCAGTTGCTCCGTTTCAACACGCTCATAGCCTTCACGTTCGATTACCGGCGCCGCCAGCATCTGACGATCGGAGTGCGCCATCGCATCGACGTTCGACACATAGTCTGGCGCATCTTTAACGCCAGCGGCACTGGCTTTGACGACGATGAAATACTCGTCTGCTTCTTCGCCATCAGAAACAAAGGTCAGTTCTGACAAATCAACCGCGACGGACTTTTCACCCAATCCCAGGAAGCCGCCAACGCCGACGATTACAGATGTAATCTCTCCAGAGCGCGACAAGACGATTTCATTGATCTCGCCGATATCGTCCCATTCCTTTTCTCCGTCAGCAGCCAGAGGCTCACTTGCGATTTCAGCTTCGGACGCATAGACACGCGCGCCGATCAGCTCAGATGCGTTCAGGTTCTGAGTGGCGTCGAACTTGAAATCCATGAATGCAGCCGTGTGACCATCGGCGTATGCTGATGTTGCCAGCAACAAAGCCGTTGCAGCAGAGGCGAGAAGCCCTGTTGTGAAGCGTGTGTTTTGAGTTCTCGATGTGAGAGACATATTTGATTTCCTTATATTTTTGCAATGCTACGGATACAAACAATCCTCACGCACGCCTGCGCGATGTCGCACGGGGCGCGTTTTGATCATCCGCCGGTCAGTAACGACAGTTAGGCAGATATCGGTCTGCAAAAACCTCATCGACCTGTAGCAAAGATATCAGTCTAAATCGGGAAGGTGCGGCGGCAATCACTAATCTCGAACAAGTTCTGGGGCATTGGCAAGCGGGTATCGGCACATTTTGCCGTACTGGTGCGGTAAGCGTTCCGATCCAGACATTTGTTGGAGTTCACGAGATGGACGCAGCGGTCAGACCGTCGAGCCAACTGTCCAATTTGGCAAAGAACAAAACAAAGTCAGCATCAACTTCATCCACCGCAACAATCCTCGCCCACATGCTCCAGTTCGTACGGAACGCCGGCACATCAGTAGAGGCGAGATCGGTACGATGGGCGAAGCCCAACAGGTTGATCCGCGTTCGCATGAAGCGATGCCTTAAACTCGATTAGTCTTTCAAGGAATTACGCGCAGCGTGATGCCTGCCGCCGGCACATCAATTTTCTTCGGTTTGCGCAATCGGGAGAGGTTCCTTGAATGTCAGAGTCCGGTATGGGAACGGGATTTCGATATTTGCATCATCAAGCGCCCGTTTCACTGTGGCGACAACCTCATCCCGCGAAGCGCGGACCTCCACCGGTTTGGAACCACACCACCACGTCACCTCGAAGTTAATGGACGAGGACGCGAATTCCTGAGCAAATATCTGGATCGGTTTGTCGCCTTGCAGAACACTTTCACAGGTTGCAACGGCCTCGCTGATCACCTCCCGGGCCTCATCCACATCGACGTCGTAGGCAACGCCACAGATGACAGTCATGCGTCGGGATGACTGATGGGTGCGGATGGTGACCGGATTCTTGAAAAGGATTGAATTTGGTACGATGACCAACTGCCCGTCAGTTTGTTGAATGTGGCTTTCGCGAATGGCAATGTGCTCAACCTCGCCTTCGATACCTTCACATTCAATGAAGTCACCAATACGCATTTCTCTGCGAAACAGGATGATGATGCCAGCAAGGAAGTTCTCAAAAACGTCTTTGAAGGCAAATCCAATCGCGACTGACCCAATCCCAAGACCCGCGAGTATGCTCGACGGAGTGAGACCCGGAAAGACGATGACTGCAGCGATCATCAACCCGAGAATCCAGACGAGCATTGATGACAAAAGCGAAAATAACTCCTTGAGGCTTGGCCGGAGCTTGGTGCGCGCAAGCACGCGGTCAACCAAAAAGCCGATCAACTTGTTCAGACCTATCGTGAAAAGCAAAACGAACAGGGCAACCGCGATCTGCGGTAGCAATTCGATCGAGCCGCGCGCGATCTCACGCAGCTGCGTCATCAAAATCTTGATTGGTTCCACCGGATCTTTCCTTTACCTGATGACTAAGCGCGTCAACGAGCTAAGACCTGATACTTTCAGAGAACAAATCCTCAGGTACTGACGCGGCGCTAATCCCGGCAACACGTAACGCAGCGTTCCCACGTTCCGTCATGTCGGTGATGAATGCGAACTGGTTTCGTGGCTCAAACGGATAGGCCTTGAGCTTGTAGACCGTGCAAAAGGCCGTGTTTTCCGCCACCACAATCACATCGCGATCCAGATTCAGATAAGGACTCGTTTTACCGACAGTCTCCAAGAGCACCACCACGTCACCTACGTCCTGATTGTGCGCGATATTGAACGTTGCCACACACATCAACGTGCCAAAACCATCATTGGCGTTCAGGACATTCTCCGTCCAAATTCGATCATGAGAAATCGTCACGACGTTGTCGTCGGGCGTCCGGATTTGCACTGCGCGCATCCCGATTGTGATGACTTCACCATAGTCGTTCCCGATCTTGATCCAGTCCCCTAGCCGATAGGGCTTTTCAAACAAGGCGACAAAGCCCGCGATGACACTGCTCGCAAGGTCTTTGACAGCAAAGCCTACCGCCACACTCAAAGCTCCGGCGATGAAGACAAAGTTCTGCAAGGTGATGTTAAAGATCAGTGGTACGATCCAAACAAAAAGAAACAGCAGTGCAAGAACCCGCAAGACTGGCACAGAGTTCAACGTGAGATGCCGCAGTTTGGCCGGTAAAAATTCACTGACCCAGGGCAAGAGCTTTTGCGTCGCTTTGATGAAAGCCCAGACCAACAATATGCTTACCGCAATCTCAGCAATCACCCAACCATTGATGTCATTGAATAAATTCGAAATTCTCTGTGCGCGCTCTTCCATAGGACTCGCTATAGCCGATCCAAATTGAAGCCGGCCGCACCCAGTTCACTTCGGATTTCTGGATAATTCCTGATGGCACAAGAAACGCTGCCGTCGTGTATATCAACGAACCCGTTTTGCTGCAGCGCCGACCAAACGCCTTTCACTGTTGGACTGGGGAGCAGCTTATCAAACTCTTCAATCTTTCGGGGTCCGTGGATCAATAGCGACTGGAGGGCAAACAAATGAGCATCGTTGGCGGGGGTGGGCAGCGAACAAGCTGCGGGAAACTGGACCCAAAGTTGGCTTTCAGATGTCTTTTCGTCCGCATCTGCGGCTTCGGCGATGCCTTGCAGAAACATTTCGACAGCGACCCAAGGGTGACCGAGACTCACTTCCGCGAGTTTCTTCAAGAATGGGTCAACTAGATTGCCGTCGTCATCGCGCTTGAGGATTGGTGCTCCCGTTGCAACTGATTTGACGACCGCATTGCTCTCGAGCGCCCTTTCGAAAACAGATGCCAGCGCATCGGCATCGAATGCCGGGAAGGTTTCGCCCTCACCTAACATGAACTGCAGCTCATCGAACTGCCAAAGGAACCGCCGCGCCCAACTACTGCAACCTACAAGGACACGGCCTTGATACGCGGACAATGCTTCGAAGAAGTCAAAGAGCGGTGTCAGTTGATCGACATGGCGCCCAAAAAACACTTCGATGCTCGGAACAACAAAACATGCTACGTCGAACTTCTCTCGCAGTTGCTTCAACTCTGACAGAACCGGAAAGTCATGCCGTTTAGCCCAATCTGAGAGGATGTCAGTCCCCATCGGCGGATGAACCAGAAGGCGCTTTGTCCGGCTGTTCGTACCCTTCGTGGCCCATCCTAGATATGTGGCGCTGAGTGCATCAAGCAAAACTGTTTCCAAGACAGTCCTGAGCGCCCTTTCCAACATTTCATCTGATCTTTTTTTCAACTCACCAGTGTCAATTGCGGCGGCGTTCTTTGCGGTACCGAACCCCATCTTGAACTTTTCGAGGAGGTGCCCGATGGTTTGCTCTGCTTCACTACGCGGCCACTTATAGTCCCCAAGCGGAATGAGTGACCTGACATGCTCAGGCATTTCGATTGGGTTCGATGAGGTCATGGCACCAAGGAATCCGCCGTTTGCTTTTTCATCCCGAAACAGTGCACGAGAACCCACCTACATGCTAGCGTGATCGGCACCTGTGGACGGGGTGCCCCTTGGTTATGTCAATCGAAGTAGTCTGCTTCGGTGTCTGATCTCAGCAAGAACAACATAAAAAGGAATGCCCGTCTGCCTGACACAAACCTTTCAAAGAACCCAAGCTCGAATGAATTGGCAGACACACGCACGGCCTGAGCCGAAGATCGCACAATGCTTGCAAATGAGCGGACATTTGCAGGTTGGTGCGGACAGGCATGGCCTGCATCTCCCTCGCCTTGGGTCTAACAGCCGCCTTCAAAGACACAAACTACCCCATTGTCGCTAAGTGGATCGCCGAGGCGTTTATCGAAGTTGCCATCCTGATTTTTTGGTCGACTGTTACCGAGTGCAGGAAACCCACAAACGTATGACAGATCCTGACGTGGAGGCTCAATCGCATCAGCGCATGACGACACTGGCAAGCACCCTGACACTCGAAGCAGTCGCGACCCGGGTGATCCTTTGTCTGCTTTAGGCACTAAGTCTTTTCTGCATCTACCAACTCATGGCGGACTTGCCCCCAAGCCATGAGGGTAAAGATCACGGTACCACCAACGACGTTGCCTGCCAGAACCGGTAAGAAGAAGCCAAAGACTGCGTCATAGAAACCAAGATCTCCACGAACGGCCAAAAAGGCCATTTCGACAGAACCCGCGACAATATGGGTGAAGTCGCCTGCCGCTATCAGCCATGTGAAAATCAATATTACAAAGAACGACGCGTTCTCGGCTTGCGGCAACATCCAAACAATCGCGGCAATGAGTATTCCGGCTGGGATCGCTCGCATAAAGCTTTCTCCTACTGACATCCCAACAGCGTGTTCAGACAGGGAAACTAAAGCGGGTATTAGTTCTGCCGGTATGGCTGACGTGTGGGCGAAGACGGTTGCGATCGCGAATGCGCCGACGACATTTGCAGACAGGACAACGAACCAAAGCTGACATACATCGCCTAACAGTCTTCGTGATGGTGCCACCATTAGTGGAAGCACAGTCGTTATGGTATTTTCTGTGAACAGTTGCATTCGGCCAAGTATGACAAGCAGAAACCCAAGACTATAGCCAAGGTTTTCGATGAGATAGCTGCTTGGAGCGTCAGGAAGATGTGTTCGAAAAATTGCTTCTCCCAAAACGGAAAAACTGATCATAATGCCAGCAGCTATACCGGACCAAACTAGTGATCGAAGGGGGCGTTCAAGTTCCTCTTCACCATCACGCCGGATGACTTCGTAGATCAGACGCGGTGACAGTTTGGTTGCATCTTGCAACGATTGCTCATCCAAAGCTGCCTGCTCGGCCTCATCAATAATACTGTTTGTTTTGGTCATCTTGCTGCAGGCTTTCTAAGAACAAGACCACACCATGAAGTGCAAAACGCCATCTCTAGATTTGGAATTCGGTCAGGTGCTCTGGGTTAAACTCGGACATTTCAATCAGAGCCTTGATATCATTCAATCGCACATAGTCTTTGCTGACGGAAACAAGGCCAGCATCTCGCAGCGACTTCAGCGAACGGTTTGTGTGTACTAAGCTCATTCCAAGGGTATCCGCAAGGTCTTGCTGGGTCATTGGAATTTCAACCCAGTTCCCGTTGTCATTCTCGATAAGCGCAAAGCGATGCCAGAGCTCCAGAAAGAGATGGGCCAATCGTTGACGCGCCGAAAGCCGCCCCAGCCGGATCGCCTGATCACCGAGGATCGCAAACTCGCGCGCAGTACACCAACTCAGGCCCGCAGCAATTATGGGAAACTTTTGAGAGATTTCAATCACGCGGCGCGGATCCACTGCAGCTAGTTTCAGCGGGGTCAGTGCAGACGCACTGTAAGTAGCTGTTGCGCGGAAATTTACATGCAGCCCAAGGATATCCCCTGGCAAAGCGTAGCTGAGAATTTGACGCCTGCCATTCGACAACAAACTATAGCGAACAGCCCAGCCCTCTATCACGATGAATGTTGTTCTGAGATCTGCATCTTCAACGATGAAGTCTTGGCCTCTATCAGCGTTTACAGTGTTGTTTTGAAGGCCCTCAAGAAAATCTATTTCCTCCTCCGACAACAAACACAAGGCCCCAAGCTTCCGCACAAGCGGGCTTGAAGAAGTTGCAGGCTTCAAATCCGTCGATATTCCAATGCTCAATCTCGGTGTTCCCCTTATGTACTCAAGCGAGACGCCTAAAGTTAACATATGTTATACTGATCGCCGGGTTCGTACATGGATTTTATTGGCTGTTAGATGTGCGAAACCTGAGAAAAGTTGAGGCTTTTCGGAAATGACCGACCGTCTGACTAAGTCAGTTAACATAGTTAACAGAACGGCTTGTCTTTGTGTGGTTCACACAAACCATGAAAAATTCGCAGAATCTTGATCTGGGGCGACCTGGATACTCCCCTTTTGAGCAGTACCACTCCTCAGGTTGGCTGTTTGGCCAAGCCTTATGATCGGTAGCAATGCTCCTGCAACCCGCTTGCAAAGATTCGTCCAGCTCGAGGAGTGCGAAAAGCATTTATTGGACTCCTTTGATCGATCCAGTGTGCGGCGCCCAAAAGGGTATCAACTTGCTCGCGTTGGCGATCTGGCAGACAAGGTCTGGGTTCTTCAGTCGGGATGGGCAGCTCTACGATCCAACTGCAAACAACATGGCAATCAGATACTACGTCTGTTTCTACCAGGCGACTTTATCGGCCTCGCGGAGTTTGGGACGAAACACGCCCCTCATCAGATCATGATGTTGACAGATGGCACGTTGACCGAGATTCCACGCAAAGCGTTCCATCGCGAAATCGTCCAACTTCCCCGTCTATCTTTGCTTCTGTTTGCGCTGAGCAGCTTAAGCCTGACCGCCTTTCACTATCAGGTGACGCGCTTGAACACGATGAGTGCGCAAGACAATCTCAAGTTTTTTCTGCTTCAATTGATATCGAGACTACAGTCCGGGCAAAGCGATCTTGGAAATCGCTTCGAGGTTCCAATGACCCAAGTTGAGATCGGACAGGCAATAGGCCTCACATCGATCTATGTAAACAAGCTGCTACGGAGATTCATAGACGAGGGTCAGCTTGAGATTGAGAGACCATACTTTCGGCTCAAAACCCGCGAAAGATGGGAATGCGAGACGGCCTTTGTTGATGCCTTCGCCGAAATCGACACATCGTGGTTTGCTACCGAGTTCTCCAGACCGATACAACAGAACGCGTCGCCGAGGGCAAACGGCCGCGTTTACAATCGGACCGATCCATCAACATGTCAGCCCGAAGGCGCCGCCAGAGCTATTCTGGTTTAGTATTTGGGCATTTGGTCGTGCACTCGGTCTGGCTTTGAGAAGGCATGCGGCCCACTGTGACCGTGCCAACCTGCGAGCCGGAACTTTAGGAAGCACAGCGCCTCACCATAGACGTAGTGTCTGCCTTGTTTACCTCGGCTAGGACCTGGCCTTGCAGTCTGAAAATGAGTTTCAGACGCTACAAACCGAAAGGAAATGCGATGAATTGGGATCAAGTCGAAGGCAAATGGAAAGAGATGACTGGCAACGTCAAAGCCAAATGGGGCGAGTTGACAGACGACGAAATCGCTGAGGTCAACGGCGACCGTGAAGCGCTTGAAGGTAAGATCCAGGCTAAGTACGGAAAGACCAAGGAAGAGGCCAAAGAGGAAGTAGATGACTTCCTGAGCTCAAACTAAGCCCATCTGCACCATCCCAAATCCCCTTGTCGAGTTGGGATGGTGCTCAAAACCATCTTTTCAAAATACGGACCATCAAGGGCATCAAAAATGAACAGCACAGATACTTCGCGGGACCAAGGCATCGACATGGATCAAGACAAACCAATCGATCTCAAGGGGTCTAAACAGCACCACAGGCTGAAGAACAAAAGAGGCGAACACGGCGATCGCGAGCACACTGACGGTGATGCCATCCAATCTGCAGAAATTAAGGATGCGGTTGCTGATGGTGATGGCGACACAGCAATCGGCGCGGCGCTGAAGTCCGTTTCAAAGAAGTAGCCCTGGGCAGCCTCAAAGTAGAAGTGTCCAAGATTCCGCCTCGAAAGCGGCCTCGCAATCGAACGAAATGAACGGCGCAATATGATCGATCCAAACCCTGCCCTCGCCATTATTGGTCTCGGTCCGCGCGGACACTATGCTTTGGAATGCTATATTCTAGAACGCGAAAAGTCCGGGCCCGACCAAAACCTGAACATCCTTCTCTTTGAAGAGACCGACCAATTGGGGAATGGACCAGTCTGGGATACTTCACAGCCAGAAAGTAACTGGAGCAACGTCAACGGTCGCATCCTTGAGCTGCCAAAACGTCCCAAGATCAATGTTGGCAGTGCCGTGATCGAGGGCTTTCCCAGCTATCACGACTGGGCAAAAAACAACCCGGCCACGCACTCAGCGGATATTGCTGACTACTATCCCCCACGCAGCTTGGTCGGTGTCTATCTTTACGAAAGGTTTGCTGCCCTTCTTCGTCCCCTCGTTGAGTCCGATATTGCGAAACTGGTCCAAGAACGCGCCGACGCGGTAGCGCTTACTGAGACAGGGGCCTGTGTAACAACCCGTTCTGGAGTACAGTTCTTTGCCGATCAGGTCCTCTTGGCGGTCGGGCATCAACCTACGCGCCAGGACCCGCAGATCGAGGGTTGGCAGGCCGAGATCGAAACGAGAGATGCGCTTTGCCTGTTTGACGAACCCTATCCGGTTGGTCCGATCGTCGATGCGGCCGAAACGAGTACGGAGACTGCCGTCGCCATCAGAGGATACGGGCTTGCCGCGATCGATGTCGTCCGTGCGATTGCCGATGCACATGGTTCGTTCTCACTGCGAGACGAAAAGTTGCGCGAGCTGAAGTTCACGCCAACGAAAGAGGTTGCCCCGACCATCATTCCGTTCTCCCTTGATGGTCTGCCTATGGGTCCGAAACCCATTAGCGAACAGCTGGACCGGCAATTCGCGCCGTCAGAAAAAGTCTTGGAGGCCCTTGGCCGCGAACTGAGTGATCCAGAATTACAGGCGCGTGCAAAAGGAAAAGCGTTTCTACTAGATGCGATCACACCCGTCATCATCGGCGTCTTTCGAGGACTTGAATATAAGCGAGACGACACGCCGTCGGACAACGACGCCCTGCATCATCTAGTTAAAGCCTGGATCGAGGATCCGGCGCAGGGCCATAAGTGTTTTCTGGACACTGGTCAGCCACCGATCGATTTGTTGAAAAATCTCGTCCAGATGGCCAACGGAAGCGCGCCGGTCAGTTTAGACTATTGCATCGGTCAGGTCTGGCGGCACTGTCACCCTACCATCTACAGGTCGCTTTCTCATAGCGCGCTCAGCGACGAAGTCCTGGCGGATATCATTTCTACGGACGAAAGCATGAAGCGCTATGCGTTCGGACCGCCGATGGAGAGCCTCCAGCACCTTATTGCCCTCTACGAAGCAGGCATGCTGGATCTGGAGTATCTCGCCGACCCGGGCATCACTGTCACCGACCGCGGGTGGGTGTTGACCAGCGGCGAAGACCACACCACGGCGCAGGTCATGGTCAACGCGGTTCTGGACGCGCCAAAAATTGCCGATGTCCGATCTCCACTGATCGAAGGTCTGTTGCAGGATGGTCTTGTCGCGCCTGTCCACGATGAACTTGGCGTGGCAACGACAGCAGATGGTTACGTCATCTCACAGAATGAAAGTGTTCTGCCCATTGCGGTGCTGGGCCGGTTAGCAAAAGGCACCATCATAGGTGTGGACGCCATTCTCGAATGCTTTGGTGATAGGCCTCGTGCCTGGGCAAGTAGCGCTGCGAAACGCGCGGCCATAAATCCAATAGAGGCTCTGTGATTTCGGTAATGTCGTTTTGAGGACGTGCGACGTCAGTCTAGGTCGGGTCGGTCATCGGCACCGCGATGCTCCATCACACGGCTGACGGCGAGCAAGCCTGCTGCCAACGCCGCACAGATAATTGAAAACAGACCGTATCCCATGCCCGCTGCCAGTCCAATCGCGCCCGCGACCCAGAGACTTGCAGCAGTCACCATTCCGCCGACGCGCTTGTCGCCCTGAATAATTGCACCGGCACCCAGAAAACCGAGGCCCCCAATCAATCCTTGAATGACACGCGTCGGGTCCGCAGATAGCCCAGCGGCCGTCATGTCTTGCGCCATCTCGACGGAGACAATCGTGAATATCGCCGCGCCTAGCGATACCATCATGTACGTCCGTATGCCAATGCGGCGGTGTCGCACTTCACGGTCTATACCAAGAATTGCGCCGGCAACGAGCGCAAACACCAGTCGCATGAACCAGTCCGCCTGCTCGAATTGAAATCCGATATTGCTTAACCATTCTGGCATTATTCACCCGCTCTCTCGTATTCCCGGCCGCGTTAGGTCGCAACCTTCCAACCGTTGTATCGTATTCCGCGGGCAAAGCTCGCCACGTTCAAGAAAGCGCCAGTGCATTCGCTGAACAACTATGCGGTCTTGCAAGGGCTTTGCAAAGCTAAGAGGTGAACATCAAAATTGTTCTTGTCGCGCGCGGTGCACCCAACGCCTGGCAACCTTTGGCCATACCTGACCAACGACATCGGACGCACTTGCGACTCACCTTTATGTTCCCGTATTGTTCTTGTCTTGTCAGGAGTCCAAAATGCACGATCACTCACGAGGAAAGGCGAACGGTGTAGAGCGGCTCTACCTCGACTTCGACAGCTTCTTCGCGACGGCCGAGCAGCATTTTAACCCAGCCCTGCGAGGCCGCTCGGTTGGTGTGGTGCCCTTGGATTCCCCGAACACAGGGTGCATCGCGATCAGTAAAGAGGCCAAGGCACTTGGTCTGAAGTCAAACGTCTCAATCAGGGACGCGAGAGTGGCAATACCCGATATGATATTCGTCGTCGCCCGACACGACGTTTACGTCCGATTGCACGACCGCATTCAACATGTGATCAACAGCTGCTTACCCGTCTCATATGTTCGGTCTATTGATGAGTTGGTGTGCGCCCTGCTGCCAAGTGAGGCGACACAGGGTGTTCATCTGGCCAACCGTATCAAGAGGGAGCTGAGCCGCAACTTTAGCGAGGTCTTGACCTGCTCCATTGGCATGGCTCCGACCGAGCTATTGGCGAAAATCGGCGCTGAGATGAACAAGCCCGATGGTTTCTGCCTGATCACAGCGGCCGAGTTACCGGCGAAGCTGAACCATCTACCCCTGCAGAAACTTCCGGGGATATCGACAGGTATTCAGCAGCGGTTGGAAAACTGCGGCATCAGGGACTTTGAGGCGTTATGGCGCATTGCGCCGAAACAAGCCCGGGCAATCTGGGGGAATGTGGAAGGAGAGCGGTTCTGGAACGGGTTGCATGGGTACCACAGTGAGCGACCAGCGACGAAAAAAAGGATGTTCGGACACAGTCGAATGTTGCCACCGGACTTGCGCAACAAAGAGAAAATAGCCCTTTGCGCCCGACAGCTTTGCTTCAGTGCCGCCCGCCGCCTTCGACGCACGGAATTTGTCGCAACGAAACTGACGCTTGGGTTTCGCGGAGGTGGATATCGCAGTGCGTCCGGCTCACGCACGGACGATCTGCGCTGGCATCAGGAACTATGCGTCGCACCCTCCCGAGATGACCGAACATTCCAGAAGGCACTGGCCGAAGGTTTGATGAATGCCACACGTCAGAGAACATTCAAGCCGCGATCCGTCAGCGTCGTGTTGCACGGGCTACTGGATCCAGAAGAGATGACAGGCGATCTCTTCGATCTTGAAGCATCCAATGCTGGCCCTCCCAAATCAACATGCGACCGCAGACGCTGGGAACAGGTGAGCGACGTATTGGACCGGTTGCGTTCGGAATTTGGCCCCGACGCCATTTCACTGGGACCAAAAGCGACTGTCCCGGGCGGGTATCTTGGCGCGAAGATCGCGTTTGGGCGCATACCGGAGCGTGCAGACTTCAATAGCGCCCCAGTCCCGGACGAAGCCACACATTTCTGTTCGTTTTAAATGCCGTCTGGCGAGCTTAGTTTACACCAATAGGCTTCGAGTTAACGCGTACCGGCCGCATAGACTAAGACGTGAGCTGGCTAGGACGGTTGCAAAGATCGCTAAGGTCGCACTCATGGAACGCAAGTGAATTCAAAACGTTCTATTGGGGATTTCTCTCTGAAAGTTGGCAATGTGACACTCGACACCCGCGGTGATACGCAACCATTTGACGACAAGACCCTGACAGTGGTCTGGTTTAAGCGTGATCTTCGAATGAATGATCACGCTGCATTGGCTAATGCTGCGCAAAATGGACGCGTTCTCCCTGTCTACGTCGCCGAACCGGAGCATTGGGCCCTTCCCGACACGAGCTATCGCCAATGGGAATTCATACGGGGCGCAGTTGAGAGCCTGAAGAAAGACATTGCCGAGCACGGCGGCAGGCTTTGCGTTATGTTGGGGTCGGTTCAAGAGGCGTTGGACAGCATTCTAGCGACGCACGGCAGGTTTCGGCTTGTCGCTCACACGGAAACTGGGAACGCTTGGACGTTTGAGCGCGACAAGGCCGTCAGAGGCTGGTGCCGCGACCACGGCATCGTCTTTGACGAGTTTCAACAATATGGCGTCTGGCGCGGACGGTCGCTGGATCGAAACAAATGGGCAAAGAGCTGGGACAAGATGATGTCCGAACCGCTCTTGCCTGTGCCATCGCAAATCTCATGGATAGCCCAGGGCAGCGATCAGGTACCAACAGCCGCCGATCTTGGATTGGACCGTGACGGCATAGTTGATCTACAGGCACCGGGCCGTCCCGCTGCGCTGCAGACGTTGAACTCATTTCTATATGATCGCGGCGAGCCCTATCAAAAGGCGATGTCGAGCCCGGAGACAGGGGAGACTGTCTGTTCGAGACTGTCGGCTCACCTTGTCGCAGGAAGCCTCTCTATGCGCGAGGTCTACCGGGCAACGCTGGCACGGCAGGAAGAAGTCGCCAGCCTTCCGAAGTCAGAACGCGGAACCTGGCCAAGTGCGATGAAATCCTTCATCGGGCGGCTGCACTGGCACTGCCATTTCATGCAAAAGCTGGAAGCGGAGCCGGAGATTGAATGGCTTCCCATGGCACGTCTCTACGAGGGCCTACGCCCCATACCAAATGACGATGCGTTGTTGAATGCCTTCGCAACTGGGCAGACCGGCTACCCTTTCGTTGATGCTTGCATGCGCTATCTCAAAGCCACGGGCTGGATCAATTTCCGTATGCGCGCAATGCTCATGTCATTTGCATCGTACAACCTCTGGCTTCCTTGGCAGCAGTCCGGAGAAGTCCTCGCCCGGTTGTTTACCGATTATGAGCCCGGCATTCATTGGCCGCAGAGCCAGATGCAGGCAGGCGAAACGGGTATCAACGCCGTGCGTGTCTATTCACCGGTCAAGCAAGGGTATGATCAGGACCCAACCGGCGATTTCACGCGCCATTGGGTGCCCGAGCTTGCGAGCCTTGAGGGCAAGGCGCTGCAGGAACCCTGGACGCTGGACCAGCCACCTGCCGCTTATCCAAAGCCCGTCGTGGATCATCAGGAAACAGCGCGTGAAGCAAAAAAGCGGATCTATGCGCTCCGTCGAACCGATGAAGCTCGGCAGGAATCCGAAGCGGTGTTTAAGAAGCACGGAAGCCGCAAACCGCGTGAGCTTCGACAACCGCGCAAGAAAGCGAAGGCTGCCAAAAATGCATAAATGGTCACCCGACATCGCCGATCGCATCCGCCCGCTCAATGCCGCGCCGCTCCAGAAGTCAGACGAAACCGCCTATGTGCTCTGTTGGCTGCAACAGACGCTGCGTGCGTGGGACAATCCGGCACTGGATGCTGCGATCGAGCTTGGCAACGCGCTAAGCCTCCCTGTGCTCGTCTATCACGGGGTCCGCGAAGACTACCCCTACGCGTCCGACCGGCTTCATGCGTTCTTGCTTAGTGCCAGTCGCGATCTGCAGCAGGGGTGTGAGCTGCGCGGATTGCGGTGCGTCAACTACGTTGAGCGGAAAGGGCGGCGTGAGAAGGGTCTGGTTTACCGTCTGGCTGAACGTGCTGCCGCGGTTCTGACCGACGACCACCCTGTCTTTGTCGCACGTGAACAGGCCGATCGTTTTGCGAAGCGCTCGAAAGTTCCAGTGGTCGCTGTTGATACCGCGCGGCTCGTCCCAACTCGTGACTTGCCCGATGGACTAACGACCACGCCGGCGTTCCGCAAAGCGAGTGGCACTTTACGTACCAGATACGAGGAGCATGCGCGAGATTTTGAACCGTCGGTTCCGCGGTTCGATGGCCACCTTAGTTTCGAAGATGAAGCCTTGGGAAGCAAGTCTGATGCCGAATTGTCGGAGATCATCGCGAGTTGTGCGATTGACCACTCGTTACCCCCCTGCCCCGAATTTCCGCCAACGGCCGCGGCCGCAGATGCGACGCTAAACGAATTTGTCGATACCGCGCTGAAGTCTTATCCCTATCGACGCAATATGCTCTGTCTGCATACCGACTATGGTTTGCACTCCCGCTGCATCGACCACACTTGAAGAGTGCGGCACTGAAACCGCGCAACCGAAAGAAAATTTATGAACTCCCACATGACCTTCGCAACTGCGAGACAGGTTGATGCTGAACGTTATATTCTTATGGCCCGAGAGATGCGCAGCAAATGCATCGCTCAGATACTAAGCGGCGGCGCGCAGAAGCTTCGCGCCATGTTCTCTCCGAGAATTGCGGCCCAAACGTCCGCCTCTTAAAAGCTGGCTGGATATACCGGTGGCACGAGCGGCTATCGACTATCCCGGAGCAACCAATCCCTAAGACCTTGTCCTGTGGAGTTGCACCTCCACACAGCCGAAAAGGCTAAAAACATGACGTTCCAGAACTTAACACTTTCACACCCATCGCACCGCATTTTGGAGGCATTCCGGCAATTTCGCGCAGAACTTGCGGGACATCGTCGAAACCGCGCTGTGTACAATCGTACTTTCACTGAGCTTTCAGCCATGTCCGACCGAGAATTGGTCGATATAGGTTTAAGCCGCGGGGATATTGAACAAATTGCTCAAGAAGCTGCCACTATGAGTTAGTACCGACACTTCGATTGTGACGCTTCGATTCCCGGGCTTGCTTTGCCAGTCAATGGCAGAAGGACAGTACACTGATGAAAAATATCAAGAACGGTGCCAATCATACTAAGAAGCGGCGCAAAGCTAAGACGGAACGCAAGCGCATCAACCTCGCCCTGCAGGGCGGTGGAGCCCACGGTGCCTTCACATGGGGGGTGCTAGATCGCATTCTGGACGATGGACGGCTGGAAATTGATGCGATTTCCGGCACTTCAGCTGGCGCGATGAATGCCGTGGTATTGGCAGATGGCTTTACGAGCAGCGGTGCCGACGGTGCACGCGCAAAGCTCGAGGGTTTTTGGCGCTCAATGTCCGATGCCGCAAAGAACAGTCCAGTAAAACGCGCGCCAATCGACGTATTGATGGGAAACTGGAGCCTTGAGCGATCCTTGGGTTACCATGCGATGGATGCTATGACGCGGCTGTTTTCGCCCTATCAGCTCAACCCTCTTAATATGAATCCTTTGCGGGATGTGTTGGAAGACTGCGTCGATTTCTCCTGCGTACACAACTGCAACAGTATCAAGCTCTACGTGTCTGCAACCAACGTCGAAACCGGCAAGGTTAAGGTCTTTGATAGCCGTCATCTGACCTCTGACATGGTGATGGCTTCAGCTTGTCTGCCGAACGCCTTTCAGGCAGTGGTGATTGACGGTGTGCCTTACTGGGATGGCGGATACATGGGCAATCCCGCGCTTTTCCCTTTCCATTCCGGTAGCGACTGCGGCGATATCGCGGTCATCCAGATCAACCCCGTGGAGCGTAAGGGTGTGCCCCGCACACCGCAGGAGATCCAGAACAGGCTCAACGAGATCGCATTCAACTCAAGCCTCCTAAAGGAACTCCGGGCGATTGATTTCGTCGCGCGTCTGATCGACGAGGGCAAGCTGGATGAGACGCAGTATCGCCGCGAGCGAATCCATATAATCGAAAACCAGAATGCCCTTATCCCGCTCGGAGCGTCATCCAAGATGAACACGGAGTGGGAATTTCTGATCCACCTGCGCGATCTGGGGCGCGAGACGGCGACCCGGTGGATGGAGCTGCATTTCGATGATGTCGGCGAGCGTTCCACGGTCGATTTGCGCGCTATGTTCATGGATATTGGTTCGCAACACCAGGGGTGACCCGAAACTAGGCACGGGACAGTTTGGCTCTTAAGTTTCCAACGGTTCTCTCGCGGGCAGATTGTCCGGCCTGACGGACCGCATTAGGCTGCGGTTCACTCCCTAGTGTACCTTACGTTGCGCTAGGAAGGATTTCGTTGGAGACGAAGTATTAGGTGTACGTGGAAGACGAAGACGTCCGTGGACAATATTACTGTTGAGACAATCCCGCGACCTGATCATTAGATGTAGATTTTTGTTGGGCTGCAAATGAATGACAGCTTTTCCCGCCGCGCAGCAGCACTGTGAGTTTGGCATTTGCGGCAATCTTGCGCTGCGAGCGCACGCAGCATGAGTTTTGTCACGTCTGCTCTGGGCTTATTCTGTTGAAAAAGACTTCCTCGATTGGGCGCTAAGTTGCTGATTCAATTCATTCCATAGGGAGGGATTGGCGATGATGGGACCGAGGCAGGAAGCACAAGCGGCGTTGTTCTATGAGTTCTCACTGGAAGATCATGTCCCGCAAGATCACCTGCTGCGCTCCATCGATCGGTTCGTCGATCTCGGCGGCATTCGGGCGCATCTCGCGGACTTCTATAGCCACATTGGTCGTCCCTCCATCGATCCTGAACTGCTGATCCGCATGCTGCTGGTTGGGTATTGTTTTGGCATCAGGTCCGAGCGGCGGTTGTGCGAAGAGGTGCATCTGAACCTTGCCTACCGCTGGTTCTGTCGTCTTGATCTGAACGACCGGGTGCCCGATCATTCCACCTTCTCGAAGAACCGGCACGGACGGTTTCGGGAGAGCGAAGTGCTGCGCCATCTGTTCGAGACGACGGTGGAGCGGTGCATCGAAGAAGGCTTGGTCAGCGGCCAGCGCATGGCCATTGACGCCAGCCTGATCGAAGCTGATGCCAACAAACAGAACTCCACTCCGAAGGAAGAATGGGATGCTGCGGGCATCGATCCGGCCGAAGCGCCCCGTGCTGTGCGCGAGTATCTCGACACGTTAGACGAGGCTGCGTTTGGCGCAGCCAGCGAGGTTCAGCCGAAGTTTACCTCGCATTCTGATCCGGCAAGCCAGTGGACTGCTGCGCGCAAAGGGCCTGCGTTCTTTAGCTATTCCGACAACTATCTGATCGACACAGACCACGGCGTCATTGTCGACGTGGAAGCCACCCGATCAATCCGCCAAGCCGAAGTTGGATCGACCAAGACCATGCTGAGGCGCGCGAAGGCCAGGTTCGATCTGCATCCCGAGCGCCTGATCGCAGACACAGCCTATGGCACCGGGCCATTGCTAGGCTGGCTGGTCGACCGCAAGATCGCGCCGCACATTCCGGTCTTTGACAAGTCCGGTCGCAACGATGGCACCTGGACCCGCGCCGACTTCGAATGGGATGCGGAGAACGATCAATACATCTGCCCCGAAGGTCACGCCCTGAAGCAATTCCGCCGCAACTATTCCGATCCGAACAGAGGGCCGACTGGCCAAGGCACAGCGCGCTATCGCGCCTTGAAGGAGGTCTGCCAGGCCTGTCCATCCAAAGCCAAATGCTGCCCGAATGCCGATGCCCGCAAGATCACCCGCGAGAAACACGAAGACGCCCGTCAGGTTGCCCGCGACATCGCCAAAACCCGCCAGTACAACATCTCGATGAAGCTCCGGAAGAAGGTCGAGATGCTCTTCGCCCACCTCAAACGCATTCTCGGGCTGGGACGTCTCCGATTACGCGGTCCATGCGGCGCAAACGACGAATTCCTCCTCGCCGCCACCACCCAGAACCTCCGCAAACTGGCCAAGATATTTCTTGCACCGCAGCAAACGCGCAAAGCCTGAAAGGAAAGGCACTCGCGCGCTTATTCCACTGCCATTTTCTGCGCCAGCAACACGTTTTTTTTCCACAGTAATGGGATGTACCGGCTGCTTCACCCAGCAGGTTAGGCTGGAGCAGCTCATTCAGGAAGCCGTGGTCACTGTCCCGCGTGCGCTTATCGCCGAAACGATTGACCTTGTCGCCGTCCTGTCGGGGCGCGGCCCCGCACGCCGCCTCTCTGAACTGGCGCACGTCGAAGGCCTCGAATCCACCGGTGACTATCGTCTGTCCCCAGCAACCGACACCAGCAAAGGATCCCCTTGATGTTCGTTCATGGAAAAACCATTCGCCGGGCATTCGACGCCCTTTGCATTTCCGCCTTGGTCTCGCTGACATTGGCCTCCCCCGCGCGGGCGGCAGGCTCCTCGATGCCCTGGGAGGCGCCGCTGCAGGCGATCCTCGAGTCCATCGAAGGTCCGGTCGCCAAGATCATCGCGGTAATGATCATCATCATTACCGGCCTGACCCTCGCCTTCGGCGACAGCTCCGGTGGTGCGCGGCGGCTGATCCAGATCGTCTTCGGCATCTCCATCGCCTTCGCCGCGTCGAGCTTCTTCCTGTCATTCTTCTCCTTTGGCGGCGGGGCAGTGATCTGATGCTCGATCCTGACGCCATCCCCGGCTTTGTCATCCCCGTCCACCGGGCTCTGACCGAACCGATCCTGCTTGCCGGTGCGCCGCGGTCCATCGCGATCCTCAACGGCACGCTTGCCGCCGCCATCGGGCTTGGGCTGCAACTCTGGCTGGTCGGTCTGCTGATCTGGATTACTGGCCATCTGGCGGCTGTCTGGGCAGCCAAACGCGATCCGCTTTTCGTCGATGTAGTGCGCCGCCATCTGCGTATTCCCGGCCATCTCGGGGTGTAAGCCATGATGAACCTCGCCGAATACCGTCCCAAATGCTCCCATCTGGCCGATTTCCTGCCTTGGGCGGCGCTTGTCGGCGTGGGCGTTGTCCTGAACAAGGACGGCTCCTTACAGCGCACAGCGCGGTTCCGTGGTCCCGATCTCGACAGTGCAGTTCCTGCGGAACTGGTCGCCATCGCGGGCCGGATCAACAACGCGTTGCGGCGGCTCGGCTCTGGCTGGGCAGTCTTCGTCGAGGCGCAGCGCGTCCCGGCCCTCTCCTATCCGGACAGCCAGTTCCCCGATGCGGCGTCGGCCTTGGTCGAGGCAGAGCGCAAAGCACAGTTCGAAGAGGAAGGCACGCATTTCGAGTCGCGGTATTTCCTGACGTTGCTGTATCTGCCGCCCGCTGAAGAAGCGGCCCGCGCCGAGCGTTTCCTCTATGAAGGACGCGATCCTGAGAGCGGAGCCAACGCGCGCGAAACGCTGGCAGGCTTTCTGGAACCCGGCACCGGCTATCAGCCGGGCAATGCACAGATGTTCCAGAACTGAGGTAAGCGATTATGGGCGCGTTCTTCCTCAGGCTTGGCATTGGCGTTCTCGCCTTCATGGCGGTCCTCGGCGCATTGCTGGAGATCTCACGTGAAGACGGGGGCGACGTCCGATCTGCGCCCAACGTCACGGACAGATCTGATCCTCTGACGGCAGAACTGCGCCGATGTCAGTCGCTTGGGGATGCCGCTTTGGACGATCAAGACTGCGCCGCCACCTGGACCGAGACCCGCCGCCGTTTCCTGACCCCATCACCATCCTCACACCCGGAGGAGTGAACCAATGGGTGGCACCGGCGTCATCGACCGCTTCCTTGAGGTCTTCACCAGCTACATCGACAGCGGGTTCGGTCTGCTGGGCGGCGAGGTTGCCTTCCTCGCCACGACACTGATCGTCATCGATGTCACGCTGGCCGCCCTCTTCTGGGCCTGGGGCGCGGATGATGATATTCTCGCGCGGCTCATCAAGAAGACCCTCTTTGTGGGTGCCTTCGCCTACATCATCTCGAACTGGAACGCGCTGGCCCGCATCGTTTTTGAGAGCTTCGCCGGGCTCGGTCTGCAGGCCAGTGGCACCGGGTTCAGTGCCACCGATCTGATGCGCCCCGGGCGCGTGGCCCAGGTTGGCCTCGATGCTGGACGTCCGATCCTGGCCTCGATCTCTGATCTGATGGGCTATGTCAGCTTCTTCGAGAATTTCATTCAAATCATTGTGCTGCTGTTCGCATGGGCCATGGTGCTGCTCGCCTTCTTCATCCTCTCGGTCCAGCTCTTCATCACCCTGATAGAGTTCAAGCTGACGACACTTGCTGGTTTCGTGCTGATCCCCTTCGGCCTTTTCGGCAAAACTGCGTTTCTCGCCGAACGTGTGCTCGGCAATGTGGTCTCCTCCGGCGTCAAGGTGCTGGTGCTCGCCGTGATCATCGGCATCGGGTCGAGCCTTTTCGGTGAGTTCACGTCCGGGTTTGGGGGAGATCAGCCCAATATCGAAGAGGCCATGGCCATCGTGCTGGCCGCCCTTTCGCTTCTTGGCCTCGGCATCTTTGGCCCCGGCATCGCCAACGGGCTGATCTCCGGCGGGCCTCAGCTCAGCATGGGCGCAGCCGTTGGTACCGGGCTCGTCGCCGGAGGTGTCACCGCCGTCGGGATGGCCGGAACGGGTATGGCAGCAAGCGCCGCAGGGCGCGGTGTGCTCGCCGGTGCCCGCGGCGGGGCCGCAACGGTCGGTGGGGCTTCCGCAGCGTACAGCCTCGGATCCGCCGGACGAACCGGAGCCGCCGGGGTCGCCTCTGGGATCGGTGGTATCGCGCGAGCCGGTGCCGGTGTCGCCACCAGTCCCTTACGCCGCGCCGCGTCAGCCTTGAGCGACAGCGCGCAGGGTGGCGCACGAGCGGCTGTTGCGACCAGCGGCGGGGCAATCACCGGCGGCGGTAGTCCTGATGCTCCGACACCTTCCTCCAACCCGCCCGCTTGGGCCGCACGCATGGGTCGCGCGCAAACGCTTCACCATGGTGCGACCGCCGCCACCCATGCCCTGCGCTCAGGCGACAGCCCCGGCGGTGGCACCTCTGTCAGCCTTTCGGAAAGGGATCCCTGATGTTCAAACGCCCCTCGCTCACCTACGGCAAGACCCCGGAACCCGAGACCCCCTATCAGAAGGCGGCACAGGTCTGGGACGACCGCATCGGCTCCGCCCGCGTGCAAGCCAAGAACTGGCGGCTGATGGCCTTCGGGTCACTGTTTTTGTCAGCAGGACTGGCCTTCGGCCTCGTCTGGCAATCCACGCAAGGCACGGTCGTGCCCTGGGTCGTGGAGGTCGATCAGCTGGGCGAGGCCCGCAGCATCACCCCAGCCAGTGCCGACTACGAGGTAACCGATCCGCAGATCGCCTATCACCTTGCGCAATTCATCGAACGGGTCCGCGCGATCCCAGCTGACCCCATCGTTGTGCGTCAGAATTGGCTGCGCGCTTATGAGTTCACCACCGATCGCGGCGCTATGGCTCTCAATGACTATGCCCGGTCCAACGATCCCTTCGCGCAGGTCGGCGAGGTCCAGATCTCAGTCGATGTCTCCAGCGTCATTCGCGCCTCACCCGACAGTTTCCGCATCGCCTGGACAGAGCGGCGCTATCAGGACGGCAGCCTCGCCGCGACCGAGCGCTGGACAGCGATCCTGACCATTTCGGTCCAGCCACCGCGCAGCGCCGAACGACTCCGGCAGAACCCCCTCGGCATCTACGTTCACGCCATCAACTGGTCACGGGAGCTTCAGCAATGAGACGAATACACAGCACTATCCCCATCACACTGACCGCTCTTTTGCTGAGCGCCTGCGCAACCTACACCCCGCCCGAAATCGACTATGACAGCGATGTTCCGTCCTTGCCCGCGCCGCCGCCCCCCGTGGTCGAAGAACCGCTGCGAGCGATCCACACACCGCCGCCCTGGACCCCGTCGCGCGGCGGCGACGCGGATGCGGCCACCGCAGCGGCCCGCGTCATCAATGCCAATGCGGCCGCCCGGGTAGAGCCCCGCCGCGAGGGCTACTACAATGCGATCCAGGTCTTCCCCTACAGCGAAGGCGCGCTCTACCAGATCTATGCCGCTCCAGGTCAGATCACCAACATCGCGCTCGAACCCGGCGAGCAATTGACTGGCGCGGGGCCGATTGCTGCTGGCGACACGACGCGCTGGATCATCGGTGACACCGAAAGCGGCAACGGACGCACGGTCCGCGTGCATATCCTTGTCAAACCGACCCGGCCCGACATCTCCACTAATCTTGTCATCAACACGGACCGGCGGACGTATCTGCTGGAACTGCGCGCCAACGAGACCTCCTACATGGCCTCCGTCGCGTGGTCATACCCGCCGGGGCGCGCCCAACCGCGGCCACCGGCGATCCAGCAACCCACGATCCCTCCGGCCAGCCATCGTAACTATCGCTATGGGCTGCAAGTTGAAGAGAACACGCCACCTTGGCGGCCGGACAGCGTGTTCGACGACGGTCGCCGCGTCTATGTCGTCTTCCCGCGCGGGATCGTGCAGGGCGAGATGCCGCCCCTCTTCGTGCTCGGGGCCGATGGGAGCGCGGAATTGGTAAACACCCGCGTCTTCCGCAACGTCCTGATCGTGGATCGGCTCTTTGCTGCCGCTGAATTGCGCCTTGGGAGTGACGATCAACAGGTGGTCAGGATCGTGCGCACCGATGGGAGGCCGCGCCCATGACCACGTCGTCACCAAATCCCAGCGCAGCGCCGCCTACCAACTCCACTGATCCCTTCCGGCTGCGGCCCGATCCACCCCGCGTCGTGCGCCTCTCCCGCAAGGTCCTCGGCGGTCTCGCGGTCATCACAGCGGTCGGTATCGGCGGTGCGTTGATCTTCGCCTTGCAGGACCGCCCGGCCCGCGATCGCCCTGGCGAACTCTTCACCACGGAAAACCGCCCCGCAGCCGACGAGCTGCGCCGCCTGCCTTCCGATTACAGCGGCATTCCGCAACTCGGACCCGCCCTGCCCGGAGACCTCGGACGCCCGATCCTGCGCACACAGGACGCGGGTCAACCCGTCCCTGCTTCGCCCATGCCAGGTCCTGACCCAGCCGAGCAGCGTCGGGTCGCGGAAGAGGAAGCCGCCCGCACAAGTGAAGTGTTCTTTGCAATACAATCACCGACCGCTCCATCGGGTTTCGCTGCACCCAGTACCGCACCTGCGAGCAGCTTCCCGGCCCCGCAACCCGACGGCAGAGCACAGACAGATCAAGGCCGCCAACTCGCCTTCCTCAATGCCCCTGTCGACCGTCGCATCGTTGCCCCGGATCGTGTCACGCCGCCCGCCTCGCCTTACGTCCTTCAGGCCGGGTCCATCATTCCCGCCGCCCTCGTCACTGGCATTCGCTCTGACTTGCCGGGCCTGATCGTGGCTCAAGTGACCCAGAACGTCTATGACAGCCCTTCGGGGCGCTATCTCCTGCTGCCGCAAGGGTCCCGCCTCATCGGCGAATATGACAATGGCGTCGGTTTCGGCCAACGCCGCATCCTGCTCGTCTGGACCCGGATCATCCTGCCCGATGGCCATTCCATTGTTCTGGAACGGCAACCTGGAGCGGATATCACAGGCTATGCAGGTCTCGAGGACGGTGTCGATCACCATTGGGGCGGTGTATTGAGGGCGGCGCTTCTTTCTACAGTGCTCAACATCGGTGCCGAACTGGGGACTGATGATGACGATCCCATCGCCACTGCCATCCGCGACGGCGCACAAGACACCATCGGTGATGCAGGCCGCGAGATCGTGCGTCGTCAGATTGATATTCCGCCAACCTTAACAATTCGGCCGGGATTTCTGGTGCGCGTGATTGTGACCCGTGATCTGATCCTTGAACCACAGGGAGGACACTGATGACCAAATTGAAACTGGACGCGTTGCCGGACGACAAACCGGTCAGACTGACCGTGGAACTGCCAGCGCCCGTCCATCGTGATCTCGTCGCCTATGCAAAGGTGCTGGAACGACAAACCAGCCAAACCATCAAGGATCCGGCAAAACTGATCGCTCCGATGCTTGAACGCTTCATGGCAACGGATCGAGGCTTCGCGAAGCTGCGACGACAAGGAACAAGTGGTAGCTCACCGCCTGGAAAGGGCTAATAGAGCAAACGACATCTTGCGTATTCACGTCATCGACAAGTCAACAGGCATCGGATTGTGCAGCAGCATGGCATTGCAGTTCGAAGCATCGGCATCGGCATCGGCATCGGCATCGGCATCGGCATCGGCATCGGATGGTGACGATCAATCTGGCTGAATGACAGTCTCATTGCAGTTCGCGTATCTTTTTCCGTTGCCGAGCTTGCCCTTCGGCCAATTATTTTTTGGCAACTTCAGTTCATCCTGCGCTCCAGTCTCGCAACTCGATGAATCGTGTTGCTTACCGATAGTTCCCGAACGTAGGGTGCACGAGAACAAGACGAAAAATCCAATGATTTCAAAAGCTGCCCCGTTTGACGGGCTCTTTGACGGTAAATGCGAATGGAAAAATATATTTGTCTATTAATATCCAATTCTTAGAAGACCAGTTGATAATCGAATGGGAATGATCGGGCCCGCCAGGTGCAACCGCGCGCTGCAGAACTTGCACGCCGGGGGAGGGAGATGACGGTCTCCCTCACCGGCACCCTGACTTGCGGCCCCCAGGACGCCGTGACCGTGCGCGCCGCCCTGCCCGAGCATATCCGGCTGAGCCGGGCCGAGCCGGGCTGTCTGCATTTCGACGTGACCGAGACCGCGTCGGGCGTCTTTGCCGTCTCGGAAGAGTTCACCGATCAGGCCGCGTTCGAGGCGCATCAGGCCCGCACCCGCGCCAGCGACTGGTGGGCCAAGACCGGCCATATTCCGCGCGATTTTCAGGTCACACGCGCGTGAGCGTCGCCGCACCTGCGCCGCAGATCCTCAAGGCAGGGCTGTGGATGACCGGCGCCATTGTCGCCTTTTCGTCGATGGCGGTCGCGGGGCGCGCGGTCAGCGATCAACACGACACGTTCGAGATCATGATGTATCGCAGTTTTGTGGGCCTGATCGTCGTGTTGGTCGTGGTCACTCTGACCCGGCGCTGGGAAGAGATCACGCGGCGCTCGATGGGCACCCACCTGGTCCGCAATGCCGCCCATTTTACCGGCCAGAACTTGTGGTTCTATGCCGTCACCCTGATCCCGCTGGCGCAGGTTTTTGCATTGGAGTTCACCACGCCGCTCTGGGTGATTGTCCTGTCGCCGCTGGTTCTGGGCGAACGGCTGACAGCGCTGCGCGCTCTGGCCGCCCTGATCGGCTTTGTCGGGATCCTGATCGTTGCGCGCCCCTCGCCCGAAACCATCAGTATCGGGGTGATCACTGCCGCCAGCTCGGCGATTTTCTTTGCAACCACGATCATGTTCACCCGCAAGCTGACCCGGACCGAGACCGTGGCCTGCATTCTTTTCTGGCTCACGATGATGCAAGCGGTCATGGGATTTGTCGCCTCAGGCTATGACGGCGATATTGCCTTGCCCACCGCGCACACCGCGCCTTGGCTGGTCATGATCGGGCTGGCGGGGCTCTTGGCGCATTACTGCATCACCAATGCGCTGTCGATTGCGCCTGCAACCGTTGTGGTGCCCTTTGATTTTGCCCGTCTGCCCGCCATCGCCGTGGTTGGGGTGCTGCTTTATGACGAAGCGCTGGATATCTGGGTGATGGTCGGCGCGGTGGTGATCTTTGCCGCGATCTATCTCAATATCTGGACCGAAACGCGCAAGAAACGGATCGCCTGAGGACATCGAACCCGCCAGTCTCGCCTTATGATCCAACAACAATCCCTCTCGTCGCGGGCCTGGGCCGAGATGATCCTTCTGGGTATTATCTGGGGCGCGTCTTTCTTTTCGATCCGCATTGCGCTGAACGAGGTGCCGTTCGTCACTTCGGTCCTGCACCGCACCGGATGGGCGATGCTGGTGCTTTGGGCCGTGGTGCTGATAGCCCGCCTGCCGGTGCCGCGCGATCCCCGGATCTGGGGGGCGTTCGTGGTCATGGGGCTTTTGAACAACGTCATCCCCTTTGCGCTGATGGCCTGGGCGCAGTTGCATGTCGAGACCGGGCTGACCTCGATCCTGAATGCGGCCACGGCGATTTTCGGGGTTGTCGTGGCCGCGTTGATCTTTGCCGATGAGCGCATCACGCCGCGCCGCGCCATCGGCGTGATCCTGGGCTTTTTCGGTGTGGCCACGGCGATCGGGCTGGAGAGCTTTCGCACGTTCGATCTGCGCTCGATGGCGCAACTGGCGATCCTGGCGGGCACGATCTCCTATGCGTTTGCGTCCAGCTGGGCACGGTTGCGGCTGTCGGGCCTGGCCCCGCAGGTTGCCGCGGCGGGGATGCTCACCGGCTCGACCCTGATCATGGGGCCTGTCGCGCTGATCGTGGACGGGCCTGTGTCCTTCGATCTCGAACCGGTGACATGGGCCGCCATCGGATATTACGCGATCCTTGGAACGGCGGGGGCCTATCTGCTCTATTACCGCGTGCTGGCGATGGCGGGCAGCGGCAATCTGATGCTGGTGACGCTGCTGATCCCGCCGGTAGCGATCCTGCTGGGGGCCGCGTTTCTGGGCGAAGCCCTGCACCCGTCCGCCTTTCTGGGGTTCGGTATTCTGGCGCTGGGGCTCGTGATCCTCGATGGGCGCGCGCTGAACGCGCTGATTGACCGGCGCAAAAAGGCCCATTAGACCGGCGCGACACCAACCCTTCGGGAGCCGGACCGGATGATCTATGCCACTGCCGCTGACTGGCGCACCGCCGCGCATAAGCGCGTCCTGTTCTTCGGGATGTCGGGCTTGGGCAAGACGTATCTGTCGAACATGCTGCGCGATGCGGGCAGCTGGTTTCACTATTCCATCGATTACCGCATCGGCACCCGGTACATGGGCGAATACATCACCGACAACGCCAAGGCCGAGGCGATGAAGATCCCCTTCCTGCGCGATCTTCTGCTGTCGGATTCGATCTATATCGGATCGAACCTGACCTTCGACAATCTCACGCCGGTCTCGACCTATCTGGGCAAGCCCGGGAATGCCGCAAAGGGCGGTCTGCCGATGGAGGAATACCGCCGCCGGCAAGAACAGTTCAAACGCGCCGAGATCCAGGCGCTTCTGGATACCGGGCATTTCATCCGCCGCGCCGGGATGCTTTATGGCTATCCGCATTTCATCTGCGACACCGGCGGGTCGATCTGCGAATGGGTGGATGCGGAGGATCCGAACGATCCGATCCTGACCGAGCTGGCCAAGCACACGCTGCTGATCTGGATCGAAGGGTCGCAGGCCCATACCCAGGAGCTGATCCGCCGGTTCGACAAGGCGCCCAAGCCGATGGCCTATCAGCCTGAGTTCCTGGCCGCCTGCTGGCAGGAATACCTGAATGAAAAGAAGTGCGTGGAAGACGACGTTGATCCTGACGCCTTCATCCGCTGGACCTATGCCCGCGCGCTGGCACACCGCCAGCCGCGTTATCGGGCGATGTCGGACTGGGGGGTGCGGATCCGGGCCGAAGCGCTGGAGGCGTGCCGGGATGAGGCCGCTTTCGTGGACGTGATCGCCGATGCCCTTGAGGCGCGCCGCTAAACACCGTATCTCAACCTTTCGCCGATACGGGACCAAGACAGATGCCGATCAAACTGCCCTCTGACCTGCCTGCCTTTGACGTGCTCACCCGTGAGGGGGTGCAAGTCATGTCCGAGGATCTGGCCCAGCATCAGGATATCCGCCCGCTGCGCATCGGGCTTTTGAACCTGATGCCCAAGAAGATCCAGACCGAGAACCAGTTCGCCCGGCTGATCGGCGCGGGCCCCTTGCAGATCGAGCTGAGCCTGATCCGCATGTCCGAACACCAGACCCGTAACACCGCCGCCGAGCATATGGCGGAATTCTATCGCCCCTTTCAGGAGGTCAAGGACCAGAAATTCGACGGGCTGGTGATCACCGGCGCGCCGATCGAACATCTGCCCTTTGAGGAGGTCACCTATTGGGATGAGCTGACGCAAGTGATGGACTGGACCCAAACCAACGTGCAATCGACCTTTGGCGTGTGCTGGGGCGGCATGGCGATGCTGCACCATTTCCACGATGTGCCGAAGCATATACTCAGCCAGAAACTCTTTGGCTGTTACCGCCACACCAACCTCGCCCCCGCCTCGCCTTACCTGCGGGGGTTCTCGGATGACTGCGTGGTGCCGGTCTCGCGCTGGACCGAGATGCGCGCGCCGGAGGTCGAGGCCGCGGGCCTGCCGATTCTTCTGGGTTCCGACATCGCGGGGCCGTGCCTGATCGAGGATCCGGATCACAGGGCGCTCTACATCCTGAACCATTTCGAATATGACAGCGGCACATTGCGCGAGGAATACCTGCGCGATCTGGCCTCCGCCCAGGTGGATGGGGCCGAGATCCAGCTGCCGGTGAACTATTTTCCCGATAACGATCCCGATCAGACGCCGCAAAACCGCTGGCGCAGCCATGCGCATCTTCTATATGGCAACTGGATCAACGAATTGTATCAATCCACACCTTATGACATGACTAAGATTGGCGCGTAAAATCCTTACCACGAGTGTTGTCCTTCTGGCCGTCTTCTCGGCCATCGTCTCGTTCCGGGCAGCCCGGCACGAGACCCGGGCAGAGGCCGCCTACCCGCCTCTGGGCCAGCTTCTGGATGTGGACGGGGTGCAGGTGCATGCGGTGGTAATGGGCCCCGATGACGGCAGTGTGCCCGATCTGGTGCTGCTGCACGGGGCGAGCGGAAATGTCCGCGATCTGACGTTTTCGCTGGCCCCGCGTCTGGCCGACCGCTACCGCGTGATCGTGCTGGATCGGCCTGGGCTGGGCTATACCGACCGGATCAATACCACCGGGGCCACCCTGACCCAGCAGGCCGATCTTCTGTCACGCGCCGCAACCCGGCTGGGGGCCGAAAAACCCATCGTGATGGGGCAAAGCTATGGCGGGGCGGTGGCGCTGGCCTGGGCCGTGCATTTCCCCGATCGGCTGTCGGCGCTGGTCCCGGTCTCGGCCCCGTCGATCCCCTGGTCCACGCCGCTCGACCCGTTTTATCGTGTCACATCAAGCTGGTGGGGCAAGCGGCTGGTGGTGCCGATGATCACCGCCTTTGTCCCCGACAGCCGCATTGACCGGACGCTGGAGAGTATCTTTGCGCCGCAATCCGTGCCGGAGGGATATGGCTCTTACGTCGGTGCCGGACTGACTCTCAGACGGCACACCCTGCGCGCGAATGCAGATCAGCGCGCCAATATCCTGGATGAGATCACAGCGCTTGAGCCGCTCTATCCGCGCGTGGACGTCCCGACCGAACTGGTGCATGGCGATGCGGACACCACGGTCGGCCTCTCTATCCATTCCGAAAAACTGGTGATCCGCATCCCCGGCGCCACGCTGACCCGATTGGACGGGATTGGCCATATGCCGCAGCACGTGGCGCAAGACGCGGTGGTGGCCGCGATTGACCGGGCCGCGGCACGTGCGGGTTTGCGTTAATCCGATTAACATCCCATATTGACGGCAAGAGAACCAATAAGGCCCGGGCAGATGGAGCTTCCTTTTGACGGCGCGATCAGCGCCTATTTCAACGACGCCGCACCGGCCGAGGTCCGAAACGCCATTCGCCGCGCCGAGAAGGGAGATATCCTGGATCCCTCCTATCCCCATTCCGAACGGCTGGCGCGCAAGGTCTATGAGGCCGAGCTGCATACCCTCCAGGTCGAGCTGGTCAAGCTTCAGGCCTGGGCCCGCGACAGCGGCGCGCGGATCGCCATGATATTCGAGGGCCGCGACGCGGCTGGAAAAGGCGGCACAATCAAACGGTTCCGGGAAAATCTTAATCCGCGCGGCGCGCGCACGGTTGCGCTCTCGAAACCGTCCGATACGGAGGCGACGCAGTGGTATTTCCAGCGCTATGTCGATCATCTGCCCTCGGCCGGACAAATGGTGCTCTATGACAGATCCTGGTACAATCGCGGGGTCGTGGAGAAGGTGTTTGGATTTTGCACCGATGACCAGCGCACGCATTTTTTTACCCAGGTGAACCCGTTTGAAGAGATGTTGGTGGACGAAGGCATTCATGTCTTCAAATTCTGGCTCAATGTCGGGCGCGCTGAACAGTTGCGCCGCTTTCTCAAACGCGAAGCCGACCCGTTGAAACAGTGGAAACTCAGCTGGATCGACGTCGAAGGGCTCAAGAGATGGGATGACTACACCGCCGCCATTTCCGAAACCCTGACCCGCACCCATACCAAGGATGCGCCCTGGACGGTCATCCGCTCAGACGACAAGCGCCGCGCCCGCCTTCAGGCGATCCGTGCGGTGCTGCGGACCATTGATTACACCCGCAAGAACCCCAAGAACGTCGGCTCCCCCGATCCAAGCATCTGCGGAGGCCCCGACATCTGGCATGCCTAAACGCGGGTATCATCACGGCAATCTGCGCCAGGCCCTGATCGATGCGGCCCTTGAGCTGATCACCGCAAAAGGGCCCACCGGCTTTACCCTGTCGGAGGCGGCCAAGCAGGCGGGTGTCACCCCGGCTGCGGTGTATCGCCATTTTGAGGGGCGTGAGGATCTGATCGCCGAGGCCGCGCGCCAGGGCTATGAGATCTTTGGCGATCTGATGAATTTCGCCTATGAGAGCGGTCAGCCCTCGGCTCTGGCCGCGTTCGAGGCGACGGGCCGGGCCTATCTGGCCTTTGCCCGCAAGTATCCCGGCCATTACATCGCGATGTTTGAAAGCGGCATCTCGGTCAACCGAAATCCCGATCTGGCCGCCGTGGCCACCCGGGCGCGCGGCGTGCTGGAAAAAGCCGCCGCCGAACTGTCCGAACACATACCGCCCGACAAGCGCCCGCCGGCCTCGATGTTCTCGGCCCATATCTGGGCGCTCAGCCACGGGGTGGTCGAGCTCTTTGCCCGCAACTCTCCCGGCGCGCAATCGCCTTTCCCCCCCGAGGATCTGCTGGAGAGCGGGATCGGTATCTATCTGCGGGGTCTGGGGTTGATTGCCCCCGACAGGTGATTTGCCTCTAGCCCGATTTACGCGTTGAGAGCAGCAACGAGGTTTCGCTGGTGGCAACCCCATCGAATTTGCGGATACGGGACAGGGCCTGATCCAGCGCTTCCAGCGTCTCGGTCCCCAGCTCGACAATCAGATCCCAGCGCCCGTTGGTCGAATGGATCGCGCGCACCTCGCTCAGGCCCTGCAACTGGCGGACAATCCGGTCGGTGCCGCGCCCTTCGATCCCGATCATCATCAGCCCGCGCACCGGATCGCGCAGCGTGTCCTCGCGCAGAACGACCGTAAAGCCCAGCACATCGCCGCGTTGCTTTAGCCGGTCGATCCGGGTGCGCACGGTGGCACGCGACAGGCCCAGACGCTGTGCCAGCTCCGACAGGGACGCGCGCGCGTCATGCCGCAGGGCAGAAATCAGGCGTTCATCCGTCTTGTCCATTCCGGCCTCTCATTTTGCTCTATCATAGCGCATTTCGTGCGAAATGTAGCCTTTAGGATAACTCGTTTTGACTGGATAGTCTCGTCAGAATGGAACCCAAAGGAGGCTTCGATGGCCGACATTATCCTGATTGGCGCGCCGGTGGACAGTGGCAAACGCCGCCCCGGCTGCCTGATGGGGCCAGACGCCTATCGCACCGCGGGCCTGCCCCGGGCGCTGCGCGATCTTGGCCACCGGGTCGAGGACATGGGCAATCTGACGCCCGCGACCCACGGGCCCGATACCGCAGGTGAACGTCTTTTCGCGCTGAACGAGACCATCGGCTGGACCCACCGCCTTGTGCGCGCGGGCCATGAGGCTGCGGCACGGGGCATCCCGGTCTTTCTGGGCGGCGATCACAGCCTGTCAATCGGCTCGGTCGCCGGGGTCGCGCGCCATGCGGCCGAGATCGGGCGCCCGCAATTCGTGCTGTGGCTCGATGCGCATTCCGATTTCCACACCCCAGAAACAACCGAGAGCGGCAACCTGCATGGCACGCCGGTCGCCTATGTCACCGGCCAGCCCGGATTTGCGGGGTTTCCCGACCGGGTTGCGCCGATCGCGCAGGAAAACGTCTGCATGATCGGCCTCCGCTCGGTCGATGCGGCCGAACGCAAGCTGCTGGAGGCGACAGCCATACACCGCCACGACATGCGCGAGATTGACGAGACCGGGATCGGGCGCCCGCTGACCGCCTTTCTGGATCGGGTCCGCGCGGCGAACGGATGCCTGCATGTAAGCCTCGATGTGGATTTCCTGGATCCGGGCATCGCGCCCGCCGTGGGCACCACCGTTCCGGGCGGGGCCACCATGCGCGAGGGGCATCTGGTGATGGAGATGTTGCACGATAGCGGGCTTGTGACCTCGATGGACCTGGTGGAGCTGAACCCGTTTCTGGATGAACGCGGACGCACAGCGCAGGTGATGGTCGATCTCTGCGCCTCGGCGCTGGGGCGCCGCGTCTTCGATCGCCCGACCCGGGCCTATGCGTGATGGAGGCATCGATGACAAACCCGTCCGACAAGGCGCTGGTGCCTTTCGTGTCTGTCGATCACATGATGCAATTGATCCACCGCATCGGTGTGGGCAAGATGCTGCAGGGTCTGGCCAGCTATATCGAGGCGGATTTCAAGCGCTGGGAGCTGTTTGACAAGACCCCGCGCATCGCGTCCCATTCCGCCGAAGGGGTGATCGAGCTGATGCCAACCTCGGACGGAGAGGTGTATGGCTTCAAATATGTCAACGGTCATCCGAAAAACACCCGCGACGGGCTGCAAACGGTCACGGCCTTTGGCCTGCTGGCGGATGTGGGCACCGGCTATCCGGTTCTTCTGAGCGAGATGACCATGCTGACCGCGATGCGGACGGCGGCCACCTCGGGTCTGGTGGCACGGTATCTGGCGCCAAAGGGGGCGCAGACCATGGCGATGATCGGCAATGGGGCGCAGTCGGAATTCCAGAGCCTTGCGATGCAGGCGATCTGCGGGATCCGCACGGTGCGGCTGTGGGATATCGACGCGGGCGCGACCGAGAAATGCGCGCGCAATCTGGCCGAGTCCGGCCTGGACGTGGTGCGGTGCACCAGCGCAGAAGAGGCGATGGAAGGCGCACAGATCATCACCACCTGTACCGCCGACAAGGCCTGCGCCACGATCCTGACCGGCAACATGATCGGCCCAGGTGTGCATATCAACGCCATCGGCGGCGACTGTCCGGGCAAGACCGAGCTTGCCGCCGATATCCTGCACCGGTCGGAGATATTCGTGGAATACCCGCCGCAGACACGCATCGAAGGCGATATTCAGCAGCTTGACCCCGATCACCCGGTGACCGAGCTGTGGCAGGTGATGACTGGCGCCGCGCCCGGTCGCCGTTCCGCCGATCAGATCACGCTCTTTGACAGTGTCGGCTTTGCGATCGAGGATTTCAGCGCCCTGCGCTATGTCCGCGATCAACTGACGGGTACGGGCCTTTATCACGAGCTGGATCTTCTGGCCGACCCGGACGAGCCGCGCGACCTTTACGGGATGCTTCAGCGCGCGCGCGCGTGATCCGATTGAGCGCCTGCGGCGCACATCCTTGATCCGGGCGAGGCGATGCCTCGCGCGCCCGGGCCTCTCTGCCTGGGTCAGCCGCGTCTGCGGCGGCCCCGGCGTTCGCGTTGCGGGCCATCGCTGTCGTCGCCGGTCCCGTCGGAGGCCGAAGAGAATGCGCCAAGCTTGGCGGTGATCTCTTCCAAGGCGGGGCGGTCCCCGCGCGGGCAGGTGTCCAGAGCTTCGCGCATCTTGCGCAGATGGTCAGGCATGGTGCCGCAGCACCCGCCGACGATCCGTGCCCCGCTGTCGCGCGCCATCACGGCGTAATCGGCCATCAGCTCCGGCGTGCCATCATAATGGATATGCCCGTCCACATATTTGGGAATACCGGCATTGCCCTTGGCCACGATGGGCCGTTCAGTGCCTTGTGCCGCGAACCCCAGGACCGTGCGCAACAGGTCTGACGATCCGGTTCCGCAATTGGCCCCGAAGGCCAGCGGCGGATTGGGCAGCTCTTCGACCATCGTGGCCATGTCGGCCGAGGTCATCCCCATCATCGTCCGGCCCGCGGTGTCAAAGCTCATCGTGCCGACCCATGCCATATCGGCCAGGCCAAAGGCTTCGGCGGCGGCGCGGTACTCTTCAGGGGCCGAAATCGTTTCAAGCCAGGCGACATCGGCGCCGCCCTCTTTGAGACCGTCGGCCTGTTCGTGAAACATCTCAACGGCGAGCGCATGACTGAGCGTACCTACCGGCTCCATGATATCGCCCGTTGGCCCGACAGACCCCGCGACCACCACAGTCCGTCCGGCCTTGTCGGCAATCTCACGCCCCAGCTCGGCGCCGACGCGGTTCAGCTCGCGCACCCGGCCCTGCGCGTCATGCAGTTTCAGGCGCGAGGCATTGCCACCGAAGGTGTTGGTCAGAAAGAGATCGCTTCCGGCATCGACAGCGCCAGAATACAGCGCCCGGATCTTGGCCGGTTCGTCGATATTCCACAATTCCGGCGCATCGCCCGACATCAATCCCATATTGAACAGGTTGGTGCCCGTGGCCCCGTCGGCCAGGATCACATCGTGGCTTGCCAGCATGCGGGACAGGACGTTTGTCATGGTTTTTCCTCTGAAACGGTCTGACCGAGGGGCCGACCAGGTTGGTGTTGCTTGACAACTCCGCCCTGCGGGCGCAATTGCGAAATACTAATCCAGATTATGAGGCCTGGTTCATAATCCGACGGGTGTTTGCCTTTCCAGAAAGGCGAGGCGCCATAGCACCGCGCACCAAGCTCAATAGAGATGTCCCGTTAGCAGACCGTATACGAATCTTGTCAAGCGTGGATCACGCCCCTCTAGTCCTTGGCCCGGGCCGCCATGATCCACAGCCCCGCCAGACCCAGCGCCGCAAGGGCGTTCCAGCTTGCCATCGACAGGCCCAGCATCTCCCACGGGACCTCGTCGCACCGCACCAGGGGCGCGGCCATGATCTGATCGAAAAGCGCGTCGGCATCCAGGCTCCCGATATCGCCGCTCGTACAGCTTGAGGGCCCCTCCCACCAGCCGCGTTCGACGCCGGTGTGATAGGCCCCGATCCCCGCCGTGCCAAGCGCGGCGAGCGCCCCCAAAGCGGGCCAGAGCCGTCCGCCCAGCAGAAGCGCGGCAACGCCCAAAAGAACAGCCGCCCCATGCGGCCAGCGCTGCCACAGACAAAGCGCGCAGGGCGCCATTCCGCCCAAATGCTGAAATGCAAACGCCGCCAGCAACAGAGCCGCCGACCCACCAGCGGCCATACCAATCCACACTGTCCGGGTCACAGAAACCTCACCGCGTAAAATCCGCCGATCAAGAGCAAGACGAACAGGGTGAACATAAGGCCCAGACGCCGCTCAATGAAGTCCCGGATCGGCGCACCGAATGTCCACAAGAGCCATGCCACGATAAAGAACCGAAAGCCGCGCGCCAGGATCGAGGTCGCGATGAACGTCGCCAGCGGCATACCGGTCCAGCCCGACATGATCGTGATGACCTTATAGGGAAAGGGCGTGATCCCCGCCGTCAGCACTGCCCAGAACCCGAAATCGTTGAACCGGGTGTTGAACGCCTCCATCGCGTCGGCCTTGCCAAGCGCTGCGAGAATCGGCTGGCCGAGCCCCTCATAGGCAAAGGCCCCGATGGCATAGCCCATCATGCCGCCCAGAACCGACGCGACAAGCGCCACAAACGCGATCAGCCAGGCCCGCGAGGGGCGCGCCAGGATCATCGGGATCATCAGCACATCGGGCGGGATCGGAAAGACCGAGCTTTCGATGAACGCGATGCCCGCCAGCACCCACAGCGCACGCGGATGATCCGCCATCGCGATGGTCCAGTCATACAGTCTGCGGATCATGCCCCTGCCCTTTGTCGTTCAGGCGGGGTCAACCACGCGCCCGGTCAGGCGTCAAGCTCGGCATCCCAGTAAAGGAAATCCATCCAACTGCCGTGGAGATAGTTGGGCGGGAACTTGCGCCCCATATTGCGCAGCTCTTCGGCACCGGGCTGGCGCGGTGGTTTGCGCAGCGCCAGACCCGACCGGCGCAGCGACTTGGAGCCCTTGCGCAGATTGCACGGCGCACAGGCCGCGACCACGTTCTGCCAGCTTGTCACCCCACCGGAGGCACGCGGCACCACATGGTCAAAGGTCAGCTCGCCCTTGGCACCGCAATACTGACAACGGAATTCGTCCCTCAGAAATAAATTAAAGCGCGTGAAGGCCACGCGCTTTTGAGGTTTGACATAGTCTTTCAGAACCACCACCGAGGGTATCTTGATCCGGGTGCTTGGACTTCTGACAACCTCCTCATACTCGGCGACGATATCGACCCGGTCGAGCCAGGCCGCCTTGATCGCGTCCTGCCAACTCCATAGCGACAGCGGATAATAGGATAACGGGCGATAATCGGCATTCAGCACCAGCGCGGGATGCTGCTTCAACGCGCCAGGTTCGCGTACAAATTCCGTCCTGAAGTCGCCGTCCATCGTCGAGTCCATCCTCGCCTTGTCTGCCGGTCAATTTTGGCACCAAGGCGGGGTACCCCGCCCCAGCTTATGAGTGACTATATATCGTAGCCGCGATGCGGCAAGCCCCATTATGTATATGGTTCAGGCTGGGGATAAAATGATTCCGTGTCAGATGCATGACGCCTTTGCCAAGGCTTGCGGCAGCGCGGCATTTGCGGCACCAAATGGGGCATGACCCGGCTGATCGCGCTGAACAAACCCCATAACGTGCTATCGCAGTTCACCGACCGCGGCAGCGACGGCTCCGCACGCCGGACGCTGTCGGATTTCGTCGATGTGCCCGGGGTCTATCCGGCGGGTCGTCTGGACCGCGACAGCGAGGGGCTGTTGCTTTTGACCGATGATGGAACGTTGCAGGCGCGGATTTCAGACCCCCGGCACAAACTGCCCAAAACCTATTTCGCGCAGGTCGAAGGGATGCCGGATGCCACCGCCATCGACCAATTGTGCAAGGGCGTCACGCTCAAGGACGGGCGCACCCGCCCTGCCCGGGCACGGATCGTTGCCGAACCGGATTGGCTTTGGCCACGCTCACCGCCCATTCGGATGCGCAAATCCATCCCCGACACCTGGATCGAATTGACAATAACCGAAGGTCGCAACCGGCAGGTGCGCCGGATGACGGCTGCGGTGGGCCACCCAACATTGCGGTTGATCCGCTGGCAGATTGGCCCCTGGACGCTGGCCGGGATCAGGCCGGGCCTCTGGCAGGAGGCGCCGCTGCACACCATCAGACGCTGATTTTCCTTCAGAGGCTCAGCTTGTCGCGCATAAAGGCCAGCGCCACGCTCAACCCGTCCGGCGCGATGCCGTGGCCGGTGCCCTTCATGATATGGGCATAGACCTCCTCAAAACCCGCCTGTTGCAGCGCTTCGGCGGCTTCGGGCAGGGATTGCGGCGGCACCAGATCGTCGGCATCGCCGTGCACCAACAGCACCGGCATGCGCGACACCACCTCATCGGCCAGCAGATCCGGCTCCAGCAAGCGCCCCGAAAAAGCGACGATGCCGGCCACCGGGTCTTCGCGCCGCGGCGCCACATGCAGGCTCATCATCGTGCCTTGCGAAAACCCGAAAAGCACCACCTGTTCGGGCAGCACATCCTCATCCACCATCAGCGCGTCGAGAAACGCGTTCAGATCGTCGATGGCCGCGCGCATGCCGCGCTCGGCCGCCTCTTCGGAGGAGCCGTCGATCCAGGGGATCGGGAACCACTGATAGCCGCTCGGCATGTCGGGGATCGTCTCCGGCGCGTCTGGGGCCACGAAGAGCGTGTCGGGCAGATGCTCCCCCAAGGGATCGGCCAACCCCAGCAAATCCGCGCCATTCGCGCCATAGCCATGCAGAAACACAACAATCGACCGCGTCGAGCCCGAAATCGGCCCCTTGCGCTCTGCCCTGAGTACCCGTGTCATCTGATCCCTTCCCTGTCCTTTGCCACGCGGTAATAGGCCCACAAAAGCCGGGCGGCAACCGACCTCCATGGCCTCCAGTCCTCGGCCATGGCGCGCAGGTCGCGGTCGCGCGGACGCTCAGGCAGATCAAACAGGAGACGCGCGGCTTCCTGCAAGGCCAGATCGCCCGGGGCGAACACATCGGCACGGCCAAGGCTGAACATTGCATAGATTTCGGCCGTCCAGACACCGATGCCGGGCACCTCGGTCAGGGTCGCGATCACGTCCGGCGTAGGCATCTCGCGCAACGCCCGGTAGTTGATGCGCGCAGAACAAAGCGCGCGGGCGTAGCGGATTTTCTGCCTGCTCAGACCAACCGCGCGCAGATCCTCGTCGCTGGCCCACATGATTTTGCGCGGCCCGATCAACCCGGCGTCCTTCATCCGGCCCCAGATCGCTGTCGCAGACGCCACGCTGACCTGCTGGCTGACGATTGCGCTGAGCAGTTGCGCGAACCCGTCCGGTTTGAGGCGCAACGGCAACGGGCCGGTCTGCACCAGGGCGGCGGCCATCCGGTCGTCGCGCGCGGCCAGCCATGCGGCTCCTTCGGCGACGCAATCGGGCCCTTGGATAATGCGCCCTATCGACATGTCCGCTGAACCCAGGCCAAGGCATCTGCCACATGATCCACGCAGGGCGCTCCGGTCGCGGGGGGCCGCTGCAACAGGATCACCGGCAAACCCAAGCGCCGCGCGGCAGCGAGCTTGGTGCGGCTGGGCTGCCCGCCGGAGTTTTTGCACACCAGGACGCTGATCCCCAGCTCGCGGAATGTGCGGAGCTCGTCCGAGACCGAAAATGGCCCAGATCCAGGAACATAGGTGACATTCTTAAAGTCCGGTGGCGCCGGGGTCGCCGTAAGCCGCCGAACAAAGACATGGATGCCCTGCAACGCCGTGAACGGCCCGATCAGCGGACGCCCGATGGTGGCAAACACCCGTGCGCCGGTGCGTATCCGCGCCGCCGCAGCCGCCTCATCGGGCACTTCGGTCCAATGGTCCCCCGGTTCAGCCACCCAGGCCGGCCGGTCGATCTGCAGATATGGCACGCCCATCTCATGGCAGATTGCCCAGCTGCGCGCCGAGATCTGCGCGGCAAAGGGATGGGTCGCGTCCAGTACCGCCGTCACGCCCTCCTGGCGCAAAAACGCCCGGAACCCTACCTCTCCGCCAAAGCCCCCATGACGGGTGACGACCGGCAATGGGCCAGACCAGTGCGCGGCATCGGCCAGTGAGGCCGTGACGCGCAATGACCCCTGCGCCAGCGACGCGGCAACCGCGCGCCCCTCGCCAGACCCGGCCAGAAGCAACAGATGGGGCGGAGTACTCATCCGCCGGACTGTTACGCGGCGCGCTGTCACACGCAAGCGGGTTGTACAGGGCGATGTTCGGGTTTACTCCGTTCACATGACAATGATCGACGATAGCAAAGCCAAACGCAACGTGGCCGTACTGGTGGCGGCTCAGGCCTTTCTTGGCAGTCAGATCACGATGATCTTTGTGATTGGCGGGCTGGCAGGCCAGCAGCTCAGCCCGATCGCCTGTCTGGCCACCCTGCCGATTTCGCTGATCGTATTCGGGTCGATGACCACCGCGCCCTGGCTCAGCCAGCTGATGCAGAAATGGGGCCGTCGGACGGGCTTTTTCGTGGGCGCGCTCGGCGGTCTGGCGGGGGCTGCGGTGTCGGCCTATGCGCTGACGCTGGAGAGTTTCTGGCTTTTTGTCGCGGGCAGTTACCTGACCGGTATCTATATGTCGGCGCAGGGATTTTACCGGTTTGCCGCCGCCGATACGGCATCTGACGCGTTCCGGCCGAAGGCGATTTCCTATGTGATGGCGGGCGGGCTTTTGTCGGCGATCATCGGCCCGCAGCTGGTCTCGGTCATCTCGGGCAATTCGGCCGACGCCACGGTGATGCGGTTCTTCCCTGTCTATCTGGCGGCGATGGGTCTGAACGTCGTTGGCATGATGTTGTTTTTCTTTCTGGATATCCCCAAACCCCCCAAACCCGTCGCAGGTGATCCGTCGGGGCGGTCGCGCTGGGAGCTGCTGACCACACCACGCATCGGCGTGGCGGTGATCTGTGCGATGGTGTCCTATGCGCTGATGAACCTGGTGATGACATCGACGCCGCTGGCGGTTGTCGGCTGCGGGTTTGGCGTGACCGATGCGTCGAACGTGGTCACCGCCCATGTGCTGGCGATGTTCGGTCCGTCGTTTTTCACCGGTCATCTGATCGCGCGCTTCGGGGCTGAGCGGATCGTGGGCACCGGGCTTGCCATTCTGGGCGCCGCTGGCGTCGTGGCGCTGAACGGTGTGGATCTGGGCAATTTCTTTATCGCATTGATCCTGTTGGGGGTCGGCTGGAATTTCGGCTTTATCGGCGCCACGAGCATGCTGGCGAGCTCGCATGACCCGCATGAGCGGGGGCGTGTTCAAGGCATGAACGACCTGATCGTCTTTGGCGGCGTGACGGTTGCCTCGCTGGCTTCGGGGGGATTGATGAACTGTTCGGGCAGTACGGCGGTCGAGGGCTGGACGGCGGTCAATCTCGCCATGGTGCCGCTGTTGACGCTGGCGGGTGGATCGCTGATCTGGTTGATGATGCGTCCGAAATCGGCAGAGGCCTGAGCCCGGCGGCACAGCGCGGAATTTTTTTCCGTATTTTGAAAGAGAAGAAAGTCCTACCAGCGCCCGGTGGTCGCCCGCGCGATCAGGCTCAGACGTTTGCGCGCAGGGCTTTGTCCGAGGCGGCCTTCCGCCACGGCAGAGGGGTCCGCGCGCGCCTGGCGCAGGATTGGCCCGGCTTCCCATGCCGCCAGAAGCGCCGGGCGGGCCATGGGTGAAACCGCGGATCGGTCTGCGCGGGCGCGGCCGAGCCGTTCCAGTCCCGTCCCGGCAAGGGATCGCACGCCCTTTGCCGTGCCATCCAAGAGCGGAATGCGCCCGCGCGCTTCCAGTTCGGGGATCGCGCGCAGCCAGTTGGCCAGCCCCTGCGCATAGGCCAGATCGCGGATCGTCCGCTCTTGCGCGGGGCCCAGTGAGGTTACGGCGGCCCAAAGCAGCGTCCCGGCTGTCTGATCGAGATAGGCCTCGAAATTGGCGGCATCCTCGAACGGGTTCTTGTATATATCCCAGCGCCTTGCGGCGACAGTTTCATCCAGTTTTCTGGCCGTTTGCGCATCAATCGCCTCGGCCAGAGGGGTCGTCACTTCGTGCCTGCGCACCGGCTGGCCGCTCGCAATCTCCTCCAGCGCATCGCGCCACCATTGCAGGCGCATCTCGGCGATGATGCTTTCTTGGGTCAGCCAGGGCGCGCGCGCCACTTCGAGATTGAAGGCATAGAGTGGAAACAGGACCGCCCGCGCGGCGGGCGGCGCGGCCATGGTCGCCAGAAACCGATCCGGATCGCCCCGCTCCACAAGGGCTGCGCAGGCGGCGACGGTCATTCCGGCACGGCCACGACTTGGAGATAGCCATATTCATTGCCATGGGCGTGCCAGAGATCGATCTCGGATTGTTCCGCGTCGAGCGCCGCTGTCAGCTCGGCATCCGGCTCCGTGCCGCGCAATCGGTCGATGCGCGCCTGCACCGGTTGATAATAGGTCGCCCAGGCCGCCTGCGGCAAATAGCGATGGGCCAACACGGTAAATCCCGCCGCCCGGGTATCGGCCAGCACACCGTTCTGGTCCTGCATCGCCTCATACTGCGCCCAATGGGCCAGTGCCGCATCGCTGCGTGGCTGGCCGGTCCAGCAAAGCTCTGAATAAATCACGGCGCACTCGTCGGTCAGGTGATCGCGCCAGCCCTGAAGACCCGCGCGCACCCCCAGAAAATAGAGCGCCCCGGCCGTCCAGATCAGATCGAAGCGGCCGTCGGGCCGCGCCATGTCATCGGTACCCGCCCGCACCCTGGGATCGTCAGCATGGCGCGCCCGGACCCGATCGATGAAAGGCGCGTGGGTGTCGAGCGCAAGGATCCGCGCCTGGGGCCGATGTGCCAGAAGCCCCGGAATATCAGCTCCCGGACCGCAGCCTGCGTCCAGGATGCGCGGGGCCCGCGGCAGTGTCAGGTGCGACAGTGCCCAGTTCAGGCTTTCGTCATCGCCCGGACCTTCGCGGGGCAAATCGCTGTGGATCACAAAGAAAGCCGTCATGTCATGTCCCGGATCAGTTTCCAGCGGATGGCGTCCAGCAGGGCCTCGAAGGATGCATCCACGATATTGGCACTGACCCCCACGGTGGACCAGCGCCGCCCCTGGCCGTCTTCGCTGTCGATGATAACGCGGGTCACCGCCTCGGTCCCGCCTTGAGTGATGCGTACCTTGAAATCCACCAGCCGCATGTCGTCGATCCGGTCGGAATAGCGGCCCAGATCCTTGGCCAGCGCCTTGGCCAGCGCGTTCACCGGGCCACGATCGCTGCCCGCTTGATCGAGCGATTCGCTGACCGAGAGCTTTTTCTCGCCATCGACCTTCACCACCACCACCGCCTCCGACAGGCTGACCATGCGGTTGTACTTGTTCTTGCGCCTTTCGACCGTGACCTTATAGCGTTTGACCTCGAAGAACTCCGGCAAGCTGCCCAGGTCATCGCGCGCCAGGAGCTCGAACGAGGCCTGCGCGGTATCGTAGGAATAGCCCTTGTCCTCGCGCGTTTTGATCCGGTCGAGAATGCGCCCCAGCGCCGGATCGCCCGGAGCGACATCCAGCCCCGCATCGGCCAGACGTTTGCGCAGGTTCGACTGCCCGGCCTGGTTCGACATTGGAATGATGCGCGCATTGCCGACGGTTTCGGGCGCGATATGCTCATAGGTGGCAGGGTTTTTGAGGATCGCGCTGGCATGCAGCCCGGCTTTGTGGGCAAAGGCCGAGGCGCCGACATAGGGCGCCTGCTTCATCGGCACCCGGTTGAGGATGTCGTCCAGCATCCGGCTGATCCGGGTCAGCCCGGCGAGCGCATCATGTGTGACGCCGGTTTCGAACCGGTCTTTATAGGGCGCCTTGAGCAGCAGGGTCGGGATGATCGAGGTCAGATTGGCATTGCCACACCGTTCGCCAAGCCCGTTGAGCGTCCCCTGGATCTGCCGCGCACCGGCATCGACGGCGGCCAGACTGCCGGCGACCGCGTTTTCAGTGTCGTTATGGGTGTGGATGCCCAAGCGGTCGCCGGGGATGCCGGCGGCGATCACCTCGGACGTGATCCGATGGATCTCATGCGGGAGCGTGCCGCCATTGGTATCGCACAGAACCACCCAGCGGGCACCGGCCTCAAGGGCTGTGCGCAAACAGCTCAGCGCATAGCCGGGCTCGGCCCCGTAGCCGTCGAAGAAATGCTCGGCATCAAAGAGAGCCTCGCGCCCCTGCCCCGCAACATGCGCGATGGAGGCACCGATATTGTCGAGGTTTTCGTCATTGGTGATGCCCAGAGCTTCGGCCACGTGGAAGACATGGGTCTTGCCAACCAGACAGATGGCCGGTGTGCCTGCATTCATCACCGCGGCCAGAACATCGTCGTTTTCCGCCGAACGGCCCGCGCGTTTGGTCATGCCGAAAGCGGTCATTTTCGCACGGGTCCGGGGCGCCATATCAAAGAACGCGCTGTCGGTGGGGTTGGCACCGGGCCAGCCGCCTTCGATGTGGTCGACGCCCAGCTCGTCCAGCGCATCGGCGATCTGGTGTTTTTCATCCGTCGAGAACTGCACCCCCTGGGTCTGCTGGCCGTCCCGCAGGGTGGTGTCATAGAGATAGAGGCGCTCGCGGGTCATGGCACGCCCCTGTTCTGATTTGGGTCTGTCGGCAGATGCGGTGGGACAAGTCCCACCCTACGGGAGGGACCGCGCCTTGCGCCCGACGCGCCGATGGTGGGGTTCTCCCCGACCGGGTCTTGACCGCCCGGTGCATTTGATCCTTGTCGGTTGTGGATCGAAAGCGCAAAGGGCAGCCCCCGGCCGCGGGTGGGGGTGAAGCCCCCGCCCATGGGGGCGGTCGGGGGCTGCCCGGGGTGCCCCCGGGCAAGGTGGCCACGGCCCATTCGCCCGTTAGGCAAGAGGCTATCAGCGCTGTTCATACGCTCAAAAGATGTCGCTACACGGGCTGTCATTCGAGCAGCTCCGCGAGCTTCGAGGCATTAAAACCTGCCGTTCTTTTGGCGAGCGCTCCTTGACCAACACTCTGTTTGGTCGCTTGCAGTTCGATTCCCGCTTGCTGGGCTTGCTCGCGCAAAGCGTCTGCTTGCTCATATTCGCGCGCCCCCCGAAGCTCTGCATATCTCCTCGCAAGTTTCAAGAGCTGTTGGGATACCTCTTCGCTTTCGGCACCCCAACCCATGGTTCCCGTCGTCGGCACGAAATCGAACAATCCCATGAGTCTTGCACTCGCCAACAGTTTTGCTCCGTCGTCGGCGTTTTTTAGTTCATGGAGCCTTGCGATGGCTTTGGGCGTGTTCAGATCATCGGCGAGGGCAAGAAGAACCTGCTCATCGGGCGCGGCAGCTTCGACGCCTTCGACAGCTTCCAGAAAACCCAGAAGTGTTTGATTTGCCTCCTTTGCCTTCTTCTCGGTCCAGTCCATCGGCTTGCGGTAATGCGTGCTCAGGAACACAAACCGGATCACCTCGCCCGGCACGCCCTGATCCAGCAGATCCCGCACGGTAAAGAAATTGCCCAGAGATTTGGACATCTTCTTGCCCTCGACCTGCAACATCTCATTATGCAGCCAGACCCGTGCAAACCCACCCTCGGGGTGTGCGCAGCAGGACTGCGCAATCTCATTCTCATGATGCGGGAACATCAGATCGTTGCCGCCGCCATGGATGTCGAAGCTGTCGCCCAGCAGTTCATAGGCCATGGCCGAGCATTCGATATGCCAGCCCGGACGACCGCGCCCCCAGGGGCTGTCCCAGCCCGGCAGATCGTCCGAGGACGGCTTCCACAGCACGAAATCCATCGGGTTGCGCTTGTAGGGCGCCACCTCGACCCGCGCGCCCGCGATCATGTCATCGACCGACCGGCCCGAGAGCTTGCCATACTCGGTAAAGCTCTCGACCGCGAACAGAACGTGACCCTGGGCCTCGTAAGCGTGCCCCTTGGCAATCAGATCCGCGATCATCGCGACCATCTGCGGGATATACTCCGTCGCGCGGGGCATGTGATCGGGCGGCAAGGCGCCCAAGGCCCCCATATCGTCCAGAAACCACTCGATCGTCTCGGAGGTGATCTCCGAGATTTCGCGGCCGGTCTCGGTGGCGCGCGCGTTGATCTTGTCCTCGACATCCGTGAAGTTGCGCACATAGGTGACGTGATCGGGGCCATAGACATGGCGCAAAAGGCGATAGAGCACGTCAAACACCACGACGGGTCGCGCATTGCCCAGATGCGCGCGATCATAGACCGTGGGACCGCAGACATACATGCGCAGGTTTTGCGGATCGAGGGGTTTGAACACCTCTTTTGTCCGGGTCCGGGTATTGGTCAGTTTGATCTCGACCATGTTGCAAGGCTCCTTTTTTGGGCGCATGTGGCGCGGGCCTAGCAAGTCTCGTCAGTCAAGGAAATAAGAGAAACCGGCCCGCTGAGTGTTTCAGCAGGGAATGCAGCACGTCATGAGGCAGGTCCGGTTCGACATGCAAAGGGTCTAGCACGTCTCGGAGGCCAGGCCAAGCATCACCGGCGCGGCGTCTGAACAGACCAGAGAACGCTTCCGCATTCGCGCAGGTTGTCCCCGGGCGGGACGGGCTGAGATGGCGGGGACGGAAGGATGCACTCAACATGCCATCCGGTGGTCGCTGCGATGCTGTCGGGTTGGGACCGCTTCGATGTCGTTGCGCGAAAGGTCTTCCCGCGCCGGGCCCTCGGTTTCCGGGCCATCCAGGGGGGTCTTGAGCTGCGGCGCCCCGCAAGGGCTGCGGCCGGTCCCGCACTCCGATTGCGGCCTCGATCGGAGGCGCGCCATTGCAACGCGACGCGGCCCACCTAGGTCTGGGAGATGACAGACCGCCCCCCATCCGCACGCGCCATGCCCGTTCCCGCAGGCCGTCTGGCCCGCATGGGCCGCCTTGGATCGCTGACGGCCGGGGTTGCGGGTAACATGGCTGTCAACGGCATCGCCCAGATCGGTCAGGGGCAACGCCCTTCGATGCGCGATCTGCTGCTGACGCCGCGCAATGTCGAACGGGTGGCCGACCAACTGGCCAGGATGCGCGGCGCGGCCATGAAAATCGGGCAGCTGATGTCGATGGATACCGGCGATGTGCTCCCGCCCGAACTGACCGAGATCCTGCGCCGCCTGCGCGATGACGCGCATTTCATGCCGCCCGCGCAATTGAAACGGGTGCTCGGCGCCAACTGGCCCAAAGGATGGCTCGGCGCCTTTGACCGGTTCGATGTGCGCCCCGTCGCGGCCGCCTCCATCGGGCAGGTGCACCGGGCCCGGCTCAGGGACGGGCGCGATCTTGCAATCAAGGTGCAGTACCCCGGCGTTGCCAAAAGCATCGACAGCGATGTGGCCAATGTCGGTGTGCTGTTGCGTATGTCCGGCCTGATGCCCAAGGGATTCGATCTGGCACCGTATCTTGAAGAGGCCCGCAAACAGCTTCACGACGAAACCGATTATGCCCGTGAGGGGGCGCAGCTGTCGCGGTTCGGTGAGCTGCTGAGTGAGGCGCCGCAATTCGTGGTCCCGGCCTTGCATGCGGACTGGACCACGCCGAATATTCTGGCCATGACCTATGTCAGCGCCATCCCCATCGAAGAGGCTGCGGATGCTCCTCACTCCGTGCGCAACCGGATCGCGACCCACCTGATCGAGCTAACCCTCAACGAGCTCTTTTGCTTTGGTCTGATGCAAACGGATCCGAATTTTGCCAATTACCTCTATGATCCGGCCACGCAGCAGATCGTGTTGCTGGATTTCGGCGCGACCCGCCCGCTCGATCCGGTGATTGTCGCCCGGTATCGCCACTTGATGCGCGCAGGCCTTGCCGGGGATCGCGAGGCACTGGAGCAGAGCGCGGTCGAGATCGGCATCATCGGGGCGCAGACAGAGGACAGGCATCGCAACCAGTTGATCGCGATGATCCAAGAAAGCTTTGGTGCGCTGACGGACAGCCCGCGATACGATTTCGCCGACCCGTCCCTGTCACGGCGGATGCAGGCCCAGGGCATGGCCCTTGCCGAAGACGGCTATGTCCCTCCGCCGCTGCCGATCGATGTCCTGCTGGTGCAGCGCAAACTGGGCGGGGTGTTTTTGTTGGCTGCCCGGCTTGGCGCGCAGGTGGATGTGGCCGATATCTTGGAGAGATACACTGCCTGATCGGCGCGCGGGAGAGGCCCGGCAGCCGATCTGGATCGCGCGCGCCAAGGCAGGCACGGCGCAGGTTTGCCCCCGCCCTGAACGTGGTCAGCAACGGTTGGACGTGGCGCCGTTAGAACTCAAGCGGCGTAACGAAACCCGGTGGCTTTACCGCCACGACCGAACAGTCGATGCTGTTGAGCACATCCTCGGCGGTATTGCCGATGATCACCCCGTGAAGACTGGTGCGCGCGACGGTTCCGATCACCAGAATATCCGCCGCCAGCGCGCGGGTCTGCTCGGCGATGACGCTGCGCACGGGCCCCCTCTCCAGGATCGTGTGATAGGTTGGACGGCCCAGACCGGCGGCGTCGAACCGGTCGGCGACCTGGGCCGCCAGCCCTTCGACCGCACGGGCCCGGCTGGCATGGATCGACGCGACATAGGTCTCAGCCGCCACGCGCGAATCCGGTCCGCTGGCCCAGAGCCGGACCAGCCCTTCGCCCGGCGCGTCCCAGGCGTGCAGAACACCCACCATGGCCTCTGAAATCGGAGACATGCGGGCCGCGGTCTGCATCACGCGGATATTCAACAACTCCAGCGTTTCGGGCTCGGATGCATCGTCGAGATCGACATCGACGGCCGCCAGAACCTTGCCGATGGCATGCGGCGCGCCCGGTTTGCGGAGCCAGACCGGGCATGGGCATTTGCGCAAAAGATGCTGATCCGTGCTGGAAAAGAGAAACCGCTGCACCCCCTGCAACGGCTCTGCCGTTTTCACGACAAAGTCAAAACCCTCGGCAATCACCAGGCGGATGATCTCGATAAAGGGTTTGCCGATCCGGACCTCGACAGAGATGTCATCGTCCGGCCCTGTCTGCTCGATCCGTGCCAAAAGCGCGGCGCGGCGGTCCTCGACCAACCGCGCTTGGGCGATCTCGACATCTATCTGCGCCGCCCGCGCCCATTCCGCCGCGTCGGAAGGCAGCTCGACAACCGAAAACACGGTCAGCGATGCGCCATTCGGGCCCGCAAAGCCCCGGGCCGCGACCAACAGATCCGTATCCGCTTCCTGACCCGAACATACAACCAGCACTTTGCCGATTGTATCGGTGATCGGGGACGGATCCGCTGCGGTCATGTCGCAAATTCCCTTTGCCCGGCCGGATCGGGAATACCCTCATGAGCCAGCGGCGCGTCGGACTGGATCAGGGTCGCGGCCTGCGCCGCGGCATCCGCATAAGGCATCAGCACCAGATCGGCCTTGGCCTCGCGCAGCCTGTGGGCCGTCGTCTCATGATGCGCAGACACCGCGATACGACCTGCAAAGCCCAGATCCTTCATCGCGCGGATCAGCGACCGGCGCGGATCGTCATGGGTCACTCCGGTGTCATGTTCGGGCACGGCAGAGACAACCCATTGCACATCCTTGAGCGGCAGATGCGCCAGAAACTCAGGGTCGGTGGCATCGCCGAACACCACATCCAGACCCTGGCCGCGCGCGTGCCTGACCGCAACAGGGCTGAAATCCACACCCAGCACGCGCCTGCCGGCATTGCTCAGCTCCCGCGCGATCCCGATGCCGTACCGACCCAAGCCAAACACGATGACATCATGCTGGTTCTCGCCGACGGCGGTCTCGGCCTTGTCCCGCGTGGGTTTTCCGCGCTCAAAGACACCCAAGAGCGGCTCCAGCCGGTCATAGATCTGATGCGAATAGGTGATCATATAGGTCGAGGCCGCAATGGTGATCAGGCCCACCAGCGTGACCAGCCCCAACGCCTGGTCCGAGACATGGCCGATGGCCACCCCCATTGCCATGAAGATCAGCGAGAACTCGCTGATCTGCGCAACGGTCAGGCCGGCCAGGAACCCGATCCGCTTGCGGTATCCCATCGCCCCCATGATCGCGAGAACGATCAGCGGGTTGCCGATCAGCACAAAGAGCGAGAGCACAATCGCGGCGCCCACGCTTGCCCCCAGGATCGACAGATCCAACGCCGATCCCAGCGCGATAAAGAAAAAGAGCAACAGGAAGTCCCGCAGCGAAGCCAGACGCGCCGCGATTGCCTCACGATATGCGGTCGAGGCGAAGGAGACACCGGCCAGCAGACCGCCCAGCTCCTTGCCAAAGCCCAGGTAATGACCGGCAGCAGCCAAGAGCGCGGCCCAGCCGATGGCAAAAGAGACCAGCAGCTCGGGCGCGCGCGACAGCCGGTCGGTCAGCGGATTGGCGACATAGCGGATAAAGACCGCCACAAGGCCCAGCATAGCAAACCCATAGCCCAACACGACCAGCACATCGGTGAGAGCGGAGTCTCCCGATGCCCCGATCCCGACCGCAGACAGCACGATCATCGCAACGACAACCACGATGTCCTGCACGATCAGAAACCCCAGCGCGATCCGCCCGTGCAGCGAGTCGATCTCGCGTTTGTCAGACAGCAGTTTGACGATGATGATGGTCGACGAGAAGGTCAGCGCGATGGCCACATAGATACTGGTCACCGTATCGAGGCCGAGGGCAAGACCCAGCAGGAACCCGAACACCGTTGTGAACGCAACCTGACCCAGCCCGGTCATCAAGGCCACGGGGCCAAGCGTGCGCACCAGCTGAAAGTCGAGCTTGAGACCCACCAGAAACAGCAGGATCGCGATGCCCAGCTCGGCCAGCAGGTCAATCTGATCATCCGACCGCACGATATCGAGGACGGACGGCCCCGCAATGATGCCAACCGCGATAAAGCTGACGATCAGCGGCTGGCGCAACAACAGGCCAACAAAACCGGCAGCTGCCGCCAGCACCAAAAGCGCGGCGATCTCATAGAAAATATAGGCCTCAAGCGCCTCTGCCATCATTGTGTTATGCCCTTAGCTCATGTTGCGGCCCAGGTTTCGCGCTGAACCGGTCCGGTGTCGTGAAGTTGGATTGATTTGCGGCAGTCAGGTCCGTGGCGGTCAGGCGCATCCTCCGCCATTATCCCGGCCTGGGTCGCAGGTTGCGTGTTCGTTGACAAAAGCTTCCAGGTCCTTAACGGCAACACGAAACTCCCGCCCGAGCTTTACCGCGCGCAGCTCTTGCGCGTGGATCCAGGACCGAACGGTCTGCTCGCGCACCCTGAGCAGCTCGGCCACCTCTTGCGTCGTCAGGAACGGCGCGCTCAGCATATCTCACCCACGTTCAACGTCATTGAAACTGTCTCAAAGACGTTAAACCACTCTCAACCTGCAGGAAAGCTGTCTTTGGGGGGCTGGCGGGACATTGCCAACATGAGGGCTGCTCTGATTTGCGCGCCAGCACGAGACAGGAGGCGTGTCCCGCATAGACATCCGCTCATCCGGAAGCGGCGCCCGGCACGTGCCCGTCAATCCAAGGCACATGGCGGTTTTGGCGAGGCTCTGCCTCGCGCTCCGGGAATATTTATGGCCAGAAGAAGCAG
>NZ_JAAWWD010000068.1 GCF_021404545.1 Aestuariivita sp.
CTCCTGTCTCGCGCCTGCGCGTTCCCCCCCCCCCTGTGGGACGTTCCTTGGCCCTCCCCCCTCCCCGGGCGGTCCCTCCCCGCTCCCGACCCCATTCCCCCTACCCGGCCCTCGTTCCCCGTCCCACCAAACCCCCCGATCCCGCCGCTCAACATCCGTCCCGCGCTCCTCGCTGGGGTTGCAATCGTCGACCGCGCCGGACCCGCAACGATGAAGATGCCGCAGCGTCACATGTCAGGAGAAAACAAAACCCGGTTTGTCATGGCAACCGAGCATCCGGCCTCTCCCGCATGCGAGTGGGTACCACCTCAACAAATGCAGCTCTTCTCAAATCAGGGCGCAAAGATGCTCAGCCCAAAGTGCCAAAATTCCGCAAAACAATCGCGTTCTTACATTTAAATGATAAGGGACAATCGGTTGCTCCATCATTCTGATGAGCGCTTTCATTGTGATCAGGGTCTGAACTGGACCGGGTTTGTAAGTTGGCTCTGACGACCCACTGCCCTCCATGGCGGTGCCATGCGCTCAGATGAATTTTTGTACTTCGGGCCTAGCCGAGATCACGCCTAGCCTCAAATTGGGCGACCCAATGGAGCCGGCTCTCATGCAATCTGCAACATCCGTCAGATTGGCTTCTCCTGACACCTTCGCCGCATGATCTACAAACGGCTGTTCTGGGAAGGAGTGCCGTTCGCTGCACTGTGCACGGGCTGGTAAAGTGGTGGGACAAGGACGAAACCGCTCTCGCGGTATTGGTGCTTGTTGCGGGCGATCTGGCCCATCTGCGGGCGCAGGGCTGGACCGCCGATCCGGAGGCGCATCTGAATACTGACGGGCCATTGGCCGCCGCACGCCAGGGTCATTGTCGCTTGACATCAACCGGACTCTCGGCACAGTCATCCAGACGCTGGTGCCTGCTCTGTTGCAGGTGAAAAGGGAATGCATCAACCGAGGCAAGCTCGGCCAAATGCAGCCGCCCCCGCGACCGTGACCGGAGAGGTCCCTCAATCGCCACTGGCCATCGCGCTGGGAAGGCCGGGGGACCGGGTGGAGCGCCAAGCCCCACACATCCGCAAGCCGGGAGACCTGCCCGCGTGACGTGAATGAAACCGGACGGGGTGTTCCGGTGACGGGACCCAAGCGAGCTTGCCCCGCCATTTTACCCCTGCCGAAAAGGAACTGGACGTGCCGCGTGGATGCTGCGTTGAAACCTGTCGAATTGCTGGTCTGCACCAAGTGCAACCGGGCCGATGCCCTGGGAGACGTGGCGCTTAGCCATGGCACGCAGCTTTATGAAGAGCTGGCAGCCGAACCGCCGGAGGGCGTGAAAGTCACGCCCATCGATTGCCTGTCCAATTGCACGCGCAGTTGCTCAATTGTCCTGCGCGGGGAGGGGCGGTGGACCTATGTCTATGGCAACCTTCACGAAGGCGATCACCCCGACATCATCCGAGAGGGCGCACAGAAATACGCCGCCACGACCGATGGCCTGGTGACGTGGCGCGAGCGTCCTGAACATTTCCGAAAAAACTGCATGGCCCGCATTCCGCCAATGGAGATCCCAGAATGACCAATCTCGAAAAGCTGCCCGTGACCGTGATCACCGGGTTCCTTGGTTCCGGCAAGACGACGCTGATCAGCCATCTGATGCAGAACCCCGGCGGCAAAAGGCTCGCGGTGGTGGTCAATGAGTTCGGCGATGTCGGTGTCGACGGGGAGATCCTGAAAGGTTGCGCCATCCCCGATTGCCCGGCAGAGAATATCATGGAGCTTGCCAATGGGTGCATCTGTTGCACCGTGGCCGATGATTTCATCCCGACGATCGAGGCGTTGATGGCGCTGGATCCGCGCCCGGATCATATCCTGATCGAAACGTCGGGCCTTGCGCTTCCGAAACCGCTTCTGAAAGCCTTCGACTGGCCCGATATCCGCTCCAAGATCACCGTGGATGGCGTGATCGCACTGGCCGATGCGGAGGCCGTGGCAGCGGGCCGGTTCGCGCCGGACGTGGCCCGCGTCGATGCGCAACGGAAGGCCGATGAGAGCATCGACCACGAAACGCCGCTGAGCGAGGTATTCGACGATCAGATCAGCTGCGCCGACATTATCCTTCTAACGAAACCCGATCTGGCGGGCGCTGTCGGTGTGGCGAAGGCGAAAGAATTCATCGCGGCAGAGGCTCCACGCCCGCTGCCCGTGGTCGAAGTGACCGAAGGTGCGGTCGATGTCCGCGTGATCCTGGGGCTGGAAGCGGCGGCGGAGGATGACATGGAGGCGCGCCCGTCGCACCACGATGGCCATGACGATCACGAGCATGACGATTTCGAAAGCATCGTCGTGAACATCCCCGAACTGACCGACCCCACCGATCTGGTGGCCCGGATCGAGCGTCTGGCCAATGAGCGCAACATCCTGCGGGTGAAGGGCTATGCTTCCGTCGCTGGCAAGCCGATGCGTCTTCTGGTGCAGGCAGTGGGCGCGCGGGTGAGGCATCAATACGACCAGCCCTGGGCAGATCGCCCCCGACAGGGTCGTCTGGTGGTGATTGCCGAACATGACGACATGGACGCGGCGGCGATCCGCGCGATCCTCGCGCCGGTACCGGCCGCGGCTGAGTAGCGGGAGATGGTGTTGGGGCTGAAACAGACGGAGGGGCAGGGCGGCGCAAGCGGCGTCTTGCGCGATGTCGTCCAACTGACCGGCAGCGGGGCTGTGGCGATCTTAGCGGAGATCGATGGAACGGTGCGGACCGGTGATCTGGCGCAGCTGCCCGGCGGCCCTCCAACCGCGACCGGGAGAGAGGCGCTTCTTCCTTTGAACGGCACACGGATTTCCTTCGCCGGGGGAGATGGCTGATGCATGTCGTCTTTCGCGAAAGCCACGGGCTGGACGATACCGAGACCCCGCAGGATCTGGCGCAGACGCCCGCCGATCTTGTGGTGCTGTCGCTATCGGATTCCGACCTTGGGGCCTTTGCGGCGGGCTGGCACCGCGCGAAGGGGGCGCTGCCGCCCCTGCGGCTCGCCAACATCATCGGGCTGAAACATCCGTTGTCGGTCGATACCTATTTGGAGCAGACGCTGGAAGGTGCGAAGGGCATCCTGATCCGTCTGATCGGGGGTGTGCCCTATTGGCCCTATGGCTTGCAACAGATCGAAACTCTGGCGCGCAACAAAGGGATCGCGCTGGCGGTCCTTCCCGCTGATGGGCGGGTCGATCAGAGGCTTGATGAGATTTCCACTTTGCCGGTCAGCACCCTGCGCCGGTTGCAGCATCTGTGTGATGCGGGCGGAGAGGTCGCAGCGCAAGCGGCGCTGCAGCAGATGGCCCTGGCCTCGGGCCTTTATGCCGGTCCCGTGGTCGGTGTGAAGGGGTTGCCGCAGGTCGGTGGCTGGACACCTGAGGATGCCGTTTGCTGCCCGGTTCTGGCCGGTGGTGGCAATAGGCCATTGGTATTGGTGACCTTCTACCGGTCGTTTCTTGCAGCGGCCGATCTGGCCCCGATCGCCGCCTTGTTCACCGCACTGAGGGAACAGGGGTTCGAGGTGATGGGGCTCTTTGTGCCGTCGCTAAAGGCACCCGGCGCGGCGGAATGGATGACACGTATGGTCGCTCATCTAGCGCCTGCGGCGATCGTCAATGCGACCTCGTTTTCCGGCAGAAGGGGTGCGGGTGCCTCACCGCTGGATGCGAGCGATGTGCCGGTGTTCCAGGTGGCGCTCGCAACATCCACCCAAGAGGCCTGGGCAGACGCAGAGCGGGGATTGTCGCCCGCCGATCTGGCCATGCATGTGGTTTTGCCCGAGGTCGATGGCCGCCTCTTTGCGGGTGTCGCCTCGTTCAAGGAGCCGCAGGTCCGGGATGGCGCCCTGCAATTCGCACGCTTCGTGCATCGGACCGAGGTTGAGCGGGTGGGCGCCATCGCGCGCCGGGTGGGGGCCTGGCACAGGCTGGCGGTGTCGCACCCGAAGGATCGGCGCTTGGTCTTGGTCCTGTCGACCTATCCGGGGCAGGAGTGGAATTCGGCCCATGCCGTCGGCCTGGACGCGATTGCGTCGGCTGAAGCGATCCTGGGGGATCTGGCAGGGGTCGGGTATGGCGCGACCGGGACGGTGAAGGGCGACGCATTGAAAGAGGCGCGCCTGATCTGGCCGATGATGGAGTACAAGGCCGCGCTCGGGCGGCTGCCGCAAGAGCTGCAAGATGCGCTCCACGCCGCGTGGGGCAATGCCGAGGACGACGCGGATGCGTCGGAGGAAGGGATTGCCCTACGGATCCTGAAGCGCGGCTCGATATGGGTTGCGCTGCAACCCGAACGCGGCAATCCGCAGCTTCGCGATGCGGAATATCACGATCTCGCCCGCGTGCCGCGCCATGGCTATGTCGCCTTCTACCTGTGGATGCAGCGTCACGCCGATGCGCTGATCCATATTGGGGCCCATGGCACGCTGGAATGGCTGCCTGGCAAAGCCGTTGCCCTATCGGACACATGCTGGCCGGATGCCCTGACCGGCGATCTGCCGGTCATCTATCCGTTCATCGTCAACGATCCCGGGGAGGCCGCCCAGGCCAAGAGGCGCATCGGGGCAGTGACGCTCGGCCATGTCCCGCCGCCGATGAAGGCGTCGCACACGCCGTTGCGACTGGCACGGTTGGAGGCCCTGCTGGACGAGTTTTCAAATGCTGACGGTCTGGACCCGAAACGCCGCGACCGGTTGCAGGAGGATATCAGGGCCGAGGCCCGGGCGCTTGGCGTCGAACGGGATCTGGGGCTTGAGAGGGCGCGCTGCCCGGCCGAGGCGATCACCCGGATCGACCGGTTTGTCTGCGACGTGAAGGACAGCCAGTTCGGTGACGGGCTGCATGTCTGGGGCCGACCCGAACCTGGGCAAAGCGCGTTTGACAGCGCCCCGTCTGCCGCATCCGAGCGGCAGGCGCTGCTCAATGCGTTGGACGGCAGACGCATCGAGGCCGGGCCGTCCGGGTCGCCTTATCGGGGGCGGCTTGATGTCTTGCCGACGGGCCGGAACCTTTTCACAACCGACCCGCGCAGCGTGCCGTCACGGACGGCCTATGGGCAAGGCGAGGTGCTTGCGGCCGAATTGGTGCGGCGTCACCTACAGAACGAAGGTGATTACCCCAGGGGCCTGATCGTGGACCTTTGGGGATCGGCCACGATGCGCACGGCGGGAGAGGACTTCGCAATGGCCCTGGCGCTTCTGGGGGTGCGTCCGATCTGGGATGAAGGGTCGGAACGGGTGTCGGGGATCGAAGTTTTGCCCATTGCAGAGCTCAATCGCCCCCGCATCGATGTGACGCTTCGGGTCTCGGGCCTGTTCCGGGACGTGTTCCCGACGCTGTCGGCATTGTTCTCGCAGGCGATCCGCGCGTTGGCGGCCCGCGATGAGGCGCGGGATTGGAATCCATATGCCGGGCAGTCCGTCCTGGCGCGCGTTTATGGCCCCGCGCCGGGCAGCTTCGGTCTTGGCATGGGGGCGATGCTGGGTGACTATTCCGACGATGCGCGGCAGGCGGCGGGCGAGGCCTGGTTGAGCGCCAGCGCCTGGTCGATCGACGGAGAGACGATCACCAAAGACCCCGAAGGTATCCGGGCCCGCGTCGCCCGGGCGGACAGTTTCGTACACCTCCAGGACCTGCCCGAGACCGATGTGCTGCTGGCGTCGGATTATGCGACCCATGAAGCCGGGTTCGCTGCCGCGCAGGGCGTCGCGGGGGGCAATGCGACGCTCTATCACCTCGACAACACCGATCCCTCAACCCCAAAGGCGCGCGGGTTGCAGGAAGAGATTGCCCGCGTCGTGCAGGCCCGCGCGGCGAACCCGGACTGGATTGCCGGAATGCGGCGCCACGGATTTCGCGGCGCGGCGGAAATTGCCGCAACCCTCGAACATATGGCGGCCTTTGCCCATCTGGCAGGCGTGGTCGGACCACATCTGTTTGACGCGTATCATGCGGCGACGCTTGGCGATGAGGATGTCACGGCCTTCCTCAGGAAGGAAAACCCGCAGGCGCTGGAGGCGATGCAGGCCCGGTTCGCGGCCCTTTACGAGGCAGGCCTTTGGCAGACCCGGCGAAACTCTGTGCTTGCGAATATGCAGGTGGCGGAATGAGCGTACCGGGCGTCAAAGGCTGGTGCCCCGGTGCACATCGTCCAATGGTGTCGGGCGACGGGTTGGTGGTGCGTGTGCGCCCCTGGCATGGCCGATTGAGCCCGGAGCACGTGTTCGGAATCTGCGATCTGGCGGATCGGTTTGGCTCTGGCATCATCGACGTGACCCGTCGCGCGAATGTTCAGATCCGAGGCGTTTCACCAGAGGGTTTTCCGGCGCTTCTGGAGGGGTTGGATGAGCTTGGCCTGCTGGATGCCGATGCCGATCTGGAGGCGCGCCGGAATGTGCTGGTCACGCCGTTTCACCAGGAAGGTGACCTGACCCATCGCCTTGCCCGGGCCGTGGTCAGGACCCTCCCACGTCTGCCCGACTTGCCCGCCAAGATCGGGTACGCGGTGGATACGGGTCCATTCCCCATCCTCAGAGAGGAGCCCGCAGATATCCGGTTTGAGAGGGCCGGTGACGGTAGCCTGATCATCCGGTTGGACGGGACCGATGCCGGTCGTGCTGTCACGGAAGCAGGCGCAATGGACGCGTTGGTCGAGGCGGCGGAGTGGTTGGCGCGGGGGATCGGGCCCGATGCGCGCCGGATGGCAAAGGTCGTGACCAAAGTGCGGCCACCCGAAAGCTGGGTTCAGATCGCGCCAGTTCCACCTGGGCCGCGCCCGGAGCCGGGCCGCGTCGATCAGGGCGTCCTGCTTGGCGTGCCCCTTGGCCGGACGCAGGGCGGTGATCTGCGGGATCTCGTAAGGCAAGGCGGCGCGGTCCATCTCCGCATGACGCCGTGGCGGATGGTGTTGCTTGAAACACAGACGCTTCCCGATCACCCCGCCTTCATCGAAAGCGCAGACGATCCGATCCTGGCAATCGATGCCTGCCCCGGCGCGCCGTATTGCTCTGTCGCGACGGTGGAAACGCGGGCCCTCGCCCGCCGATTGGCGGGCAAGACGGGTGGCGCGCTCCATATCTCGGGCTGCGCCAAGGGGTGCGCGCGGTCCGCACCCGCCGATGTCACGCTTGTTGGCCGAAACGGCGCGTTCGACCTTGTCCGCAACGGACATGCATGGGATGACCCGCAAACTTGCGGGCTTGTCCCAGACGACCTTCTTGCGCAGTTCCACACATCATGACCTACACCTACGAGACTGATGGCGCGGCCATCTACAAGCAGAGCTTCGCGACAATCCGCGCTGAGGCCGATCTGGCCCGCTTCGATGCGGATGAGGAACAGGTCGCGGTGCGCATGATCCATGCGGCCGGGATGGTTGGTTTGGAAAAGCATGTCCATTTCTCCCCCGGTTTCGTACCGGCTGCCCGGCGCGCGCTGGAGGCGGGGGCGCCGATCCTGTGTGATGCGCATATGGTGAGCGAAGGCGTGACGCGCGTCCGGCTTCCGGCGCAGAATGAGGTGATCTGCACGCTCCGCGCCGAGGGCGTTGCGGAGATGGCGATGACGATGGGGACGACGCGGTCGGCGGCGGCGTTGGAGCTGTGGCGCCCGCATCTGGGCGGTGCCCTGGTGGCCATCGGCAATGCGCCCACCGCTCTGTTCCACCTGCTCAACATGCTGGGCGACCCGAATTGTCCCCGCCCGGCCGCGATCATCGGCTGTCCGGTGGGGTTTGTCGGCGCGGTGGAATCGAAGGATGCGCTTTGGGCAGATCAGCCGGTGCCGAGCGTCATCGTTCAGGGCCGCCTGGGCGGCAGCGCGATCACCGTGGCCGCCATCAATGCCATCGCGAGCCGGGCGGAATGAGCGCGGGCATGGTATATGGCGTGGGCCTGGGACCCGGTGACCCAGAGCTTATGAGCGTGAAGGCCGACCGGCTGGTACGCGGCGCGAAACATGTCGCATTCTTTCGCAAGTCGGGCCGGTATGGCCAGGCGAGGCGTTTGGTGGACGGAATGCTGCGCAACGACGCGGCGGAAGTCGCGATGGAATATCCCGTCACCACCGAGATCCCGCTCAGCGATCCGCGGTACAACCAGATCCTGTCGGATTTCTATACCGAGAGCACGGCGCGGGTTCTGGAGCTGGTGCGGGCGGGGGAAGACGTGATCGTTCTGTGTGAAGGGGATCCGTTCTTCTACGGCTCTTTCATGCATCTCTATACGCGGTTGAAGGAAACGGTGCCGGTGGAGGTTGTGCCGGGGATCACCGGCATGTCGGCGGCCTGGACCGCGACAGGTGCGCCGATCACCTGGGGCGATGACGTGCTGAGCGTGCTGATGGGCACACATACCGAGGATGAACTGGCTCGGCAGATGGGCTGCGCCGACGCGCTGGTTGTGATGAAGCTGGGCCGAACGCTCGACAAGGTGCGACGGGCGCTGAGGGTGGCGGGCAGGTATGACGATGCGTGGCTGATCGAAAACGCCGCCATGCCGGAACAATCGGTGATGCGCTTGTCTGAGACGGAGGGCCGGGTTGCGCCTTACTTTTCAATCGTCGTGGTGCATGGGCAGGGGCGCAGGCCATGAACGGGCGGCTCGTCATAGCCGGGTTGGGCCCCGGCGCCGAGGCCCTGGTGACGCCTGAGGTGACGGCGGCCCTGATGGAGGCTACGGATATCGTGGGCTACATTCCCTATGTCGCGCGGGTGCCCGATCGCGAGGGGCTGATCAAACATGCCTCGGACAACAGGGTAGAGCTCGGCCGGGCGCAGGATGCCTTGCGGATGGCTGCCGACGGGCGGCACGTTGTGGTGGTATCCTCGGGTGATCCGGGTGTCTTCGCGATGGCGTCGGCGGTGTTTGAAGCGGTGGAAAGCGGCCCGGATGGGTGGCGGGATTTGCAGATCGAGGTTCTGCCGGGCATCACCGCGATGCTGGCGGCCTCTGCGCGGGTTGGCGCGCCCTTGGGGCACGATTTCTGTGCCATCAACCTCAGCGACAATCTGAAGCCTTGGGCTCTAATAGAAAAACGTCTGCGACTGGCGGTTGAGGCCGATTTCGCGATGGGGTTCTACAATCCCCGGTCCAAGGCCCGGCCCGAGGGGTTTGCCAGAGTGTTGGAGGTGCTGCAGGACGCGTGTGGCGACGACCGGCCGATAATTTTTGCGCGGGGGGTCTCCACCGACGTTGAGGCGATCCGCGTGGTTCCGCTGACCCAGGCCAAGCCAGAGATGGCGGATATGCGCACCATGGTCCTGATCGGGTCATCGCGCACACGCCTGATCGAGCGGGATGGCGCGCCGTTTGTCTATACGCCCAGATCGGTGCGGGTATGAGCGATCCATTCCAGAACGTCGGGCACCGAAGCCGCCTCGTGCCGAACCGGTGTCGCGGGGCGATCGATCATCACCACCGGAAGGCCAAGGGCGCGGGCAGCGGCGATCTTGGCATAGGCTCCGGCGCCTCCGGAGTTTTTGGATACGATCAGATCGATCCCGTGCGTTTCCATCAGCCTGCGGTCTCCGTCTTCGGAAAACGGGCCGCGATCCACGATCACCTCGTGACGCGGAAAGGGCGGTGGGGTCTTGGGCGGATCGACCAGGCGCAACAGATAGCGGTGCTGCGGGTTGGGCGCGAAGTCGGTCAGGTGCATGCGGCCGACCGCCAGCATCACGTTGCAGGCCGGGCGGTCGAGCGCGGTCACCGCAGTGGCGATATCCGCAACATGCCGCCAGTCATCCCCATCCTGCGCGGTCCAGGGCGCACGGGTCAGAGCGATCAGCGGGACGGAGGCCAGGTTCGCCGCTTCCACCGCATTCCGGCTCATCTGCGTGGCGAAAGGATGGGTTGCGTCGATCAGATGGGTGATCCGCTCGGTCTTCAAATAGCGCGCCAGACCCTTTGCCCCACCGAACCCGCCCACACGCTGCGGCAAGGGCTGGCGCACGGGGCGATCCACGCGACCCGCGAAGGACACTGTGCCTGTCAGACCCCGCTCGGCCAAGGCCCGGCAAAGTGCCGTCGCTTCGGTTGTGCCGCCCAGGATCAGGAGGTTCGGTGTGATGGCTGAGGCTCCGTGGGTGACGATTATCGGGTTGGGCGAAGATGGACTGGATGGCCTGTCGCCCGCAAGCCGGGACGCATTGGCGGCGGCGGAAATCGTTATGGGGCCGACACGTCATTTGGCGCTGTTGGGTGACATCGCGGCGGAGGTCGTGGAATGGCCCGTGCCGTTTGCCGACGGTTTGCCGAAGCTCCTTGGGAGGCGGGGACGGCGCGTGGTCGTCCTGGCCTCAGGCGATCCGTTCTGGTTCGGAGCGGGCCGCGCGATCGCGCGGTCGCTGACACCGGGAGAGTGGCGGGCCTTTCCCGGAATATCGACCTTTTCGCTTGTGGCGGCCCGGTTGGGCTGGCCGTTGGACCAGACATGTTGCCTTGGCCTGCACGCCGCCCCCATTCAACGCATACGGCGGCATCTGGCGAAGGGGGCAAGGCTGATCGTGCTGTTGCGTGATGGCGCCGCCGTATCGGATCTGGCGGCTTGCCTGGAGACGACCGGCTTTGATGCCAGTTTCCTGCATGTCTGCGAAGCAATGGGCGGCCCGCGTGAGAGGATCCGCCACATCTCGGTCGCCGACGCGCGCTCGGGCGATTTCCGTCACCCCGTCTGTGTGGCGGTCGAGGTGGCAGGAGGCGGCCCGGCCCTGCCCAAGACCTCGGGCTTACCGGACAATCTGTTCAAGACCGACGGCGTAATGACAAAGCGCGCGGTGCGGGCTTTGACGCTGTCAGCGCTGGCCCCGAAACCCGGAGAATATCTTTGGGATATCGGGGGCGGGTCCGGCAGCATCGCCGTGGAATGGGCCCTGGCGCATCCGAGTTGTCGTGTCAGCTCTATCGAACTGCGCTCGGATCGCGCGGCGTTGATCGAGATGAACGCGGCGGCGTTCGGGGTGGCCGTGGACGTTGTGACGGGCGGCGCACCTGAGGTGCTCGACAGGTTAGATGCGCCGGATGTGGTGTTTGTGGGTGGGGGGCTTGATCGCGCGCTTTTGGATGATTTACGCGCGCGTTTGGCCCCGGGCGTAAGGCTTGTCGCCAATGCCGTAACGCTGGAAACCGAGGCATTGCTGGCCGAGGCGCAGGCGGATCTGGGCGGGGATCTGATGCGGATCGAGGTTTCCAACATAACCGCGATGGGATTGAAGCGCGGTTGGAAAGCGGCCTATCCCGTGGTGCAGTGGAGCGTGGTCCTATGATTGTCGCGGGGTTTGGGTTCAACGCGCAGGCGCGGGTGGACAGCCTGTTGGAGGCAATGGCTCTGGCCGGTCCGACGCCCGACGGTGTGGCGACCTTGGTCGGCAAGGCGGATGGCGAGATATTCGCGCGGTTTGCGGACCTGCTGGGCCGCCGCGCGATATTTGTCGCGGCGGTGGATGCACAAGCGCAATCGACGCTGACAAAGTCGGACCGGTCCATCGCGGCCCATGGTGTCGGATCGGTGGCTGAGGCCTGCGCTTTGGCGGCGGCGGGGCCGGGGGCAAAGCTGCTGGGGCCGCGCGTGATCTCCGCCGACCGGACAGCGACCTGCGCCCTGGCGGAAAGGTCCGAACGATGAGCGTGCATTTCATCGGTGCAGGTCCAGGCGCGCCCGACCTGCTGACCCTGCGGGGCCGCGATCTGATCGCGGCCTGCCCGGTCTGCCTTTATGCCGGATCGCTGGTACCCGAGGCAGTGCTTGACCATTGCCCCGACGACGCGGAGATCGTGAATACCGCCCCGCTCGACCTGGATGCCATCGTTGCAAGAATGGCGGCCGCCCATGCGGCAGGCCAAGACGTGGCGCGCCTTCATTCGGGCGATCTGTCGGTCTGGTCTGCCATGGGGGAACAGATCCGCCGCCTGCGCGCGCTCAAGATCCCCTACACCGTCACACCCGGAGTGCCGTCATTTGCCGCCGCCGCGGCGACGTTGGGCGCGGAGTTGACCCTTCCGGGTGTTGCGCAATCGGTGGTGTTGACCCGGACCCCGGGACGCGCGTCCTCGATGCCGGAACGCGAAACACTGGCCAATTTCGCCGCCACCGGTGCCACGCTGGCAATCCATCTTTCAATCCAGAACGTGACGGCGGTGGTGGATGATCTGCGCCCCTGCTATGGTGGCGATTGCCCGGTCTGCGTAGTGTACCGCGCCTCGTGGCCGGACGAGCGGATCATCCGCGCGACGCTGGACAGCCTGGCCGATCATCTGCCGCCCGAGATTGCGCGGACCGCGCTGATCCTGGTCGGCCCGGCCCTGGCGGCGGAAGGTTTCGTGGAAAGCTGCCTGTATTCAACGGATTATGATCGGCGCTATCGACCGCAGACGGCGGATAGCCCGTGGTCGGAATGGAGGCATGGTGATGATTGAGCCGCGCGGTCTGATGATCTCAGCCCCCGCATCCGGAACCGGCAAGACCACGGTAATGCTGGGGCTTTTGCGGGCTTTGGCCGATGATGGGCTAGAGGTCCAGCCCTTCAAATCGGGACCGGATTACATCGATCCCGCCTTTCACTTCGCAGCCGCACGGCGTGCCTCGTACAATTTCGATACTTGGGCGATGGGCCCGGCTTTGCTTTCGGGCATCGCGCATAGGGCTGAAGGCGCGGATATCTGCGTCGCCGAAGGGTCAATGGGGTTGTTCGATGGTGTGGCAACGCGCGGGCAGGTGGGGTTCGGCAGTTCCGCCGAGACCGCAAAGCACATGGGCTGGCCTGTGGTTCTTGTCATCGATGTAAGCGGGCAGGCGCAATCGGCAGCGGCCACCGCGATGGGGTTCCGCGACTATGATCCGGATCTACCATTCGCGGGGGTCATTCTGAATCGTGTCGCCAGTCCGCGGCACGACCGATTGGCGCGCCTCGGTATGGATCGGGCGGGCATCCGGGTGCTGGGGGCCTTGCCCCGGCGCGGTGACCTGACCCTGCCTGAGCGGCATCTGGGCCTGATTCAGGCGGTGGAACATCCTGATCTGGAGGCCGCCGTCTCGGGGTATGCGGCATTCCTGCGCGAGCATGTGGATCTGGCCATACTGAGGGAGGCGGCGACGGGTGCGGTTCTGGAAGGACCGACAGGCCTGCCAAGACCACCCGCCCAGCGTATTGCGTTGGCCCGGGATGCGGCGTTTTCCTTCACCTATCCACATTTGATTGAGGGATGGCGCGCGGCCGGGGCCGAGATCCTGCCGTTTTCCCCCTTGGCCGATGAAGCACCCGACAAGGACGCCGATCTGGTCTGGTTGCCTGGCGGCTACCCGGAATTGCATGCCGGACGGATTGCGGCGGCCGAGACGTTTCGCGCGGGCCTGCGCAAACATGCGGAGACCAGGCCGGTTCATGGTGAATGCGGGGGCTATATGGCACTGGGGGCGGCGCTGATCGACAAGGACGGCGTGCGGCATCGGATGGCCGGGCTGCTTGGCCTTGTGACCAGTTACGAGACGCGGAAATTCCACCTCGGCTATCGGCGTGCGGTGCTGGAAGATGCGATGCCGGGGCACCGCGTCGGCGCTGCGCTGCGCGGGCATGAATTCCACTACTCGACCATTCTGGACCAACCGGACGCCCCTCTCGCGCAGGTCTTCGATGCCGATGGCAATCCCGTGCCGGAAACCGGGTCCCGCAACGGCCACGTCACCGGCACGTTCTTCCACCTGATCACGGCAGAGGATGCGGCCGCATGAGCGGGTTTGTCAGCTTTGTGGGCTCCGGCCCCGGTGACCCGGAGCTTCTGACGCTCAAGGCGGTGGACCGGCTGAAGCGCGCCGATGCGGTGCTGTTCGATGATCTGTCATCGGGTCCGATCCTGTCCCATGCGCGGTCCGGGGCCGACCTGGTGGGCGTGGGCAAACGCGCGGGCCGCCCGTCGCCCCGACAGCATCACGTGAGCCGACTTTTGGTCGATTACGCCGAGACCGGCCAGCGTGTCGTGCGCCTGAAATCCGGCGATAGCGGCATTTTCGGACGGCTGGAGGAAGAAATCACGGCGCTGCGGGCCGCCGGGATCGGGTATGAGATCATCCCCGGTGTTCCCTCGGCTTGCGCGGCGGCGGCGGCGGCGGGCATTCCGCTGACCCGGCGGCTGACCGCGCGGCGCATTCAGTTCGTGACCGGCCACGATGTGTCCGGCGAATTGCCCGAGGATATCGACCTGACCGCACTTGCCGATCCGACAGCCAGCACGGTGGTCTTCATGGGCAAGCGCACCTTCCCAAAGCTGGCGGCGGCGTTGGTCGAGAAAGGCCTGCCGGCCGACACGCCCGCGGTCCTCGCGGAAGCCGTCAGCACGCCGGATCAGGCGATCCAGCGCAGCACGATCACCGCATTGGCCGAGCGGTTGGGCGGAGGCATCGGTGCGGCACCTGCGCTGATCCTCTATGGCCCCCTCGCCGACGGGCGCGATGATTGAGCTGTGGCTCATAGGGATTGGCACCGGCAGCCCGGGCCATGTGACGCTTGAAGCGCAGGTCGCGCTGCGGGATGCGGCGCTGATCCTTGTTCCACGCAAGGGTGTCGGCAAAGACGATCTGGTCGAGATCCGGCACCGGATCATTGCCGAGGCCGGATCGAAGGCGCGCCTGGTGGCATTCGACTACCCGGTTCGCGACCCGGCATTGCCCTATCTGGATCGGGTTGAACGCTGGCATGACGAGATCGCGGCACGCTGGCAGGCGGCCATTGACGCGGCGGGTGCGGACGGCCCGGTCGCGCTGCTGGTTTGGGGGGACCCGTCGCTTTACGACAGCACGCTCAGGATCGCGCGGCGGCTGGACCCAGCCCCGCGCCTCAAGGTGTTTCCGGGCATCACGGCGCTGCAGGCCTTGACGGCGGCCCACGCGATCCCGCTGAATGCGCTGGCCGGCACCGTAACGGTCACGACGGGGCGGCGGCTTCGGGACCATGGTTGGCCCGAGGGCGCAGAGAGCGTTGTCGTGATGCTGGACGGGGAATGCAGCTTCCAAACGCTCAGCCGCGCGGACTTGCTGATCTGGTGGGGTGCATTTCTGGGCATGCAGGAGCAGATCGTCGATCATGGACCTGTGTCCGAAGTGGCGGCCCGGATCGTCGATACCCGCGCGAAGGCGCGGGAGGCCCATGGCTGGATCATGGACACCTATCTGCTGCGCCCGGAGGATGTGTCATGAGCCGGCCGATCGTGCGCTTGTGTTCGACCTGCGAGCCTGCGGGCGCGGAGGCGGCGCGCGTGGCGTTGACAGAGGCCTTGGTCGTGGCGGGTCTGGATGCGGCGGTGGTTGACCAGGCCTGCATGAGTGCCTGTTCTAACCCTGTCAGCCTTTCGCTTCAGGCCGATGGTCGTGCAACCTACTTCTTTGCGGGCGTCGATCCGCAAGACGATCTCGCGGATATCGTGGGCACTGTGCGCGCCTATCTCGACAGCCCTGCGGGCTGGATCGAGGATGCCAGACCCTGCGGCCGGTTGCGCCATTGCCTTGTCGGACGCGTGCCCGCACTTAGTCCGGGATCGTGACGCTGGCCGAGATCGGTGCGTCTGCTATGGCCAACGGGCGGTGATCGTTTGCGTTCAACGTGATCTTGACCACATCCCCGGCCTGCACTGCGCCCAGATGGACCCATGACCCGTAGTAGCGTCCAATCTTCTCGGCATTCACATAGACATGGACATGGCCCTCGCCGGGCACATGATCGCCGCTGACATTCTGCGGTGAAAACGTGAAGTTCTCGGTCCGAATCTGAAGGTTCCAGCTGCCATCCGGATCGGCGTGCAGCATCGCGTCCAGTGTGGGATTGTCGGCCGCCTTATCCAGCACCAGCCGCGTGGAATGGTCGTGGCCCGCCATGCCCGGCATCGTCGTGCCGTGATCGCCATGATGGGTCGGATCGGAATGGTCGTGGCCATCCAGCGTGATGCCATTGGCGGCGGCGATGGTAAAGCCGATGCCGGTGCCAAAAATCAGACCAATGGCCAGCAAGGGAAGTCCGGTTCTCATGGTCTTGCACCTCTTGTCCAGAAAGGGAAAGGGACACCGCAACATGTGCGGTGCCCGATCCGGTATCGTTTCGCGGTGACGTCAGGCCGTCTGCGTGGTTGCGTCGTCTTCGGCCAGGCGGGTCCAGAAATAGCCTGCAAAGCCGCCCAAGATCACCCAGACCGCCAGCCCCACGCCGAAGGCCCGCGCGGCAAAAAGCGCGCCGATCTCTGTGGGGACCGGGCCGGTGAAGACGTCGGGTTCGGGCGCGCCGTAGACATGGGGAGCCAACAGCAGAACCACCGCCGCGCCCCAGCCGAGCCAGTTTTTGGCAAACGCGATCAGCCACAGGGCAACCCCGGCCAGACCAACGGTGGCGAACCACCAGATCTGACGCAGGCCCACATCCGCCGCCGCCACGCCTGGCACTTCCGGGGCCAGCGAGAAGCCGGGGGCCAGATGCACCACGACAAACCCGGCCACGCCCCAGATCAGGCCGCTGCGCGCCGTGATCGCCGCGCCCCGGGTTTCGGCCTGGGACATCAGCGCCAGAAGGATCATCGCATAGGCCGTGTAGACGAGCATCGTGAACACAACACTCAACCCGTCGCGCACAAGATCGATACCGCCCAGGTCCTGGATGGCGGACACGGTGGAGGCCGAGCCGAAATGCACCAGTTCGCCACCTTCATAAAGCTCGGCATGAAGCAGGACGGGCTGGACGAAGTAAAGCTGCAACAGGGCGGCAATCAGCCCCGCAACCGCACCAGCGAGCAACGCGCTGGTCAACAATCTGATCAGCATGATCTTAGTGGCAGGGGAAGCCGGTTGCATGACGCATATCGTGGGCGGCGTCATGCAGCGTGGCGGCCTGAACGTGACCGGTGACAATCATCAGTGTCAGGCCAATTGCGGCCACGAGAACCGCTGCGCCAAGGCGAGAACCGGCTGAGGATGTTGTTTGTGCTTGGGTCGTCATATGTAGCTCCTTTTTTGCTGTCACACCCGACAGCTATCTGCACTTACATCCGGCAGGTCTCCTGGCTCGCGGTTCGTGTCTCGGACTTGCCTTCCCAGATTGCTCCAGTGGCGTTGTCAGCCTTCATCACCGCTTACAGTTGCGGGGGCAGCCGCAGAGTTGGAGCTGATGGCTCCGCACTGCGTTCCCTGTTTCCTCCTGAGCGACTCTGTTGCGCCCAGGAACCGAATGTCAGCCTGTAGTGACAGAAGGGCGCCAAGCCCGTCAACCGGATTGGCGCCTCATTTGAGATTGTGAGTATGGTTCTTCTTGAATTGACAGCATCCGGCGCGGCCTGACGCCTGGGTCCGAATGGCTTCGTCAATCTCATCGGCAAGAAGATCAATCATGAAATCCGTGACCGAATGAACCTGGGAGCGATCGTCTCGGATGAAGGGACAAAGCACAAGCTGCGATATCAATTTGGTTGCCCAGTCCCAGATTTTGTGCCCGCGCACCCCGTTCAAATCATCTACAGCGCCGCCTCAGATCTAAATGCTAAGGGACAAGAGCGATAGGATTGACGCCTATGGCTCAAAAATGATCTATCTATGAGTTATAGAAAGGATCTCTATAACTCATGGCTTGGAATTGGCAGATACCCGGTTGGCCGGGTTTTCGGTATGACACAGGGGCCCTGGCGCCACTTGAGCAGCGTTTCTTGCTGTCGTCGGGCGAAATCCTGGGTGCTGTCCACCATGTCAGCCCGCCCGAGCGCGATCAACTCCGCATCGATCTGCTGAGCGATGAAGCCATGAAGACGAGTGCCATCGAAGGTGAAATGCTGGACCGGCTCAGCGTACAATCCTCGCTCCGCCGACACCTTGGTTTGGCCCCAGACAATTATCCAAACAAGCCCCGTGAGCAGGGCGTGGCCGAGATGATGGTTGATGTCTACTCAACCTATGCCGATCCGTTAACGCATGAAACGCTGTTCCGGTGGCACGACATGCTTTTATCTCATGACCGGCGGCTGGAGGCGATCGGGGCATATCGGCGGCATGAAGAGGCAATGCAGATCGTCTCGGGCCGCTTTGATCGTCCGGCCGTGCATTTTGAGGCACCGCCGTCGGAACAGGTGCCGGAAGAGATGGATCGCTTCCTGAAATGGTTCGAGAGGACAGCGCCGGACGCTGCCGATGCGCTTCCAGCACTGACGCGGGCGGGCCTCAGCCATCTCTACTTTGAAAGCATCCACCCTTTTGAAGATGGAAACGGGCGTTTGGGTCGGGCCCTGGCTGAAAAATCATTGGCACAAAACATCGGCCAGCCAAGCCTGATCGCCCTTGCCTTCACGATCGAGCGGAAGCGCAAGGACTACTATGCCCAGCTTGAGCAGCATCAGAGGACATTGGATGTCACGCCTTGGTTGGAATGGTTCGCCGACGCGGTGCTGACAGCACAACAGGTCACCTTGGACCGTGTGGGGTTCTTCATTGCCAAAGCACATTTCTACGACCGGCATCGCGAAAGGCTGAACGAGCGGCAGGCCAAGGCGATTGAGCGGATGTTCCGGGAGGGGCCGGATGGGTTCAAAGGCGGCCTCAGTGCCGAAAACTACATTTCGATTACAGGCACGTCCCGTGCAACGGCGACAAGGGATTTACAAGACCTGGTTGAAATAGGCGCTCTGACTCGCACCGGTGAGCGGCGGTACACACGTTACAGGCTTAAGCTTTCGCAAACATCTCCATAGGTTTTGCGGTACAGTCGGGCGAAGGGGCTTGGCCGCTCCGCGGCATTGGTGCTTTTGGCTTGCGCCCAGGCGTGCGGCGTTGAGACAAACGCGCTCAGCGCGGCGGTGGCAATTCATCAGAATAGTGGCATTCAGGTTCCATCAGACGTTCATCGGCGGTTTGTCGGACGTCGCAAAGCGATCACGTGCAAGCGTATGCGCCTCGGCCTGTGACAACAGCGACAGTGCATCCTCGGCGCTCAGGCCCTTTGAACAGGCGCGGTTCCACAGACGGCGCGCCGAGGTGGGTGACCAGGGCAGTTTTGCCTCGGCCAGCCAGCGGCGCAGCGGCGCGGGGAGGCTGTCAAAGCTGCGCATCTGATCGGCGTTTCGGCGTTTGCGGCGCAAAGACGTGACGCCGAGGTTGCGGCTCATGCCTCATCCTCCGGATCGTCGACCGCATCCACCACGAAAACCAGCCGCGTTTCGCCGGTTCCTTCCATCGGTGGCGAGCGATGCAGCAAGCCCGAGGGTGGCGAGGACGGCCAAAGTGTGCCGCGCAGCAAAATCGGCGCGCCTGTCGGGACCGTGAAAACACGTTTCGGGTCATGCCCGTCGGTCGACATGCCATATTGAGTGCCGACCCCGCGATAGGTGCAGACCAGCCGCGCTTTGATCGCGTCGATATGGAACTTGCGGCAGGCATTGGTCGTCACCGCTTGCAGCCGCAGGCGCAGATACCGCGCGCTCATCAGGTCCGCGAACAGGCGCGCCAGGGCTGTTGCGTCATCAATCAGCCAGTCTTGCTCGACCCCCTCGGGCGTGTCTGCACATTTGCAGAGCTGGCTCAGAGCCTGATGGACGTTGTCCGGTCGCAAGACGATCCGGCCTTGTGGCAGGTTTGCGGGGCCAAGCGCATCGACCCAGGACTGAAAGCCGGGTTCGGGACGTCGCCGCCAAATGGCCGCCGCGCAGCCAGGCTTGAGAAAGGCCGTCAGGTCGTCGGGCCTGTCGGCAACCGCCACACCGATCGCAGCGTGCCGGACCGTCTCGCGTACCAGTGTCATGCGGCTGCCTCCGCCCGCTGCCAGACCGGGAAGGGGTCGGGGTAGTCAGGCAAACTGTCGGGGCCCGTCGCGGCTGGCGCCGGAACCAGGCAGGCATCCAACCGCGCCCTGAGTGCCGGCCAGTCAATGCCCGCGCCGATAAAGACCAGCTCCTGCCGCCGGTCGCCCCAGGGGTCTTGCCAGTGGGCCTGCAAGTAGGCTTTTGCACTTTCATGTTCGGGCCAGCGATCCCTCGGCACCGAGGCCCACCATGTGCCAAGCGGTTTGACGCTCGACAAGGCTCCGGCCAGCGAGAACTCGGCGACCCAACCAGGCCGGGTAACGATCCAGAAATGCCCCTTGGCCCGGATCACACCGGGCAGATCGCCATTCAGCACTTCGAGGATTTTCTCGGGGATGAAGGGCAGGCGCGCGCGGTAGACAAAGGAGGCAACGCCGTATTCCTCGGTTTCAGGGGTGTGGTCCGCAAAGCCATAGAGCTCCTTGGCCCACATCGGATGTTCGTGCGCTTTTTCAAAGTCGAACAGCCCGGTGTCGAGAATTCTGCTTGCGTCGACCTCTGACTGGTCGGTCTCGATGATCTGTGCATCGGCATTCAGGCTGCGGATGATCTTGCGTGCAGCGTCCACCTTCTCGGGCCCTGCATCCGTCACCTTGTTCAGAATCACCACGTCCGCGAACTCGATCTGATCGGTCAGCAAATGCACCAGCGTGCGATCATCCTCCTCGCCCATCGCCTCACCGCGGTCGCGCAGGAAATCATGGCTTGCATAATCGGTCAGCAGGTTCGCGGCATCGACGACCGTCACCATCGTGTCGAGGCGGGAGACATCCGACAGGCTGTCGCCGAACTCGTCACGGAAATCGAAGGTCGCTGCTACGGGCAGGGGTTCGGAAATTCCCGTGGATTCGATCAGCAGATAATCAAAGCGGCCTTCGGCTGCCAAGCGCCGCACCTCATCCAGCAGGTCATCGCGCAAGGTGCAACAGATGCAGCCGTTCGACATCTCGACAAGCGTTTCGTCGGTGCGGCTGAGTTCGGTATCGGCCCGCACCAGATCCGCGTCGATGTTGACCTCGGACATGTCATTCACGATGACGGCGACACGACGGCCATCGCGGTTGTTCAAGACCCGGTTGAGAAGTGTTGTCTTGCCGGCACCCAGAAAGCCGGACAGGACAGTGACGGGAAGGCGGGTATCGGTCATGCGGAGCCTCAAGCAGTTGGATCACGTGGGGGAAGACCAGCGGTTGGCGGCAGCCGATGTCAGCCACTGCCCTGTCGCCGATCGCGCAGGTTGCGTTTTTGGGCGGGTCATTGGCGGTGCTTTCGCGGCAAGCCAGACGACACAGCCGTCCCGTCCCAGCCCGCCACACCCTGCGCCGCCGCCGATGTTCGATTGGGCGGAGCCCCTGCATCGACCACGCTCACCCTCCGGCTGGCACGACCCAGTTGCAAAGCGCCGGTCAAACCGGCGAAACTGTCCCCAATGATCACGACATCTTGCATAGAACGGCCCCGAGTTCGATTCGGCTCAACACAAGTAACTAGTAAAGTTACTAGATACTCGCAACCGTTATTGTTACTTGATGCCGGGATGGAGGAGCCTCGCCGATGAAACGCAACAGCAGACTGTCGCTTGCGCTGCACACGCTTGGCCATATGGCAGCTGAGCCTGACCGCATGCGCACCTCTGCTGATATCGCCGAACACGCAGGGACCAATCCGGTGGTCGTGCGACGCGTGCTGGGCCGTTTGCGCAAGGCTGGCTTGCTGAATGCCGAAAAGGGCCATTCCGGCGGATGGCGATTGGCGCGATCGCCGCAGGACATCACGTTGGCCGATGTCTATCTTGCATTGGATGAAAGCCTGATCGCGACCGTAGCGGAGGAAGATACACCGAACTGCGCGGTCGAGCATGCGCTGCATCGCAAGGTGTCTTCGGTCATGGCAGACATCGAGCGGAGCCTGATCGAGAGGCTTGCAGCCACGACAATCGCCGAGATGAAGTAGGCATTTCCCGACGGCATTGATCCGGGCGGCCTTGTCAGGACCATCCGTTCGCCGTGGGGCGAGGTGTAGCTCTGGCAACGGAGGTCTCGCGTGGCTCGTTTGCGGTCTGCGCTTTTTGGTTCTCGACCACGTCGAAAGGCTGATTGAGCCGCTAGAACTCCAGATCGCGGAGCAGTGCCATAAGCCGTGCTTTTTCATCTTCGGGTATGGCCGCGAAGGCCTTTCTGTCGCGCTCGAGCGCGGCAGGCAGGATCGTGTCAAACAGATCCCACCCGGCTTCCGTGAGTTCCCAGAGGTTGCGACGGGCGTTGGCAGGGTCCTGTTCTCGCCGGACGCGGCCATGCTGCTCGAGACGGCGCAGGGATCGGCTGACGGCCATCTTGTCCATCGACATGCGCCGGGTCACGTCTTCGCCGGATGATTTTGGATGGGCGGCCAGTGCCATCATGCACCGCCATTCGGGCAATGTCAGGTCGTTCGGTTTGCCGAATCTTTCCTGGAACGGCTGCACGATGCGATTGACTGCGACCAGCAGGCGGAACGTCAGGGTTTCCTTGATGCGGCTGTCCGCGCGGGCTGCGGGTCTTGCCCCGCTCATTCTTCCGCAAGTCCCGGCAGCCAGAGCACCAGGTCCGGGGCCATGACGACAAGCGCCAGGGTTGCCAGAAGCGCGCCCAGGAAGGGGAGTGTTTCGACGATCACCGACATGGCGCGAGATTGTGCTTGTGCCGCAGTAATGTAAAGCAGGATGCCCACCGGCGGTGTGACCAACCCGATGGACGCCGCCAGGATCGACACAAGGCCCAGATGCACCAGGTCGATACCGCCCGCCTGGGCCGCCGGCACCAGCAGCGGCACGATCACGACGATCAGCGTGATCGGCTCAAGCACGGTGCCAAGCACCAGCAGGACCAGCGCGATCAGCGCCAGAAGCGCCGCGCCTTGCAGACCTGTCGCCGCGACAAGGGCGGCAATGTCGCGCGCGATGCCAAGGCTCGCGATGATCCAGACGAAGCCGCCGGAAATGGCGATGATGATCAGCACTTTCGCGCTGTCCGCCGCAGCCTCGCAGACCGCGCACCAGAGATCGGCCAGCTGGGCCTCGCGGTAGACAAGGGCGCTGATCGCGGCGGCATAGACGGCGGCAACGGCTCCGATCTCGGCCGTGGTGGCGAAGCCGCCGATCAGGCCCACGACCACCACCACCGGCATCAGCAGTGCAAGCGATGCCCCCCGAAGGGCCGCGCCCAGCTCACCCCAGCCCCGCCAGGCCGACGCCGGATAGCCACGGCGCAAGGACAGCACGGCTGAGGCCGCGATCAGGAAAAGGCCCATCAGGAACCCCGGCAAGACGCCCGCCAGAAAGAGCGCACCGATCTCCGCCCCTGTGAAAAGGCCAAAGATCACCATTGGGATCGACGGCGGGATCACCAGCCCGATGGTAGCCGAGGCGGCGGTCACGGCGGCGGCATAGGCGCCCGGATAGCCTTCCTTGCGCATCGCCGGGATCATGATCGAACCTACGGCGGCCGCATCCGCCACGGCGGAGCCCGACACGCCGGCAAAGACCACCGATGCGCCGATATTGGCGTGGCTCAATCCGCCGCGCAGATGTCCAAGACAGGCCCGCGCCAACCGCAAGAGCCGCCGGGACATGCCCCCGAGGTTCATGATCGCACCGGCCAGAAAGAAATAGGGGATCGCCGTGAACGCCGTATTGTCGAGCCCCTGCATAAACGTTTGCACAAGCACGATGGAGGGCAGCGCCGGAGCGAAGGCCACGGAGAATATGCCGATCGCAAGCGCCATAGCCAGCGCCACCGGCGCACCGATGAACAACACGCCAAGGAAGGTGCCGAACAGGATCGCGAGTTCAATCATGGACGGCGCAAGACCAACATCAGCGCCGCCGCAAGGCAGAGAAACCCGGTGCCGACCGCGACGGGTGCATATTTGATCGCCCCCGACACAGGCAGGGTGGGCAGGTCGATGAAGGAAAAGGCCGCCATCGTGTCAAAGATAAGCGGCAAAAGGACAAGGCCACCGATCAGCACGGTCAGATCAAAAAGCACCGTCAGCGCGCGCGTCATTCTGGCCCCCGCGCCCAGCAGATCAACGGCGATATGACGGCGCGTCAACCACAGGTGCCCCGCGCCGATCCACGCCAGGCCCAGCAGCAGGATGATGCTGACATCCCCCGCCCAGGGCCAGCTGACGCCCAGGACATACCGCTGGATCACCTGCCAGAAATCCAACGTCACGAGCACCAGCAGGCACAGTCCCATGGCCCAGAGCGAGGCCCGTGCCAGGATCTTGTGCGCTGACCTGAGCATCACATATCGCCGATGGTCGCGGCGAGCCCCTCGGGCCACATCTTGCCTTCCATATCTGCGACGATTCCGTCACGGGCATAGAGAAAGGCATCGCTGTCAGGTTCCGTTACGGTGACGCCAAGCTCGCTCAGCTTGACCATTGCCTGTTCCATCTGCTTGGCGTGCAGCTTGCGTCCCTCGACGCCCGCCCGTTCGGTTGCTTCGCGGACCCAGCCTTGCTGTTGCTCGTTCAGCGCTGCCCAACGCTGCGGGCTCATCCAGATGCCGACGCCGGAATGGATATAGTCGAGCGGGATGTAGTGACCCTGCGCCGCGGCATAGCCCGCACCGATGAAATCGATCACGCCATTGTCCTGCCCATCCACCAGGCCGGTCTTGAGCGCGTTAAACAGCTCCGATCCCTTGATCGGCGTTGGTGCCGCGCCCCATGCCTTGAATGCGCCGATGATCATCGGATGTTCGGGGGTGCGGATTTTGAGACCTTCGAGGTCGTCTGGCGTGCGCACCGGTGTCGTAGCCGTTGTCAGGGCGCGCGGCGGGCGGTCGCCTGCGAGGCCAAGATAAACGACGCCTGTCTGCTCTTCGACATCGGCCATCATTTCCTGGAACGTGTCCGACGCGATAAACCGGTGGAAATGGTCCTGATCAGAAAACAGGAAGGGCGTCCACATCACCAGAAATGGCCGTGCTTCCTTCATCGCGACGGTGGCCGAGACGTCGATCAGATGCAAATCCAGCGCACCTGCCCGCGTCTGCACCCAAAGCTGGCTGAGATCGCCCAACACGCCGCCTGGAATGATTTCGACGGCCATGGTGCCGCCCGACATTTCAGACAGATTGGCGGCAAACCGTTCGGCCGCGGTCTGATAGGTTGTCTGCGGTGGCGCGACATGCGCAAGGCGCAACGTGATATCCTGCGCGGGCGCGGCGGCAGCGGCCAGCGACAGTGTAAGCGCCGCGGTGGCACCGCGGATGAATGTCCTGAATGTCATTGATGATCCTCCCTGATCGCGAGAGTCTTCCCGCTTGCGCCAAGGATGATATGTAACATATGTTACATTGCAAGCGGAATCTCAGGGAGGACCATCGTGGTCGACATTCTTCACGCCCGTGCGCGGGGTGGCATCTACGGATACGACAAACGCGACCTGAAGTGGATCAGCACGGATAAGAAAGGCATGCAGCTTGCCCCGGTCCGTGCCGACCGTGAAGAGGGGCAATACCTTGGCTACCTCAAGTTCGATAGTATGGCGGAGACAGGGCTGCACCAGCATCTGGGGCCCGCATTCTCTTATTTCTTGGACGGTGGGCTTGCCGATTTTCAGGGCGTCGCCCGCGCCGGGGAGGTTGGCATCAACCTTGCCGGTGCCACGCACAGCGCGATTGCCTATGCCCCCACGCTCATGGCCTCGCGGCTGGAGGCGCCGGTGATCTATCCCAGTCAGGACAGCGTCGCGGGCGAGACGCTACACACGGGGGCCACGGCGGGAGAGATCGTCAATGAGACGCCGGAGGTCCTCCCTGATATCAACATCTTTCTCGAAGACCTAAGCTGGCAAGGCACGCTCCACGCGGGCGTGCAGCGGCGCATGATCTTCGATTACACTCAGACCGAGCACAGCCGCCGTCACCTACAACTGCGCTTGCTGCCCTATACCAGCCTGCCACCCTTTCGTGCGGGTGGTGCCACGGATATCTTCATCATCGGAGGCGATCTCGAGGTCGGGGATGAGACGCGAATGGCGGGCGATTTCTTCGTGATGGAGGAGGGGGCTGTCGTTGAACTGGGAACCCGGTTCGGAGCGCTTGTACTGGTCTGGGCGGAAGGCCCGTCGAACTGGCACCACGAAACTGGGCCGGACCTCTGGGGGTTCTAGCGCTTGATCCAAGAGCAGCGGTTCGCTGGGTCGTCGAGATGCCGATCCAACCATCGACCTGCCGATCTGAGCGCGTGCCGGGCTTCTGGACGGGTACGTGTCGACAGCGATTGCTGATCTCGATCCGAACTTGCGCGAGGCGGCCATCGGTTTGGGGGTGCGCCCGATGCAACGCCTGCGGCAGGTCGGGACACCCCTGGCGCCGCCTGTGATCATCGCGGGCGTCCGCATGGCGGTGGTGATGAGATCGGGGTGACGGCCATTGCGGCCCATGTCTGGGCAGAAGGGCTGGGCATCTTCATCTCGCGCGGGATCAACCTGTCGGACACCTGCCAGCTGATCACAGGGTCCATCGCGGCCTCGCTGTAGTCCGTCGGCCGCCCATGGTGGATTTTGGCCGCAGGACGTTCAGATCACGGCAAGACAGTTCTCTCGCCCGATCCCGAAGTGACGATCCGGCTGTCGCAATACGGATGCATCTGGATATTGCGCGCTTTGGTCCACAAGCCGCACCGGTAAAAATGTATGCGAAAAGCGGGCTTATATTCAAATTCTTCTGGAATTGGCGTGATTTTGCATGCAAAATGAGAGTATGTGTTATGAATGCGTGTCGCCATGAACCGGATCCCGCCGCAGAAGATGAACGCGACCGAGCAGGCCTATTCGATCATTCGAAACAATATCCTGACCGGCAAGCTCGCGGAAGGAGAGAGGCTGACCGAAACGCGCTTGTCGGGGGATCTGGGTCTCTCACGCACGCCCATTCGCGAGGCGATCGGGCGTTTGATTATGGAAGGCTTCATCGATCGGCAGCAAGGCTATACCACGCGTGTGGCACATTTCCCGCAGGACGAGGCCGAGCAGGTCTTTGAAATTCGGCGCCTTGCGGAGTGTTACTCGGTCGAGCGGGCCGCGCGTTTGGCCACGCCGGAGGATATCGCGGAACTGCGCCGTATCCACGCCGCGATGAAGGCCGATACGCCGCCACGCGATGATGCCGCCTATCAGCGACTGACCGAGGCAAACGAAGCCTTTCACCGCACGATCGTCAATGCCGCACGCTCTCCGCGTCTTACGGCGCTGATGACCACGGCGCTTGACGTGAGCATGGTGGTGCGCACCTATTCGATGTTTTCGGACAAGGACCTGATGCGCAGTCTCAACCACCATGAGGAGATCATTCAGGCCATCGAGGCCCGTGCGCCCAAATGGGCGGCGAGCATCATGTCAGCGCATCTTTTGGCGGGCGCTGCGCGCGTGTCCGAACGCGCGGCCAAACCAGACCCGGCAAAGGAATAACCTTATGTCCGGCGTTCTGCGGTCGCTGCTGTTTACCCCCGCCAATCGGCCACAGGCCTTTGAAGCAGCACTTCGCTCGGGGGCTGATTGCGTCTGTCTGGACCTCGAAGATGCTGTGCCTTTGGATGCGAAGGCCGATGCGCGCCCCGATGCGCTGGCCTTTCTCGGTTCCGTGGATGCCGGACCTATTCGCGCGCTGCGGATAAATGCGCTGTCCTCGGCGACGGGGGTGCGCGATCTGGCGTCGCTGACGGATATGCTACCGCGCGCCGGTCTGATCATGTTGCCCAAGATCGCGAGTGCCGCAGAACTGCGTCTGGTCGCCTCCATTCTCGAAGAGGGGGGCAGTGACACAGGCCTGATAGCATTGGTGGAGACCGCTGCCGGTTTGGCCGCAGTGCACGAAATTGCACAGGCCACGCCCCGGTTACACGCGCTGATGTATGGTGGTGTCGATCTGTCGGTCGATCTTGGTGCTGCAAGGGATTCGGACACGCTGCGGATGGCCCGGTCGCGCATCGTGCAGGCGGCCAAGGCGGCCGAGATTGGCGTGATCGACGTTCCGGAACTGGACTTTCGCAATGCCGACACCGTTGCCCACGCGGCCCGGACCGCCGCGGAAAACGGCTTTACCGGCAAGGCAGCGATCCACCCGTCAAACCTGGCGGCCATCAACGCGGCCTTCACGCCGTCGGCCGAGGAAATCACCCGCGCGCAGGAGATCGTCGCCGCTTTTGAGGCATCGCCCTCGGGCCTAGTCGTGATCGACGGCACATTGATCGAGGCCCCGGTGATCAAGGGCATGCATCGGCGTCTGGCCATCGCAAAGGCGGCTGGCGTTCTGTGAGGCTGCATCAGAATGACATCGCCGCGCTGAACGCGCAATTCCGGTTTTGCGAGGATTTCGAGGTCTCGGCACCGCTGGATTTTGCGCAACCCGCCACGTCGGGGCCGCTTTCGGATCTGCGCATCGGGGTGAAATCCAATATCTCCGTCGCCGGTCAGGCGTGGACGGCCGGCATCGGCCCCCGGGTCGACCGGAGCGCACCTGCCGACGCGCCTGTGATCGCGTCGCTTCGGGCGGCCGGGGCCGGGGTGTTGAGCCGCTTGATGATGGACGAAGGGGCATTGGGTGCGGCCACGGACAATCCGCATTTCGGCCGTTGCGAAAACCCGGCCTATCCCGGCCACAGCGCGGGGGGCTCTTCGGGCGGATCCGCCGCAGCGGTCGCGGCACGAGCGGTCGATGCGGCGCTTGGGACGGACACGCTCGGCTCGGTCCGGATCCCGGCGGCCTATTGCGGGGTCTATGGCCTGAAACTGGGTGCCGAAAGGGTGGATATGGCAGGCATCCTGCCGCTGGCGCCCGGTTTCGACGCGCTGGGGGTGATGGCACAAAGCCCTGCAAATATCGGTCGCGTGCTGGACGTGCTGGATGTGGACGCGGGGCCCGGTCTGACGGGATGGTGCATGCCGTTGGCTGCCACATTGGATGACTGTACGCCGGAAATCCGCGCGGCCATGGCCCATACCGCGCGCCGGTTGGAAGGCCTGTTTGGGCCACCCGCCGCCGGGCCGGTCCTGGACCTGCCCGGGCTGCGCGGCGATGCGTTTCTGCTGACCGAACACGAAGCAGTCGACAGTCTGGGTGCGCAACCCGGACTGAGCGCCGGACTGCAAAAGCTGATCGCCTATGGGCGCAGCCTGAGCCCGGAGCGTTTGGCAGACGTGCGCGGGCGCATCGGTGTCGCACGTGAGACGGTGATCGAGGCGCTCGGCACCGACCGGGTGTTGTTGATGCCAACAGTGGCCGAGCCGACGTTTCAGCACGGCACAAGGCCTCCGGTCGGACAGGCGGATTTCACCGGTATTGCCAATATCGCGGGGCTGCCCGCGCTCGCCATACCGATGGGCGGTCTGCCGCCTGTGATCTCGCTCCAGCTTGTCGGCCCGGCAAGGGCGGAACGGGCGCTTCTTGCGCTGGCCGCGCAGCTCTGAACGGGACCCGGATCAAGCCACGCTGCTGGCGGGTGGCCTGCGTTGCGCCCCAGGCTGGAACAGGTCCGCATAAGCGTCGCGCAAAAGGTTCTTCTGGACCTTGCCCATTGTGTTTCTCGGCAATGCCTCCAGCACAACATAGTGTTTCGGCCGCTTGTAATTGGCCAGCTTCACCGCCACGGCCTCGCGGATTTCCGCCAGATCGAGCGGACTCCCCTCATCAGCCACCAGCACCGCGACGATACCTTCCCCGAAATCCGGGTGGGGCGCACCGACCACGGCGCTTTCCTGCACGCCGGGCTGATCATCCAGGATCAGCTCCACCTCCTTGGGATAGATGTTGTAGCCACCCGAAATGATCAGATCCTTGTCGCGCCCGACGATGGTCACATAACCATCGGCATCCAAGACCCCCAAATCGCCAGTGATGAAGAACCCGTCGGGGTGAAACGCCTGAGCCGTCTTGTCAGGCATCTGCCAATAGCCCTTGAAAACATTCGGGCCACGCACTTCGATCATCCCGATCTCGCCCTGCGGCACCTCAAGTCCGGTCTCGTCGACCACACGCAACGCGACACCGTCCAGCGGCAGCCCCACCGTGCCTGCGCGGCGCGCGCCGTCATAGGGGTTGGAGCTGTTCATACCCGTCTCGGTCATCCCATAGCGTTCCAGGATTGCGAGCCCGGTCCGCTCCTCAAAACGCATATGCGTCTCTGCCAAGAGCGGTGCGCTGCCCGAGGTGAAGAGCCGCATGTGCCCGGCTATATCCCGGGTGAAGCGCGCATCCTCCATCAGCCGGGTATAGAAGGTCGGTACGCCCATCATGGCCGTGGCCTGTGGCAAGGCGCCCAGCACACCGTCAACGCTAAAGCCGTTCAGCCAGATCATTGACCCGCCCGCGCACATCAACACGTTGCAGGCCACAAAAAGACCGTGCGCGTGAAAGATCGGCAAGGCGTGAACCAGGACATCCTGATCGGTGAACCTCCAGCAGGTGGTCAGGGTTTCGGCATTCGACAGCAGGTTGCCTTGTGTCAGCATCGCCCCCTTGGACCGCCCGGTCGTACCCGAGGTATAGAGAAAACAGGCCAGATCGTCGGTGCTGCATGTCACGGGTGTCCGCGCGGGCGCCGCGTCTGCTACGGCGCTGGCGAAACTGCCGCGCCCCTGCGCATCGAGCGTAAGCACCTTCGCTCCGTTCTTGGCAGCGATCGGCGCCAGCGCCTCGTGCGCGTCTGGGTCCACCACGAGGATCTTCGGCGTCGCGTCGCCGACGAAATAGGCGATCTCATCAGGGGTATAGGCTGTGTTCAGCGGCAGGAAAATCACGCCCGAGTGCAGGCACGCCAGATAAAGCGCCAGCGCCGCGGGTGACTTGGGGCATTGCATTGCCAACCGGTCGCCTTTCTCCAGTCCCGCCGCGCGCAGGTAGCCCGAGATGCGCGCCACCCGCGCGGCCATGTCGGCATAGCTGACCACCTCGCCCTGCGGCAGATGCAAAAGCGGCGCGGAACTGTCAGCGCGCTGTCCAAGAACGGTGTCATAGAGCGGATTGGTCATCGAAGTCTTCTCCCGGGAAATCATGGATCGGCCTCCAGCGTGACGGTCATGGCCAGCGTATCGTCCGGCCCGCGCGCCCAAAGAAAGAGGCCGTCTTCCGTCTCCCGGCCTTCAAGCCAGAAGGGCTCGGGACCAAACAGGGGAGCCATTGCGCTGATGTCGAAGGCCCTGGGCTGACGGAGACCCAGCTGCTCCATCGCAAGATCCACAAGCAATGTTGCGGTCAGCGGTCCGTGCACGACAAGGCCGGGGTAGCCTTCGGTCAGGCGGGTGTAGTCGAGATCGTAATGGATCCGGTGACCATAAAAGATCAGTGCGGAGTAGCGGAACAAAAGCACCGGATCGGGGGTGATCCGGCGGCGGAATGTGGCATCGTCCGGCGCGGGCGTGCCGGGCGGCGGGGCCATATCGGGGGCAGGGGGCGCGCGATAGACGATGTTCTGGGTCTCACGCAGGCGGTGCGCGCCGCCCACGCTGAAATCGTGGTCCACGGTCACAAAGCAAAGCCGCCCGGATCGCCCGGTCTTGTCTTTGATCGCCCGGATGGTCGATGTCTTCTGGACCGTCTCGCCCAGCCGCAGGGGCGCCTGAATGCTCACACGGCCTCCGGCCCACATCCGCCGGGGCAGGCCAAAATCGGGGATGAACCGGCCCAGCCGTTCATGCCCGTCCGGCCCCAGAGCCGAGGCGCGGATCTGCGGGTTGAAATAGAGGTAATGCCAGAACGGCGGCAGCGCATCTCCAACCGCAAGGCTGACATCGCGGTCCAGCGTCAGCTGCATCAGCCGGGCCTGGCGCAGATCCAGCGTGTCGGTCATATGCTCCTGGCGGCCGATGGCGTCGTTCGGATCGGTGCCCATGCTCAGCGACCCTTGAATACTGGCGCGCGTTTTTCGGCAAAGGCGCGTTGGCCCTCGGCATAATCCTGGCTGTCGAAACAGATGCGTACCATCGCATCAACCGCGCTGTGGTCCTGCGCGGCCTGCGGCTTGGCCAACTCAACCAGTGCTGCCTTGATCGCCCGGATGGTGAGGGGTGCATTGCTTGCCAGCGTTTCGGTATAGGCGGCGCAATCGCTGTCGAACCGGTCGGCTGCATAGACGTAATCGCACAGACCCTTTTGCAGCGCCTCTGCCGCGTCCAGTCTGCGCCCGGTGAACATCAGATCGGCAGTCACCGCATGCCCCAGCCGCCGATGCAGCGACGCCACCCCATCAAACCCATAGCCCAAACCCAGCTTTGCCGGAGTGATCCCAAATTGGGCATCCGTGCGCGCCAGCCGCAAATCGCAGCGCAGCGCCAGCGCAAGACCGCCGCCGATACAATAGCCACGCACCAGCGCCAGCGTCGGTACCGGCATCGCCTCCAGCGCATGCTCGGCGCGGTCGACGGCCCGATTGTAGGCATCGGCACGCGCGGCATCGCTGCGGCTTTCGCCGAATTCCGAGATATCCGCGCCCGCCACAAAGGCGCTTTCGCCCGCGCCGGTCAGGGTAAGAACCCGCAAGCTGTCATCCTGGGCCAAGCGCGCGCAGATCTCGGCCAGCGCCTCCCACATCGCCATATTCATGGCGTTGAGCTTGTCGGGCGCATTGAACGTCAGCGCCGCGACCCCGCCCGTGCGCGCCAGGAGCAGGCGCCCGCCCGCGTGTTCTTCCGTATGCATCATGCCTCTCTCCATTGTCCGCCACCATCAAGATCAATCACCGTGCCGTTGACATAGGTCACGATGGGCGAGGCCAGCATCACCGCCAGGGCGGCGACTTCTTCGGGGTTCGCCGGGCGTCCGAAGGGAAAGCGCGCCGGGTCGACCATCTCAGGCCACCGCGCGGCATCGCCCAACTCTTCGCGCGCTCTGTTTTTCATGAAATCCGTCATCCGGTCGGTCAGCGTGGGCGCGGGGTTTATGCCAAGCACGCGCAACCCGTAGGCCTGAGCCTCGGCTCCCAACGCCTGGGTGAAGGCAATCAGTGCCGCGTTGGCCGCCGCGCCCGAGATATAGGGCGCCCGGTTCGCGCGCCCGCCCATCCCGATGATGTTGAGCACCGTGCCAGAGCCCCGCGCCGCCATCTTCGGCAGCACCTGCTGGCACAGATGAATATAGCCAAACACCTTTAGATCCCAGTCGCCGCGTATATCCTCCATCGTCATCTCGGCCAAGCGCCCGGGGCGGATCGCGCCGGCATTATTGACCAGAATATCGGGCGTCTCGATCACATCCAAGAGCTGCAACCGACCGGCGTCGCTGGACAGATCGGCAGGCAGGACACGCACGCGATCTGACCCCAGCGCGGCCCGGGTGGCCTCCAGCTGTGCTGCATCGCGCGCGGTCAGGGTCACCCAAACGCCCTCGGCCAGGAGCGCGGCGGCAATCGCCCGGCCAATTCCCTTGGAGCCACCGGTGATCAGCGCGGTCTTGCCAGACAGTTCAAGATCCATGCCCGTCCCCCAGATAGTACTGAATTTCAAAGAACACGCAGCCGTCTTTCGATGTGAACGGCCCATGCTCGGTGCCCGGCGGACGGCAGGCATAGGCGGGCGCGGTATATTCGGTGCCGCCCATACCCTGCGCGTCGCAGCCGTTCACCAGTTTGCCGGAGATCAGATACACTTCCTCCCAATAGTCGTGCAGAAAGATATGCGGGGCGATGGTGCCCGGCACAAAGCGAATGAGGCGGGTGCGCACACCGATCTTTGCCTCCTCATCCAGAGCACCGGACAACATCTTTTGCTCCACACCGGCAGCGCCGCCGGGGACAGGCTCCCAGCCGGTCTCGGGGTCGAGGTCGTGGAACGCAATGGCGGGCTTCAGGGACATCTGGTCTCCTCCGGTGTTGGGGTAAACGCCATGGCAAAGGCGGATTTCAGGGCCGACAGGTCAGCGGCATCAGGCAGATCCATGACGGCGCCGAGGATGCGATCCGTTTGATCTGGGCGCAACCTGCCAGAGGCCGCATTGGCGCAGAACTTTGCGATCAAGTCACTGTTATCCATTGGGTTTTCCGGGTCGCCCCAGGCCGCGGGGCAGATGGCCTCGTCAACGGTGCCATCCGCCCAGGTGACGCTGACGCGTGCGCCATAGCCTTGCGGAAACGCGGCGTCGAGCGCAGGGTCGACATGCAGCCGGACCTTTGCGCGAAGCGCTTCTATGTCGGGTCGGCTCAGCGCTTCGATGTCGAAATCCGCGATTTCGGGTCGACCTTTCGAGAGCGCGACAGCGACGCAATGTTGCAGGCTGAACCGGGCCTGATCGGGCGTGGTTGGGCACGGTGCGTCACAAAAATCCAGCGCCGCGCGGTAGGTATGGATGTCGATATGTCCGGGAGGCGCCGACGCTGCCCGTGACGCAAGGTCCAGCGCCGCAGAGATGGCCGGATGGGTGTGCCGACAGGCGGGAAAGGGTTTGAAGCTCATCTCCAGCAGGGCCCAATCGCCGGGGCGCGTCAACGCGGCGACATCGGCACCGGGGTAGTAGCTTTGGAAAAATCCCATCGGCCCGGTCAGAATTGCCCGCGCGCCCGGAAAGCCCGCCATGGCCAGCTCGGCTGCCAACACGCCCGCGCGCGCGGCATGGGCGGTGGCGAGCTGCTTTGAAAACGTCTGCTCAAGGCGGCATTGCCAGATGCCGGATGCCATCATCCCGGCCTGACCCAATGCGTCGGCCACGGCGGTCTCGTCGTCTGACATCACATCCATGGCTGCAAGGGCAGCACCGAACACGCCGCAGGTGCCCGAGTTATAGAAGGTCGTATAGCCGCCCGATGCGGCGACCCGCCCGATGCGGATCGCGGCTTCGTATCCTCGGGTGAGCGCGCGCAGCACCTCCGCCCCGGAGCGATCGGCGCGCAGTGCGACGGCCAACGTCGACGCACACACCGCATCGCCCGGATGCAGGATCGATGCGCGGTGCAGGTCATCCATTTCCAGCACATTGCCGAGCGCCCCAAGCAGCAATGCCGCCTGCTGGGCGTCGCAGGATGCGGATGTGAGCCCGGCATGCATCACCTCTGTCTCTGGGACCCGGCTGGCCCGCGCAAAAGCGCGCGCCACATCCGAGCCCTGCGCGGCAATGCAGCAGCCCAGCCAATCAAGCAGGGTGAAGCGTGCGCGCTTGAGCACATCCATCCCGACGGGGCGTCGGCAAAGCCCGATGAGTTTAGCTTCAGGTTGGGCGGTGGCTTCTGTCATTTCGCATACAAAATTTGGATTATTTGGCGTACGGTCGGCTAATTTTGTGGGCAAATCAACCCGTTTGACGACACAGTTCAGCCGTCCAACTCAGGATAAATCCTATAACTATCTGAAAAAATACACAATCTTGATAAAACATTTTGCATACAAAAATTTATTGCTTAACAAGATTTCTGTCGACATAATCGAAAGCACAGAAGGTGGTGAGCATGGCCTGTGAGCGCATCGAGATATGCGGTCAAAAGGCAGCTTCGACAGCCCGTGTCCGCCAAAGGCCGGTGTGACCCAACAGGAGAGAAGTCTGATGAACCAAAGTGAATTTAACCGCCGACAGTTTATGGCTCTCATGGGCGCGACCGCGGCACTCGGCGGAGTTGGCTCGACGGCCTACGCGCAGCAATCTCTCAAGCTGTGGGCGCCCGGGATCGCCAAGGTCGGTGCGCAGGACTGGTCCGACATGGAAAGCCAGGCGGGCATCGGCATCAACGCCATCGCCAAGTCCGCCCGCGCCGATGAGGCGATCCAGAAGATGGTCGTAGGTGACGGCAACGCGCTTTATGACGCGATGACCGACAATGGCGGCGGGATGGAAGACGCGCTTGCCTCCCAGGGCGCCATCGTCACTCTGGACACGTCGCGTATCGCCAATTGGGGCAATATCCTGCCCAGCTACAAGGAAGGCGGCTCAAGCTTCGACACCATCCGCCACGAGGGCGCTGTGGTGGCCGTGCCGTACATTTCCAACGCCGACAGCCTTGCGTTCAACCACGATGTGATCGGCGAGGAGCTGACCTCATGGGAGGCGCTTTTCGACAGCCAGTTCCGGGGCCGTGCAGCGATGCAGAACGACTTTGGTCCGACGCTGACCAATACCGCCATCTACCTCAAGCAATCCGGCAAGGGCAGCATCGACAACCCCTCGGACATGACCGAAGACGAGGTGCGCCAAACCTGTGAGTTCCTTATCGACCTCAAGAAAAAGGGCCACTTCCGCACCTTCTGGGACGGTGTGCAGAACGGCGCGGATCTGCTGTCGTCGGAGGAGGTGCTGGTGTCGTCCTGTTGGGAGGTCATCCAGATCTTCGCCGCGCGCAAGAATGGCCAGGACATTCGCTATGGCACGATGAAAGAGGGCCACCAGTCGTGGAACAACGTCGTCATGCTGACCCAGGGCGGCAAGGATCGCGGCATGGAGGATGCGTTCTACAGCCTGGCCAATGTCTATCTCAGCCCGTGGTTCGGCGCACAGACGCTGGCGGGTCTGGGCTTCACGCCCCAGATGGAAGGCGTGCAGGACTTCGTGGATGCCAATCCCGATATGTTCGATGCCGATACCAAGGCGATCATGTCCGAACGGCTGGAGCGCAAGCTGGCGCGCCGCGCGGTGCCGGGCAATTCCTGGCAGAACGTCTTTCCGACCAATATCCGCGCCTACCAGGATTGGTGGGCCCGCGTGCAGGCGGCCTGATACTCCATGGCCAGCCCCACAACTGACGTGACCGACGGGGGCACTTTACCCGTCGGCACCCCCCCTGTGACGCCATGGCGCGACCGTCTGACCCCTTGGGTGTTTCGCGCGCCGCTCGTTTTCATGGTGATGTTCTTTGCCATTCCCATGGCGCTGACAGTGGTCTTTTCAGTTTTTGAGCGCACGATGTTCTGGATGGAGCCGGGCTTTACGCTCTTTTCCTATGAAAACTTCTTTTTCTCGGCACGGCTGATCAATTTCCTCGATTCGATGAAATACTCTCTGATCGCGGTGGCGATCTGCTTTGTGTTGGGGTTCCCCATCGCCGTCTTTATTCGCAAATCCGTGCCGCAGGTCGCCCAGCACCGGGTGATTCTGCTGTTCATCCTGCCCTTCATGGTCTCCGAGATCATCCGCGTCTTTGCCTTGCGCCCCGTGCTACAACGCAACGGTCTGGTCAACTCCACGCTGATGGATCTGGGCCTGATCGACGAGCCGATCACGGCGCTGCTTTATTCCCACACCGGCGTAGTGATTGGCGAGGTGCTGTCCTTTTTGCCGTTCATCGTCTTTGCGGGCTTTCTGGCCATGGAGGCGGTGCCGAAATACATTTTCGAGGTCTGTGACGATCTGGGCGTGGGTCCGTGGCGCCGCTTCAAGGACGTGATCCTGCCGCTTGCGGCCCCCGGCATCTTCGCGGGGTCGGTCTTTATCTTCGTCAATGGTCTGGGGGTTGCATTGCTGCCCAACATCCTGGGCGGGGCAGGGGCCGTGAACGCGGGCCTGATTGCGACCCAGGCTATCACCGCTCTGGATTTCCCGCTGGCCATGGCGGTGAGCGCGATCATGATGGCGACGCTGATGACGCTGCTTTGGATCGGGCACAAGCTGTTCGACCTGACCAAAATCCTGTCGCCGCTGAGCTAGGACCCCAAGATGAACGATTACGACAATCCGCTGCTGCACAAGCTGAAATGGGCGTATCTGCTGTTGGTGGTGACCACGTTGATGACGCCGGTGCTTTATGTGATGTATGTGTCGTTCAACGCCAACGGCTTTGGCGCGAACGCGTATGTTTTCACGCTGGAATGGTACGGTCTGATCTTCTCGGACGAGCTGTTGATCGGCGCGCTGCGCTGGACCTTCATGCTGGCGGTGGTGGTCACGGTGATCGCTGTGCCCATGGCGCTGTTGGCGGCGAAATACTACAAATCGGCCAACAACAAGCTCTTCCCGGTGTTCCTGCTTTTGGCGCCGCTCTTTGTGCCTCCAGATATCCTCGGTTCGGCGCTGCTGGTGTTTTTCAAGAACCTGAACCTGACCTTCGTGTGGCTGGGCGATCTGCTGGGCACCACGATATTCGACAGCTGGTTCCGGCTCAGCTTTCTGACTGCGACCATCGGCCTGATCATCTATACGATCCCCTATTCCTTCGTGGTGATCCTGATCACCATGGGCCGCTACCGCCCCGAACAGACCGAAGCCGCGCGGGCCTGCGGGGCGAACGGCTGGCGCGCCTTCTGGGACATCGAGTTTCCGCAGATCCGTGCGGGCGTCTTTTCGGCCTGCTCTTTCACGGTGATCCTGGTGTTCAACGAATACACCCGTACCAGCCTGCTCAAGGGCGGTTTTGACACGTTCACAACCGTTCTGATCAGCCAGATGCTCAACACCGGAATGTCGCCGCAAAGCTATGCGATGTCCGCGCTGGTCAGCTTCATTGCAATTGCCGTGATCGGCTCCATCATCCTGTTTACAATGCTCCGGGCTGACAGCCTGTCGCGCACCGCGCGTGCCAAGGCGGAACCGGTGATGTCATGACCAAGGGGACACCTGATATGACCAGCCCGAGACCGCCCGCCGTCGAGGTGCGCAACCTGTCCAAACACTATGGCGATTTCGTAGCCCTGCGCGACGTGAACGTGACCATCGGTGCGGGCGAGTATTTCGTGCTGCTGGGGCCGTCCGGTGGGGGCAAGACGACGCTCTTGCGCACCATCGGTGGCTTTCACCGGCCCACCAGCGGCGAAGTTTTGCTGAACGGTCAGAGCGTGGGTCACCTGCCCCCCGACAAACGCCCCACGACGATGGTGTTTCAGGCCTATGCGCTTTTCCCGCACATGACGGTGACGCAGAATGTGGGCTATGGGCTCAAGGTCGCGGGCCTGCGCAAGGACAAGATCGCCGAAAAAGTCGATTATGCGCTGGAGCAGGTGGGGCTGTCGCAGTTCACCCACCGCAAGCCGCATGAGCTGTCCGGCGGTCAGCAGCAGCGGGTGCAACTGGCGCGCGCAATCGTGCTGGACCGCGACATCCTGCTGCTCGATGAGCCGCTGGCGGCGCTTGATGCGCAGCTGCGCAAGGACATGTGCCTTGAGCTCAAGCATTTGCAGGAACAGGTCGGCATTACGTTCATCCACGTCACCCACAACCAGGAAGAGGCGATGACGGTTGCGGACCGCATCGCGCTGATCGCCAATGGCAATCTGGTCGAATGCGGCAACGCGCGCGACATCTATCGCGCGCCGGACAAGACATTCACCGCCAGCTTCGTGGGCGAAAACAACATGCTCAGCGGCAAGATCGCCACCGCCAACGGCACCTCGGCCATCGTCGATGTGGCGGGCGCGCGGCTGAGCGTCGACACCCGGGGCTTGCACGTGCAGGATGGGCAGCCTGTGAACCTGTCGATCCGCTCGGAATGCGTGGCGATTGATCACGCCGATGCGGCCGCGGACGCCCATTCGATCAAGGGGGCTTATACCGAAAGCGTGTATCTGGGGCTGACCACATCGCACCTGGTGCGCCTGCCCGACGGCACGGAGATGATCAGCCGCGTGATCTCAGACACGGATGACGGCCTGCCTGAGGCGGGCGCGCCGCTGCGCGTCACCTGGAAGCCATCCGACATCCGTTTACACGTGGAGTAGGTCACCATGCCATCGAACCCGCGCATCCCGTTTCAGCTGTCCTCGGACCGGCCTGCCCTGGCAGCCCCCGAGGGCAAGCCGCTCATCGTGCATATCGCGATGAATATCGAATACTGGCCCATCGAACGTGCCATGCCGCGCGGCATCATTCCCGCGCCCCATGGTGCCACGCCCGCACCGCCCGATGTGCCCAATTTCTCGTGGGTGGAATACGGCTTGCGCTGTGGCATGCCGCGCATTCTCGGCATGCTGACGCGCAGGGGCCTGCCGTGTTCCGCCTTTCTCAACGCGCAGGTGGCGGATGTCTATCCCAGCCTGATGGACGCGGTGACGGAGGCAAACTGGGAACTGGTCGGGCATGGCTGGTTCCAGCAATCGCTGAAACAGGCCGGTGATGAGGCCGACGTGATCCGCCGCTGCCTCGACCGGCTGGAACAGGCGGGCGGCACCCGCCCCCGCGCCTGGCTCGGCCCGGGTCTGGGCGAAACCGAAGATACGCCTGACATCCTCAAGGCCGAAGGGATCGAGTTCCTGCACGATTGGGTTCTCGATGACCTGCCCACTTGGATAAAGACGAAACACGGTCCCCTGATGTCCCTGCCTTACAGTTTTGAGCTGAACGACGTGCCGGTCTATGCGATCCAGAACGGATCCACCGACGAATACCTCAAACGGGTGGAGGCCACATTGGCCACTTTCGAGCGTGAATTGCAGAGCCAGCCGCGCGTAATGACCCTGGCGCTGCACCCGCATATCATCGGCGTGCCGCATATCGCGCATCACTTCGAGGCCGCGTTGGACCTGCTGCAAGCGCGCGACGACACGATCTTCATGACCTCAAGTGGCATAGGCGACTGGTATGCCAGCGCCGACCCCGACGGGGCAGGCCGCGTCATGGAGAGCGCAGATGACTGAGAAATCGACCGCCCTCGACACCCTGAAAGTGCTGGATCTGACCCGTGTGCGCGCAGGCCCCACCTGTTGCCGCGTGCTGGCCGATTTCGGAGCCGATGTGATCAAGATCGAGGCCCCGGCGGGCAAGGATCCCTCCGCAGGCGTGTCTGGCGCGCGGCATGGCTATGACATGCTGAACCTGCACCGCAACAAACGCTCGCTGACACTCAACCTCAAGGACCCCGACGGGCGTGCGCTGTTTTTGCGGCTGGTGGAAACGGCGGATGTGGTGGTGGAGAACTTCCGTCCCGACGTGAAGGACCGGCTGGGGCTCGGCTATGCCGCACTGGCCGAGGTGAACCCGCGTATTATCCTCGCCTCCATCTCCGGTTTCGGTCAAACCGGCCCTTATGCGGGTCGCGCGGGTTTTGACCAGATCGCGCAGGGCATGGGCGGGCTGATGGGCGTGACCGGCGATCCTAAGGTCGGGCCGATGCGCGCGGGCGCAGCGGTGGCAGACAGCGCCTCGGGCCTTTATGCGGCCATCGGTATCCTTGTGGCGTTGCAGGAGCGCACGACCTCAGGGCAGGGCCAGTGGGTCCAAAGCTCCCTGCTGGAGGCGCAGATCGCGATGATGGACTTTCAGGCCGCCCGCTATCTGGTGGAGGGTGAGGTGCCGCAAAGCTCGGGCAATGAACACCCTTATGTGACCCCGATGGGCGTTGTCGCCACCGCCGACGGTTACCTGAACCTCGGCGTTGGCAGTGACGCGCAATGGCGCGCCTTTTGCGATCTGATCGACCGGTCTGACTGGGGCACGGACGCAGCCTATGCCACCAATGCCGCACGGTTTGAAAACCGCCCGCACCTTTGGGCTTTGCTTGCGCCGATCTTTGTCACGAAAAGCACCAGCGACTGGGTCACGGCGCTGGAAGAGGTTGGCGTACCCGCCGGGCCGATCTACGCGATGGACGAGGTCTTTGCCGATCCGCAGGTCCGGCATCTGGGCATGGCCGCCCCGGTCCACCACCATGCGCGGGGCGAGACGCGTCTGGTGGCGCAGCCCGTGAAACTGTCGCGTACCCCTGCAACGATCTATGCCTCTGCCCCCGATGCGGGCGCGCAATCCGACGCAATCCTGACAGATGTCGGGCTTTCGCAGGCAGAAATCGCCGACTTTCGCGCGCGCAATGTCATTTGAAGGATTTTCTCATGAACCACTATGACCCTGACATGGTCTCGATGCCCGTTAACCCGGTGTGGGACGACATCCGCGACGCGGTCGGCAAGCTTTGCGATGACTTTCCGAACGCGTATTGGATGAAGCTCGACAAAGAAGACGCCTATCCGCAAGAGTTTGTGACCGCCCTGACGCAAAGCGGTTTTCTGGGCGCTCTGATCCCCGAGGAGTATGGCGGGTCGGGTCTGCCGCTATCGGCGGCGGCGGCAGTCCTGGAGACGATCCACGCAAAGGGCTGCAACGCCGCAGCGTGCCACGCACAGATGTATACAATGGGCACGGTGCTTAAACACGGGTCCGAAGAGCAAAAGCAGAAATACCTTCCCAAAATCGCGACGGGTGAGCTGCGCCTCCAGGCCTTTGGCGTCACCGAGCCGACCACCGGCAGCGACACGACCCAGCTTAAGACGCGGGCCGAAAAGACCGAGCGCGGCACATATGTGATCAACGGCCAGAAGGTCTGGACCTCACGCGCGTTTGAATCCGATCTGATGCTGCTGCTTGCCCGGACCACACCGTCGGACCAGTGTGCAAAACGCTCCGACGGGATGTCGGTTTTCCTGATCGACATGAACGAGGCCAGAAAAAACGGCCTCTCGCTGTCCAAGATCGACGCGATGATCAACCACAACACCTGCGAGGTCTTTTTCGACAATGTCGAGATCCCGGCCGATACGCTGGTCGGTGAAGAGGGCAAGGGCTTTCGCTATATCGTCGACAGCATGAATGCGGAACGTATCTTGATTGCCGCGGAATGCATCGGGGACGCTAAATTTTTCATCGAAAAAGCCTGTGACTATGCCAATGACCGTTCCGTTTTCGGCAGGCCGATCGGGGCCAATCAGGGCATCCAGTTTCCCATCGCCGATGTCTATGCCAAGGCGCAGGCCGCCGAGTTGATGGTGACCAAGGCCGCAGCCGTGTTCGATGCGGGCGGCAAGGCGGGTGCCGAGGCAAACATGGCGAAACTGCTGGCCGCTGACGCCTCCTGGGCCTGTGCGGAGGTGTGCATGCAGACCTATGGCGGCTTTGCCTTCGCGCGCGAATACGGGATCGAGCGCAAGTGGCGCGAGGCCCGACTTTATCAGACCGCGCCGATCTCGAAGAACATGATTTTCGGCTTTCTGGGCCAGCATGTTCTGGGATTGCCGCGCAGCTACTGAGCGGAGCGCCACACTTGCGCAGGTCCCGCATCTGTGGCCACATTCGCCATAACGATCTGCCCCGGCAAGGGGTGGGCAAGGGGCATCTTCACGCCCACGACAGTGAACAACAACACCAGGGAGACAACGATGAAAACACTCAAATCACTGGCGGCCCTGTCCGCCACAGCCATCCTGATCGGGTCCGCGGCACCGGTCTTTGCCGAAACGTCCTGGGATATGGCGACGCCATACCCGGAGGGTGAGTTTCACACCCAGAACATCCTGCAATTTGCAGAAGACATCTCCGCCGCGACCGATGGTGGCCTGAGCATTACCGTCCACTCCGGTGCGTCGCTGTTCAAACACCCCGAAATCAAGCGGTCGGTTCAGAACCAGTTTGTCCCAATCGGCGAGGTGCTGATGGCCAATCTCTTTAACGAGGATCCGATCTTTGGCGCCGATAACATCCCGTTCATCGCCACCACCTATGACGACGCCAAGGCGCTGTGGGACGCGCAACGCCCCTTGGTCGAAGCCAAACTGGCCGAGGATGGCATCCGTCTTCTTTATGCGGTGCCGTGGCCTGGTCAGGGCTTTTTCACCAACAAGGAGCTGAACGTCGGAAGCGATCTGGAGGGTCTGCGCTTCCGCACCTACAACGCGACAACGGCGCGGATGGCCGAACTGCTGGGTGCGTCGCCCACCACGATCGAGGCCGTCGAGATCCCTCAGGCGTTCTCGACCGGGATCGTGGACGCCATGGTGACGTCGGGCGCCACCGGCGCGCGCACCAAGGCTTGGGACTTTACCACCCAGTTCTATGATCTGCAGGCCTGGCTTCCCAAGAACATGATCATCGTCAACGAAGCCGCTTTCTCGGGTCTGCCCGCAGACCAGCAACAGGCGATCCTGACGGCGGCTGCCGCTGCCGAGACGCGTGGCTGGGAGATGAGCCAGGAGGTGGCCGGTGTTTCGGTCGACAGCCTGGGCGAGAACATGACCGTGCACACAGCCGGGGAGGCCCTGTCCGCCGATCTGGCCGCCGTCGGTGCGCAGATGGCGGCAGACTGGGCCGCGGATGTGGGCCCCGAAGCCCAAGCCATTCTGGACGCCGTGAAGTAAAGACCGCGCGGGGGCAGTTCCTATTGCCCCCGCGCACCCGGTCAGGGGCGGAAATGGGGAGGACGATGGGATGATCACGCGCGGTCTTGATGCGGTCTATAGGGCCGCTGGCGCATTGGCGGGCGTCTTTCTGGTCGCCATTTGCGTCATCGTCACAGCGCAAATCGTGGCGCGGCAGTTCGAAACCATCATTCCGTCCGCCGATCAATTCGCGGGCTTTTGCCTTGCCGCGACCTCGTTTCTGGGGCTCGCCTACAGTTTTCGAAGCGGCAGCCACATCCGCGTCACGCTGTTCGTTCAACTGCTCAGCGGCACGGGCGGGCGGATCATGCTGATCCTTGCCCTTGCGATGGCGGCCTGGATCACCGGCCTTTTGGCATGGCACACGTTGTATATGGTCGTGCAGAACGCCAGCCGGGGCGAATTGACCTCGGGACTGGTGCCCGTGCCGTTGTGGATCCCGCAGATGGGCATGGCCATCGGTGTGACCCTTTTCGCCGTGGCAATTCTTGAGGATCTCGTCAGCGCCATTCTGGGCCGCGATACCGTGTTCAATCAGGCCGAAGCGGAGCGCGATGCGCCGCTTGATGGTGCAGGAGATATCTGATGCGACCAGCCACATGCGCCGTCCCGCGAGAAGCCGCTTGCAATGGACCCTAACGTCGTTTCTTTTGTCCTGATTGGGGCCATGCTGGTGCTGCTGGCCTGCGGCATCTGGGTGTCGCTCACGCTGGCGGTTGTGGGTTTTCTGGGTATCGCCGTTTTCACGAACGCGCCCGCTGGCGCGATCATGGCAACAACCATCTGGGCGCAATCGTGGTCCTGGGCGCTCACGGCGCTGCCGCTGTTTATCTGGATGGGCGAAATCCTTTACCGCACAAAGCTGGCGGCAAGTATGTTCACCGGCCTTGCACCCTGGATGAACGCACTGCCGGGGCGGCTCTTGCATGTCAATGTCGTCAGTTGCGGGCTTTTTGCCGCCGTCTCGGGCTCATCGGCGGCCACCACCGCGACCATCGGCCGGATCACCATCCCCGAGCTGGAAAAGCGCAACTATGACCAGAAGATGATCGTGGGCAGCCTCGCAGGCTCTGCGACGCTGGGCTTTTTGATCCCGCCCTCCATCATCCTGATCGTCTATGGGGTGGCCGCCGAGGTGTCCATCAGCCGACTGTTCATCGCAGGCATCCTGCCAGGGCTGATGCTGATGCTGCTTTTCATGGGCTACATCATGATCTGGTCGCTGATGAACCCCGACCGCATCCCGCCCCGCGAGCCGCGCATCCCCTTCCTGGAGCGCATCCGCGCCACCGCCGGGCTGTTTCCGATGCTGGCGCTGATCTTCGCGGTCATCGGCTCGATCTACGCAGGTATCGCCACTCCGACCGAGGCGGCAGCAGTCGGTGTCCTGGGTGCGCTTGTGTTGTCCGCGCTGAGCGGCATGCTGTCTTGGACCTCCTTCGCCGAGAGTGTCGCGGGGGCCACGAAAACCACCTGCATGATCACGCTGATCCTTGCGGGCGCCGCATTCCTGTCCGTGGCAATGGGGTTTACCGGCATTCCGCGCGCGCTGGCCACATGGGTCGGATCGTTTGATCTCAGCCAGTTCGAGCTACTCATCGCGCTCACGCTTCTTTTTGTGGTCATGGGGTGCTTCCTCGACGGGATCTCGATTGTGGTGCTCACCGCCTCGGTGATCATGCCCATGGTGCAGGCTGCGGGCATCGACCTGATCTGGTTTGGCATCTACCTTGTGGTCGTCATCGAGATGTCGCAGATCACGCCACCGGTGGGGATCAACCTGTTCATCCTGCAGTCCATGACCCGCCATGATCTGCTGAAGGTTGCACGCATGGCATTGCCGTTCTTTATGGTACTGGTGCTGGCGACGTTCCTGTTGATCGTCTTTCCGCAGATCGCCACGTACCTGCCGTCCCTGATGACCCGTGGCTAGGGTCAGGATCCATTGATTTCCGTCTAGCGGCGTGATTCACGGCACGAAAGACGAGCGGTGAACATGTCTGATCTTTTTTGGTTGAGCGACGCGCAGATGGCGCGTCTTGAGCCCTTCTTTCCAAAGTCCCACGGCAGACCCCGCGTCGATGACCGGCGTGTGCTGAGTGGGATTATCTTTATCAATCGCAATGGTTTGCGGTGGCGAGACGCCCCTGCTGCCTATGGGCCGCACAAGACGCTATACAACCGTTGGAAACGGTGGAGTGACAAGGGTGTCTTGGATCATCCGGTACGATCAGCGTGTTCCGACGGATCTCCCGGTGCAGCGTGGAGGGGTTTCGGCTGAGCCTGGCCGCGATCTCCCGGATCGCGATCCCAGCATCACGCCACCTCCAAAGCTTGCGGCCTTCCTCCAGGCTCAGTTGGCTATCGTGCTTTCCCACTCATTTTCCTCCGCACAAACTCCTGTTTTCATACAGAAGTTGCACTTCGAATGTGAATCCAACCCCAAGGGGATCGACCAACGCTCTGCGGTCGTGACCTTAACCTGACTGCGGACCGGCCGGACGATCTTGAAATCAAGATCCCCGCATTT